>NZ_CP037921.1 GCF_004355185.1 Hymenobacter radiodurans
CGCACAATACCCCGTGGGCCCCCGCCTGGGCGCTCTGGCTGTGGTTCGCGCTCACGCTGGTCTCCGTGCTGTATGTGGCCTGGGACCTGTTTACCCGGACCCCGGAGATGAAGGTGATGAAGTGGGGCTGGGTGCTGGTGACCCTTTATACGGGGCCGGTAGGCCTGCTTATCTATTGGTTTTCTTGCCGCGAGTCGTCGCCCGGCACGCACGAGGCGTTTGTGGCACCGCTCTGGAAGCAGGCCGTAGGCTCCACGATCCACTGTGCGGCGGGCGACGCGACGGGCATTATCGTGGCCGCCGCTATCACGGGCTACTTCGGCCTGAGCATGGGCGTGGACATTTGGATCGAGTATGCCGCCGGCTTTGCCTTCGGCTTGTTCATCTTCCAGGCGCTGTTTATGAAGGACATGATGGGCATGAGCTACGGGCAAGCCCTGCGCCACTCTTTTCTGCCGGAGTGGATGTCGATGAACGCCATGATGGCCGGCATGCTGCCTACCATGGTCATTCTGATGAGCCGCGACATGCGCGCCATGGAAGCTGCCTCGCCCTGGTTCTGGGCGGCCATGTCGGCGGCAACCCTGGTGGGCGTGGTGGTTTCTTACCCGGTCAACTACTGGCTCGTTAAAAATCAGCTCAAGCACGGCATGGGTACCGAGCGGGCGTTGGGCAAAGGCGGCACGGCGGAAGAAGAAGTCAGTTTGCCGGCGCATGCTGGCCATTCCATGGCCAGCATGTCGCCCGCCCTGCCCCCGGCCGCTGCGCACGCGGGGCACACCAGGGCCGCGCTGCCCATGGATATGGCGGGCGGCGCCCAGGTATCGGGCTTGCGCAAGGCGATTGTCACCTTGCTTACGCTGCTCATGCTCGCGGTCGGCTACTGGCTGGCGGCCCGCTACGGGGACCTGTCGATGCGCCCGGGGACGCCCATGGAGGCCATGCCGGGCATGGACATGCCGGGCCACCGAATGTAAATAGCCCGCGGCCTTCTTTCTGGATAGGCCCTCCCGATGTTGGGCGCCTCGGCCGAGCCGGCCGAAGGCTGGATGACGCCCCTGCGCTTACTAGTACCGAGCCTTACTGATCCCACCACACCTTGTCCCGCAGGCCATCCAACGAGCCCTGCTGGGTTACTTCCGGGCCGGTGGTGGCGCGTTCGGTTTTGGGGTAGAGCAACCACCGCCCGCCAAGTGCTGCTGATCAGGCTGGTCTTGATTTTCCTGTGTAGCCTGTACTACTTGTTTAACTGCGCCCTAAAGTGAGCCCTGCGCCATTCCACTACGCCTACGGCCTAAGCTGTTACAGTGAGCAGCTGGAAATTATGCAAGCCATAGTTAAACTTTCTTTATTTGTACAAATTCTAAATAAATCTACCTTTGTGCCATTATTACCCCTAAGGCACTCTAATGACCCGTTTCGCGTACCCTAACCCTGCCTTTATTCTCGGCAGTCTTGCGCTTTCCACCCTACTTTGTTTGCCGTCGGCCCTAGCGCAGCAAACCCCCGTCGCGGATACCACCCGCCACCAGACCCTCAGCGAAGTCACCGTGACTGGCGCGGCTACGCACTTTGCGCCCCCAGTCGATGGGACGACGCTGACCGCCGGCCGCCGCAACGAGCTCATCAAGCCCCGCGAGGTCAATGCCAACCTGGTGCAGAACAACATGCGTCAGGTGATGGCCCGCATTCCCGGGCTGATGGTGTGGGAAAACGACGGCTCGGGGCAGCAGATCAACGTCGCCACGCGGGGCCTGAGCCCCAACCGCAGCTGGGAGTTCAACACCCGCCAGAACGGCTACGACATGAGTGCTGACGCCTTTGGCTACCCCGAGGCCTACTACAACCCGCCCATGGAAGCGGTGGAGCGCATCCAGCTGCTGCGGGGCGGGGCGGGCCTGCAGTTCGGCCCCCAGTTCGGCGGCCTGCTCAACTATGAGCTCAAGCGCGGCGCCCGCGACAAAAAAGTCGAGTTGGAAAGTAGCAACACGGCCGGCGCCAACGGCTTGTTTAACTCCTACAACGCCGTGGGCGGCACCGTGGGGAAGGTGAACTATTATGCCTACTACCGCCACCGCCAGGGCGACGGCTGGCGCCCTCATAACCAGTTCACCGTGGACGATGTGCACGGCAACGTGCACGTGGCCCTCACCGAGCGCCTGACCCTGAACGCCGAGCTCACGTACCTGACCAACCGGCTGCAGCAGCCCGGGGGCTTGACCGACGCGCAGTTCGCCCAGGACAGCCGCCAGAGCACCCGCGCCCGCAACTGGCTCAGCACCCCCTGGCTGATTCCGGCCCTCACGCTGGATTACCAGGCCAGTGCGCGCACCCGCCTGAATTTGAAAACCTTTGGCCTGGTGGCCTCGCGCAACAGCGTCGGCTTCGTGGCCGGCCTGCCGGCCCCGGACAGCGTGAACCGCCGCACCCGGCAGGTGGCCGCCCGCCAAGTGGACCGCGACGACTACCGCAACCTGGGCGCGGAACTGCGCCTGCTCCAGGACGTGGACCTGCTGGGCCGTACCCACACGCTGGCCACGGGCCTGCGGGCCTACCGCGCTACCACCGGGCGCCGGCAGCGGGGTACCGGCACCACGGGCGCGGACTATGACCTGACGCTCACGGGCGACGGCCGCTTCACCAACGAATTTGACTTTACCACCACCAATGCCGCCGCCTTTGCTGAGCTGCTGCTACACGCCGGTTCCCGCCTGAGCTTCACGCCGGGCGTGCGCTACGACTACCTGCGCAACACCGGCACCGGCTACCTGGGGCGCGCTGCCAACGGCAGCGAAAACCGCATTGCTGATCAGTCCAGCCAGCGCAATGTGCTGCTTTACGGCCTGGGCAGCGAGTTTCAGGTGTCGCCCACGACCAACCTGTATGCCAACTATTCGCGCGCTTTCCGGCCCGTGCTCTTCGGCGATTTGGTGCCCCCGGCCACCGCGGACGTCATCGATCCCAACCTGAAGGATGCGCGCGGCTATACTGCCGAGATCGGCTACCGCGGCAACTATAAGAACTGGGTGCGCTTCGACGTAGGTTACTTCTTTCTCAACTACGAAGACCGCATTGGCACCGTGCGGCGGCCCGTGCCGGGCGGCACTGTGGGCCAGACCCAACAGTTCCGCACCAACCTGGGCCGCACCCAAACGCACGGCCTGGAAGCCTACGCCGAGCTGGACTTGATTCATTCGATTACGGGCAACTTCAACTTGCCCCACCTGGACCTGTTTGCCGCGCTCAGCCTGCTCGACGCCCGGTATGGTAACCTGCCCGTGACCACGCTCACCGGCACGGGCGCCAGCACCCAGATTGTGGAAAGCAATCTGGAAGGAAAGTACGTGGAAAATGCCCCCCGCCAGACCCTGCGCACGGGCCTCACCTTCGCCCACCAGGGCTTGTCGGTGACGGGGCAGTTCAGTTACGTGGGCAAAGTGTACGCCGATGCTAGTAACACGGAGGAGCCGACGGCCAATGCCCAGACCGGGGCCATCCCGGCTTACCAGGTCGCCGACTTCTCCGCTACCTGGAAGCTGGGTCAGGAGGGCCGCTACCGGCTCAGCGGTGGGGTCAACAACGTGTTCGATGCCCGCTACTTTACCCGCCGGGCCGGCGGCTACCCCGGCCCCGGCATCCTGCCCGCCGATGGCCGCACCTGGTTTGCCGGCCTCGGCCTGACGCTGTAGCCGTGCGGGCGAACAGCGCAATTAAGCCAGACGAGGTGGGGTGAGGCTGAATCCGCGGGGGGTAGGAAATGGCCTGGGATGGGACCGCACGGGAGAGCCTACCCAGAAGCTGCCAGATAGCGGTGATGCCCTTTTGTTGAACAACATTTATGGATGCCCTGCCTACTTACTTACCCAGAAAACGCTTATTCCTGTCTGGGAACCTTTGCCAGAGCAAGACAATCAAAGCGTTAGCCGCCGTCCTCTAGCGGTTTTTGGGACGACATAAGAACGAGGCTGCCTACCTCAGGAGCTAAACAGAACAGAGGACCAGCGCCCCCGCTGGTCCTCTGTTCTGTTTAGTAGACCGGCAAGGAGTAAAATCGCCAACGAACGAATTTGCCCTTAGTTAGGGGCGTTGCCCTTGGCGGCGACATGCCCGCGAAAGAGCAGGATATCTTTGTCGAAGAGGTAAATGCCGCTTTTGTCGTCGCCCACCAGTTCGAGCTTGTCGTTTAGCGTGCGGGCCAGGGCTTCCTCCTCCAACTGCTCCGAGACGTACCACTGCAAGAAGTTATGGGTGGCGAAGTCGCGCTCCTGCAGCGTGAGGCCCACCAACTCGTTGATGCTGGCCGAGACGGCGATTTCGTGCTGTAAAAAGTCCTGAAAGACCCGCTGCAGGGATTGGAAGGTAATGACGGGTTGGGCCAGGGCGGGCACGATGGCAAAGCCACCCCGTTCATTGACGTAGCGGATGAGCTTGAGCATGTGCACCCGCTCCTCCTGGCTTTGCTGGTAAAAGAAGGTGGTCACCCCGTCCAGACCGGGCTGAATTTCGGCCCAGGAGGCCATGGCCAAGTAGGCCTGGGACGATTGCGCTTCCATGGCAATCTGTTGGTTGAGCGCGTCTTTGATAGGGGCAGGGAGCATGGTCAGGCGGAGGAAGAAGACGATGAAGGGGGTCCTACGGGCGGGTCACGAGCCGCCTTTTTATCCCTACGTAATTCGCGCTCAAAGGGCTTCGGGCCTGGTCCAGCGCAACTCCTACCCCACTATTAGGCCTGATCATATGTACGACGATGGTCGGGCGACGTCCTGCTGGATTTGGTTGCCCTAACCCATGAACTATACGTCCTTCGTCTGCCCATCCTTCTTAAACCACCCCCTTCCGCGTTTACTACCCCTTGTTCCACGCGGCCTTCGCCGAGCGTCGCGCATTCGAAAAATTACTCTGGCAGCAACTCCTCGGAAAGACACAGTTTAGCAAACCCGAAACAAATTTTTAGATTAGTCTAAAAATAATTGATAGCTTTGGGAGTATCTCGGCCGAACCCCTGCCTGATACCCTCTTTAGCGTATGCGCCAGACCCGTTCTCTCTTGATTTGGCTGGCCCCAGCCCTCGCGCTGCTGTCTTCCTGCGAAACCCTGATGACCGGCCCCCACCCGAGGACTCCCTCCTCGACGGCCCGGTGGCGGGCCTCACCACCGAGCAGTCGGGGCAGTTTTTGCGCGGCGACGTAGCCTTCAACGATGAGGTGTTTACCAGTGCCAACGGCCTGGGGCCGCTGTTCGTGAGCAACAGCTGCGGCAGCTGCCACGCCGGCGACGGCAAGGGCCACCCTGCTACCACGCTCACCCGCTTCGGGCAGGTGGACAGCACGGGCAATCCCTTCGCCGGGCGCCAGGGCCCCCAGCTCCAGCACCGCGCCTTGCCCGGCTTAATGCCCGAGGTGCTGCCGGCCGGCGTGGTCCACAGCCGCTTTACCCCCCGGCTAACACCGGCCTGGGCTTCCTCGACGCCGTGCCCGACGACGCCCTGCTGGCCCTGGCCGATCCCAACGACCGCGACGGCGACGGCATCAGCGGCCGGCCCAACTGGATAACCGTGCCCGACTACGCCACCCTGCGGCCGGACGCCCGGCCCCGGGCGGGCAAGTACATCGGCCGCTTCGGCAAAAAAGCCGCCGCCTACGATTTGCTGCACCAAACGGCCTCGGCCTACAACCAGGACATGGGGGTCATCTCCTTTTTTGAAGACCGCGACCCGAACACTCACAACGTGCTCGACCCGGAGGTGAGCAACCAGAAAGTGCAGGACGTAGTGGCCTACCTCAAGTTCCTGAAAGCCCCCCAGCCCCGAGAAACCGAGCAGGCAGCCGTGCTAGCCGGTGAGCAGCTGTTTGTGCAGGTGGGCTGCGGCAAGTGCCACACGCCCGAGCTGCGCACCGGCGACTCCCCGGTAGCGGCCCTGGCTAACCGGCCCGTGCGGGCCTACACCGATCTGTTGCTGCACGACATGGGTCCCGGCCTTAACGACGGCTATACCGAAGGCAGCGCCCAGCCGGCCGAGTGGCGCACCCCGCCGCTCTGGGGCCTGGGTCTCTCACCCAACTCGCAGGGAGGCAGCTATTTCCTCTTGCACGACGGCCGTGCCCGCAGCATCGAAGCCGCCATCGCGCAGCACGGCGGTGAGGCCACGGGCAGCCGCGACCGGCACGACCGGCTCAGCGCCGCCGAGCAGCGCCAGCTGGTAGACTTTCTGAAAAGCTTGTAATCGGGCTCCCTTAACTATCACCATCCTTATGAATCGTCGGCAATTTATTGGACGCGGCTGCGGGGCCTGCCTCGGGGCGGTGGCCCTGGGCACCGGGCTAAGCGGCTGCGCTACCACCCGCTACGCGGCCACCACGCTCACCGCGGACGGCGTCCGGGTGGCCCTGCGCGAGTTTGTCATTGAGGGCAGCTCGCCGGTGGCGTACCGCCCCTTCGTGGTGGTGCGCGATGAGGCCCTGCGCTTTCCTATCTGCGTGTTCCGCTTCGGCGAGACCGATTACTCGGCCCTGTGGATGCAGTGCGCCCACCAGGGAGCCGAGCTGCAGGCCAGCGGAACGGCCCTGCAGTGCCCGGCCCACGGCAGCGAGTTCGACAGCCGCGGCCAGGTCACCAACGGGCCGGCCGCCGCGCCGCTGCGCAGCTTTCCGGTCCGCGTGGCCGGCACTGACTTATTCCTGGACTTACGGGCCGCGTCATGAAGAAGCTCCTGACCCTGTTGCTGCTGGCCGTGACGGGCCCGGCCCTGGCGCAAATTGACCCTACGCTGCTGCGCGACCCCGGGCTGCTGCGCCGCGTGCCCACTGACACCACGGGTCGGCCCCAGCTCAATATGGACGCCGTCTACAACCGCCCGTTTCTGCAGGCCGGGCGCCTGCCCGTGGCCCTGGGCGGCTACGTGGAAGCAAACTATCAGAACGGCCGCACGGACGGCATCGGCGAGGGCCACCAGTTTCAGATGCGGCGCGTAACCCTGTTCGTGTCCTCGGCCATCAGCAAGCGGGTCAAGTTTCTGACTGAAATTGAGTTCGAGGACGGCACCAAGGAAATCAACATTGAGTTCGCCTCCGTCGACTTTGAGTTCAGCCCCCTGCTCAACGTGCGCGGCGGCATCGTGATGAACCCCATCGGGGCCTTCAACCAGAACCACGATGGCCCGAAGTGGGAGTTCGTGGATCGGCCGATTGCGGCCACCCAGCTGCTGCCCGCCACCTGGAGCAACGTGGGGGCCGGCTTCTTCGGCAAAAAGTACACTGACCGCTGGGTGTTTGCCTACGAAGCCTACCTGACCAACGGCTTCGACAACTCAGTCGTCGACAACGCCGAGAGCCGCACTTTTTTGCCGGCCAGCAAGGCCAACCCCGACCGCTTCGAGGAAAACTTCAACGGGCAGCTGCTGACCACCGCCAAGGTGGCTTTGCGGCGGCAGAAGGTGGGCGAGCTGGGGCTCTCGCACATGGGTCAGGTCTACAACAAGTTCGAGGATGACGGCCTGGTGCTGGATCAGAAGCGCCGGCTCGACGTGTGGGCCGTGGACGCCAACACCACCCTGCCCGGCTCCGGCACGGCCCTGACCGGGGAGTGGGCCTGGGTGCGGGTAAACGTGCCCGACAACTACGCCCCACAGTACGGGGGCCGCCAAATTGGCGGCTTCCTGGACCTGGTGCAGCCCGTGCGCAAGGGCCGGGTGTTCGGCTACGAACACGCGGTGCTCAATGCCGGCCTGCGCTTAGAATACGTGGACTGGAACCGGAACCGGTTCACGGAAACCGGCGGGGCCATCGGCGACGAGACCTGGGCCCTGGTGCCGGCCCTGAGTTGGCGGTCCTCCCCCTTGACGGTGGTGCGCCTGAACTACCGCCAGCAGTGGGCCCGCGACTTTCTGGGCAACCCCTCGGTTCGGTCGGCCACCGTGCAGTTGGGACTATCTTCTTATTTCTAATTCGGAACCGTCGCGGGGCCCGCGTCCATACAAGTACAATGTATGCATTAGTGTGAACGCTTACTTTACCATCCGTAAGTCTACCTGTCGTTGGCCACACGGTCTGGCCCAGACAATCTGGTGCGACTACTAACCAAACCTTATCGGGCTGGCACACGTGTTAATTACGACCAGCCGTTACTGATGCATGCCCTTTCCAACCTTTTTTTGCTAGCGGCCGCGCTGGTCTTGCCGGCGCTGGCGGTGCCCTTGTTGCTGGCCGGGGCGCCCGCGGGCGAACCAAGCCGGCCTTCCTCGGTTGAAGCTGACGTGCGGCAAACCCTGCTCGCGTATCGCCACGCTCGCCAAGTCGGCGACTCCGCGGCCGCCCTCGTGGCGTTTACCCTCTCAGCCTGGACGGTAGACCGGGCGGAACGCCCCGGGCACGCCCGCTTTGTGCGGCTGGCCGGCTGCCGCGGCTGGTGCCGCCCCGCCCTACCCCTGCAGGACTACCGGGTAAGGGTCCTGACCGATTCAACCCGCTCGCTGGCCGTGGAAACGTATTGCCTGTCCGAGCCTGTTTCTGCGGCAGCGCGGCGCCAGGTGCGGCGCTGCTACACGGCGGTCTCCGTGCTTACCTGCCAGCAAGGCCAGTGGCTGATTGATTCGCAAACCTTGTCCGGGCAGTTGCCAGATTAACCCCTGGTTGTATCCTTATTGGTGCGCATTTCGTAGGTTTGCACCATCCCGTCTTGCTTGCATGCGATTCCTCTCCATCTTTTTTGCCTGTTACCTAGCTGTGTTGGCTTGTCTGCCGTGCGTAGACCGGGAGCCAGTGCGCGCGGATAGCCTGCAGACGTTGGTCACCGCGGCCTCTCAGCAGGAGGCAGGTTCGCATGCGGGATTGGATTGGTGCACCCCCATGTGTCAGTGTCAGTGCTGCGCGAGTACCTCGCTGCCGCTTGCCCTGGGTGTTCCCTTGGTCGTGCAGCCCCGGACGTATTACGCGCCCAGTCGCTTTGCCCGGCTAGCGCCCCCCGGCCCCCGGCACCTGCCGGGCACCATCTGGCAGCCTCCGCAAGCCTAGTTTCCTCTTTCTTCCGGTCCCTTCTGGGAACGGGTGCCCTGTGGTGCCCGCTCCCCGTGACGCGTGCACCCGTTTCGCGGTGCTCGGACCCTGCCGTCGTTGAGCCTTCCGGTGCTCCGGCCGCCCTAAGTCAGGATTTCTAGCCTTTTTCCCCAGCCAGCATGTTTGACCGGCTCATTCATTTTTCCATCCACAATAAGCTCATCATTGGGATACTGACCCTGGCGCTCATCGCCTGGGGCGGCTACTCCCTGAGCCGGCTGCCGATTGATGCGGTGCCGGATATTACCACCAACCAGGTCGTCGTCTACACCGTGGCCCCTTCCCTGGCCGCTAGCGACATTGAGCGGCTGGTGTCCTTTCCCATCGAGCAAAGCCTGGCCACCATCCCGGACCGTGAGGAGGTGCGCTCCTTCTCCCGCTTTGGCCTCTCGGTGGTCACCATCGTCTTCGAGGACGGGGTCGACATCTACTGGGCCCGCCAGCAGGTGGCCGAGCGCCTGCGCGAAGCCGAAAGTCAGATCCCCGCAGGCATCGGCCGGCCCGAGCTGGCCCCGGTCACCACCGGCCTGGGCGAAATCTACCAATACCTGGTGCGGGCCAAGCCCGGCTACGAAAAGAAGTACGGTGCGCGCGAGCTGCGCACGATTCAGGACTGGATTGTGCGGCGCCAGCTGCTGGGCACGCCCGGCGTGGCCGACGTGGCCAGCTTCGGGGGGCTGCTCAAGCAGTACGAAATTGCCCTGGACCCCACGCGCCTGCGCTCCCTGAACGTGACCATCGAGCAGGTACACCAGGCCGTGGCCGCCAACAACCAGAACGCCGGCGGCGCCTACCTCGACCAGAAGCCCACGGCCTACTTTATCCGCACCGAAGGCCTGGCCGAGAACGCGGCCGACCTGGGTAACATCGTCGTGCGCAACACCCAGGGCGGCCTGCCCGTGCTGGTGCGCGACGTGGCCGACGTGCGCCTGGGCTCGGCCGTGCGCTACGGGGCCATGACCCGCAACGGGGAAGGCGAAGTCACCGGCGGCATTGTGCTCATGCTCAAGGGCGCCAACGCTAACGACGTCATTAAAGATGTGAAAGCGCGCATGGCCACGGTGGAGAAATCCTTGCCCGAGGGCGTGGCCATCGACGTGTATCTGGACCGCTCCGAGCTGGTGGGCCGGGCCATCGGCACCGTGAAAACCAATTTGATTGAGGGGGCCCTGATCGTGCTCTTCGTGCTCATCCTGTTCCTGGGCAACTGGCGGGCGGGCTTAGTCGTAGCCTCCGTCATTCCGCTGGCCATGCTCTTTGCCATTGCCATGATGCAGCTCTTCGGCGTGTCGGGCAACCTGCTCTCGCTCGGCGCCATCGACTTCGGGCTGGTCGTGGACGGGGCCGTCATCATCGTCGAAGCCATCGTGCACCGCCTGCACGGCGGGCAGCTGCAGGTGCCGGGTAACCGCCTGAGCAGCGACCAGATGAACGAGGAAACCTATACGGCCGCCGCCAAAATCCGCTCCTCGGCCGCCTTTGGCGAAATCATTATTCTCATCGTGTATTTGCCCCTGCTGGCGCTCGTCGGCATCGAGGGCAAGATGTTCCGGCCCATGGCCCAGACTGTGGCCTTCGCCATTATCGGCGCCTTTATCCTCTCGCTCACTTACGTGCCCATGATGGCGGCGCTGGCCCTTAGTCGCAACACCGCGCACCAACCGAACTTCTCGGACCGGATGATGCGCTGGCTCGAAGCCCGTTACCGCCCCCTGCTCGAGTGGGCCCTGCGCCGCAAGGCCGTGGTGCTCACGGCCGCCGTGGCTCTGTTTGCGGGATCCCTGCTGCTGTTCCGCACCCTGGGAGGCGAGTTTATTCCCCAGCTATCGGAAGGGGATTTTGCTGTGGAAATGCGTACGCTCACGGGCTCCTCGCTGAGCTACACCGTGGATAAAAGCCTGCAGGCGGGCGCCATTCTCAAAGAGCAGTTCCCCGAAGTCCAGGAGGTAGTCGCCAAAATTGGGGCCGCCGAGATTCCCACCGACCCCATGCCGGTGGAAGCGGCCGACGTGATGGTGATTCTGGAAAAAGACCCGGACAAGTGGACCTCCGCGGGCAACCGCGAGGAGCTGGCCGAAAAGATGGCCGAAGCGCTGAGCGTCATCCCGGGCGTCACCTTCGGCTTTCAGCAGCCCATTCAGATGCGTTTCAACGAATTGATTTCGGGGGCCAAGCAAGACGTGGTGCTCAAAATCTACGGCGAGGATCTGCAACAGCTGGCCTCCTACGCCGAGCAGGCTGCCCGCCTGGTGCGCCGGGTCGAAGGGGCCGAGGACGTGTACGTGGAGCAGGTCACGGGCCTGCCCCAGATTGTGGTCAAGCTGGACCGCAATCGCCTGGCCCGCTTCGGCCTGAATGCCGACGACGTGAACCGCACGGTGCAGACCGCCTTTGCCGGGCAGACCGCCGGCCTGCTCTTTGAGCAGGAACGCCGCTTCGACGTGGTGCTGCGCCTGGCTCCCGAGCTGCGTCAGAACATCAGCCAGGTGCGCCAATTGCTCATCGCCACCCCGGCGGGCGAGCAGGTTCCCCTGGAGCAGGTGGCCACGGTGGACCTGCAGGAGGGCCCCAACCAGATTCAGCGCGATGATGCCAAGCGCCGCATCTCCGTGGCCTTCAACGTGCGGGGCCGCGACGTGGAGAGTGTGGTCACGGAGTTACAGGGCCGGGTGGAGCAGCAAATCAAGTTCGCGCCCGGCTACTACACCACCTACGGCGGCCAGTTTGAGAACCTGCGCGAGGCCACCGAGCGGCTGAGCATCGCCGTGCCCGTGGCCCTGGGGCTCATTTTTACCCTGCTGTTCTTCACCTTTGGCTCCCTCAAGCAGTCAGTGCTCATCTTCACTGCCATTCCGCTCTCGGCCATCGGCGGGGTGCTAGCGTTGTGGCTGCGGGGCATGCCCTTTAGCATCTCGGCCGGCGTGGGATTCATTGCCCTGTTCGGCGTGGCCGTACTCAACGGCATCGTGCTCATTGGTTACTTTAATCAACTCAAGGACGAAGGCCACAGCGACCTTTACCAGCGCATTCTGGAAGGCACCCAGGTGCGTTTGCGGCCCGTGCTGATGACGGCTACTGTCGCCTCGCTGGGCTTCCTGCCCATGGCCCTGTCGCAGTCGGCGGGCGCGGAAGTGCAGCGCCCCCTAGCCACGGTAGTCATCGGGGGATTGGTTACGGCCACCCTGCTCACCCTGCTCGTGTTGCCCGTACTGTATGCTCTGTCCGAGCGCCAGTCGAAACCAAAGGGAGAAGAAAAGCGACACGCTACGGCCACTATCCCCGTGTCGGTGGTGCTGCTCGTGCTGGGTAGTTTGCTCACCGCGGCGCCCGCCCGGGCCCAAGGGCCGCTGACCGCCAACCAGGCGGTGGGCCAGGCCCTGCAGGCCAACGGCACGGTGCAGGCCGCCCAACGTTCCCTGGAAGCCCAGCAGGCCCTGCGCCGCACGGCTTTTGACGTGGGTCGCACCACCCTCCTGGGCAACTACGGGCAGGTGAACTCCCCGCTCGCCGACAACGTGCTCAGCATCGGTCAGTCGCTGGCCCTGCCGGGCTACTACAAGGCCCAGGCGGGCCTGAGCCAGGCGCAGATTGCCACCCGCGAGCAGCAGCTCCGGCAGGTACAGGCCCAGCTGCGCCGGCAAGTGCGGCTGACCTACGAGCAGGCCGTGCACGCCCGGCACCGCCTGCGCACCTTGCGCGGGCAGGACAGCATCTATACCGAGTTCTTGCGCGCCGCGAACCTGCGGTTTAAAACCGGGGAAGTAAACCGGCTGGAGCCGGCTAACGCCCTCATCCAGCAGGGGGAAACCCAAAACCTGCTGGCCCAAGTCCAGGCGGACCTGGTGGTGGCCCAGCGGCAGCTCCAGGCCCTGCTGCAAGCTCCCCAACCCGTGGCCGTGGCGGACAGCACGCTGCAGCGCCTCGCGGCCCCGGTAGCCTCGCCTGACTCCGCCCAGCTAACCGCCACGCCCCAGGCGCTGGCGCTGCGGCAGCAGCTGGCCGAGCGCCGGGCCGAAACCCGGGTGGAACGGGCCCAGGGCTTGCCCCAGGTAAACGTGGGCTACACCAACCAGACCTTGCGCGGCACCTACGAGGTGGACGGGCGCCCCCAGACCTACGGGACCGGCGACCGGTTCCAGAGCGTGCAGGCCGGCGTAGCCATCCCCCTGCTGCGCGGGGCCCAGAAGGCCCGGGTGCAGGCCGCCCAGCTGCAGGAGCAGGTGGCCACGGCCCAGTACCAGCGCTACCAAGCCGAGGCCGCGGCCCAGCTCGACGAGCTGCGCGTGCGCCTGCAGGAGCAGCAGCGGCGGGTGCAGTTTTACGAGCAGACGGGCTTGCCCCAGGCCACGACCATCGTGCGCCTGAGCCAGCTCTCTTACAAGGCCGGCGAAACCACCTACTCCGAACTACTCCTTAACCTGGAGCGCGCGCTGAGCGTGCGCACGGCCTATCTCGACGCCGTGCTTGAGCACAACCAAACTGTTATCGACCTGGACTACCTGCTCGGCACGGCGGTCCAGTAACCCTTCTCTCGACTTACTACTCATGAAGAACCTAGCATCCCTAGCGCTGTTGCTGGCCCTGACCTTGGTCGGCTGCAGCAAGGAAAACGAAACCGCCGACGCGGACCACGCCGAGGCCACCACCGCGGCCGGGGTCATGCCGGGGAGGAAGGCGGGGAGGAAGCCCACGAGGGCGAGGAAGCCGCCGATGTGGTGACCCTTACCGCCGCCGAGCAACAGGCCGGCGGGCTGAAAACCGGCCCCCTGGCTTCCCGCCCTATGGGCACGGGCCTGGCCGTGACCGGCACGCTGGACGTGCCCCGGAAAGCGCCGTGTCTATCACGGCTCCATTGGGCGGCTTCGTGGACCATACGGAACTACTGCAGGGCGCCCGGGTGCGCAAGGGCGAGGTGCTGGCCACCATCCGCAACCCCGAGTTTGTAACCCTGCAGCAGGACTACCTGGAAACCCGCGCCCGCCTGGAGTATGCCCGCACCGAGCTGGCCCGCCAGAAGGAGCTTTACGAGCAGGAAGTGGCCCCGCAGAAAAACTACCAGCGGGCCCAAGCCGACTACAACGCCCTGCAGGTCCAAACCAATGCCCAGGCGGCCCGGCTGCGGCTGGCTGGCCTGCCGGTAGGCGGAAAGATAGTCACCACGGCTAGCATCCGCGCCCCGCGGGCGGGCTTCGTGCGGGCCGTCAACGTGACGGTGGGCCAAGCCGTGACGGCCACCGATGCCCTGTTTGAAATTGTGGACCCCGAGCACCTGCACGTGGAGCTCACCGTGTTTGAGCGCGACGTAGCCCGGGTGCAGAACGGGCAGCTCATTCGCTTTACCCTGGCCAGCGACTCCACCGGTACCCGCCGCGAGCGCACGGCCCGGGTATACCTGGTGGGCAAAGCCATCGGCGCGGACCGCACCGTGCGCGTGCACGGCCACCTGGACGAGGAAAACGACCCGGCCCTGCTGCCCGGCCTCTACGTGCGGGCCCTGATTGAAACCGGCCGCAGCCAGGCCCCCACCCTGCCGGACGCGGCCCTGGTGCGCTTTGAGAGCCAGAACTACGTTTTTGCCGTGGAAGCCGCCGGGCGCTACCGCCTGGTGCCCGTGACGCTGAGCCGCAGCGAGGACGGCTATACCGAAGTTATCCTGCCCGAGACCGTGGCAGCCACCACCACTTTCGTCACGGACGGCGCCTACTCGCTGCTGGCCAAGCTGAAAAACGCCGAGGAGGAAGGCGAGGGCCATTGAGGCCTTCGCCCGCTTCCTCCAGCATTCCACCTTCTTCCCGGAACCATGCAGTACCTACAACCCTTGGCCGCCTTTATTCTGGCGGGACTCTGCGAAATCGGCGGGGGCTACCTGGTCTGGCAGTGGCTCAAGGCCGACCGACCCGGGTGGATGGGGCTCCTAGGCGCCATCCTGCTGGTGCTGTATGGCTGGGTGGCGACGTGGCAACCCACTGCCTTCGGCAAAACCTACGCCGTCTACGGGGGCATTTTCGTGGTTATGTCCATTGCCTGGGGGTGGTACTTCGATGGTTACCGGCCCGACCGATTCGACTTGCTGGGCGGGTCGATCGTGCTGCTCGGCATTGGCATCATGCTCTTCTGGCCCCGGTCCTAATTCCTTACTTGGCAATAGCTTAACCCCAGCGCTTTGCGGCTCGCTACAATGCAAAAGCGGTGGCTCCTCGCTACTCACATCCGTTCCATCGTATGGCTCATCCCCTCGAAGATACCCTGATCGCCAAGCAGATAACGCCCACGGCCATGCGCCTGCTGGTGCTCGACGTGCTGGTCCAGCACCCAGCGGCGCTAAGCCTAACCGACGTTGAGGCTTTGCTCCAGCCCGCCGACCGCATCACCGTGCACCGCACGCTGAAAACCTTCACCGACAAGGGCCTGGTGCACCGCATCGAGGACGGCAGCGGCGCCGTCAAGTTTGCGCTCTGCGAACCCAGCTGTACGCCTGAGCACCACCAGGACTTGCACGTGCATTTCTTCTGCACCCGCTGCCGGGAAACGGCCTGCCTGCCCACGGTGGCCGTGCCGGTCATTGCCCTGCCCGGCGCCTACCAGGTGCAGGAAACCAGCCTGGTGATGAAGGGCCTGTGCGCCCGCTGCGCGGACGCTACTTTACCCCCCGCCTAAACAATGCAATAGCATTGCATCGCCCCTAGCCCGAGGTTTGTCCTCGTAACCGGCGGTGCGCTTTTCCTGACCCCGCTTCCCATGTTTGAACTACTCACCGGTGCCTTTGTGCTGAGTCTACTCCACGCCGCCATTCCCAACCACTGGGCGCCCGTGCTGGCCGTAGCGCGGGCCGAAGGCTGGCCCTGCGACGGGCGGTGGGGGTGACGCTGGTGGCCGGCCTCGCGCACGTGCTCAGCACCGTAGGCATCGGGCTGGCCCTGGGTTTGCTGGGTTGGCGCCTCTCGGCTCGCTTCGAGCAGTTTGCCGGCGGGGTAGCGCCGCTGCTGCTCATTGCCATTGGCCTGCTCTACGCCTTTTCCGGGCCCGGTCATACCCACCCTGACCTGCGGCCGCTCAGCCGGCGCCCGCCCCGCCGACGCGTGGTGCTAGGGCTGGCCGCGACGATGTTCCTGGCCCCGTGCCTGGAGATTCAGACCTTCTTTTTAGCTGCCGGCACCCACGGCCCGGCGGCCCTGGCCCTGCTTATGAGCGTGTACCTACTGGCTTCCGTGTCGGCTATGTGCGCCCTGGTGGCGCTGGCCCACCGCAGCCTGCAGGGCCTCAACGTCGACGGACTGGCCCGGCACGAACGGCAGCTGACGGGCGCGGTGCTCGTGCTGGTGGGCGTGGCCAGCTTTTTCGTGGACTGGTAGCCGCCGGCTGGCCGCTCCTGTATTTTTTTAACCAGACGCTTCTTTTCCTATGCCTGACCCAACCTCCTCCAACACCGACGAAGAGCTCAACACTGCCAAGCAGGTGCAGCTCGAAAACGTGGGCGCCCTCACCCGCGAGCAGCTCACGCCCGACGCGGCCGCCAATCCCGAAGGCCACGACGTGCCCGGTCACGACCACACGGGCCACAACCACCCCGTTGGTAAAAAGGTCGTCGACCTGGGTGGTCAGGCCACCGAGGCGCACGCCGGCCACGACCACGGCGATGGGGACCACGACCACGGCCCGGCCAGTGCCAACCCCTACCTGTGGCCCGGGGTGAGTTTGGCCCTGCTGCTGGGCGGCCTGGCCATGGACTATTTCGACGTGGCCTGGTTTGCTGACTACGTGCGCCTGGGCTGGTATGGCGTGGCCTTCCTGCTCGTGGGCTGGAAGGTTATCCGCTCGGCCCTGCAGAGCATCCCCTCGGGCAACATCTTCAACGAGTTTCTGCTCATGAGCCTGGCCACGCTCGGGGCCTTTGCCATCGGCGAGTACCCGGAAGGCGTGGCCGTGATGCTATTCTACACTGTGGGCGAGCTGTTTCAGGACGCGGCCGTGAACCGGGCCAAGCGCAGCATCCGAGCCCTGCTCGAAATCCAGGCCACCGAAGTCACCGTCATCCGCAACGGGCAAACGGTGGTCCTGGACCCCAAGCAGGTCGTGGTGGGGGATACCATCGAGGTCAAGCCCGGCGAGAAAGTAGCCCTGGACGGCACGCTGGCCAAAGGCCCGGCTTCGTTCAACACGGCGGCACTTACGGGGGAATCGGTGCCGCAGACCAAGCAGGCCGGCGAAGTGGTACTGGCCGGCATGGTCAACCTGGAGTCGCTGATTCAGGTGGCGGTTACGGCAAGTTATAAAGACACCAAGCTGGCCAAGATTCTGGCCATGGTGCAGGACGCGGTGGGGCGCAAGGCCAAAACCCAGCAGTTCATCACCAAGTTCGCCAAGGTCTACACGCCCATCGTGGTGGCCCTGGCCGTGCTGCTCATCGTGGTGCCCTACTTCGTGGTGGATGATTACGTGTTTCGCATCTGGCTCTACCGGGCCCTGGTGTTTCTGGTGATTTCCTGCCCCTGCGCGCTGGTCATCAGCATTCCGCTGGGCTACTTCGGCGGCATCGGGGCGGCGTCCAAAAACGGCATCCTGTTCAAGGGCTCCAACTTCCTGGATTTAATGCGCGAGCTCGACACGGTGGTCATGGACAAGACCGGCACGCTCACCCAGGGCGTGTTTGCCGTGCAGCAGGTGCAGCCAGCGGCCGGCCTCGACGCCCCGCAGCTGCTGCGCCTGGTGGGCGCGCTGGAAACCAAATCGACCCACCCCATCGCCAAGGCCGTGGTGCTCCACGTGGGCGCCGCCACGGCCGGGGTACCCGTCGAAAACGTGGAGGAAATCAGTGGCCACGGCATGCGCGGTCGGGTTGACGGGCGCGACGTGCTCGCGGGCAACACCAAGCTGCTCACCAAGTTTGGCGTGGCCTACCCGGCTGAAGTCGACCAAATCGTTGACAGCATCGTGGTAGCGGCCGTAGACGGGAAGTACGCCGGCTACCTGACCGTAGCCGACGCGCCCAAGGAAGATGCCGTCCGCACGGTGCAGGAGCTGCGGGCCGATGGCATCACCAAAATCGTGATGCTCTCCGGCGACAAGGACAGCATTACGCAGCGGGTGGCCAAGGAACTCGGCATTGACGAGGCCCACGGCGGGCTGCTGCCCGAAGACAAAGCCCACTACGTGCAGCAGTACAAGGATGCGGGCCGCAAGCTGGCCTTCGTGGGCGATGGGGTCAACGATGCGCCGGTGGTGGCCCTGGCCGACGTGGGCATTGCCATGGGGGGTCTGGGTTCGGACGCCACCATCGAAACGGCAGACGTCGTGATTCAAACCGACCACCCCAGCAAGATTGCCACCGCCCGGCGCATCGCCCGCGCCACCCACTCGGTGGTGTGGCAGAACATCTGGCTGGCCTTTGTTGTCAAGGGCATCGTGCTGGCCCTGGGCGCCGGGGGCCTGGCCACCATGTGGGAAGCGGTGTTTGCCGACGTGGGCGTGGCCCTGCTGGCTATTCTTAACGCCGTACGCATCCAGCGCATGGACTACGCCACGCCCGGGGTGGTAGCTAGTGGTCCGCCCGCGCTGGCTCCGCCCCCCGCCGCCGCGCCCTCGGTTATTGAGAAAATGCCCGCGGAGCTGCGGCAGGGCCCCCACCACCATAATGACTCGACTTTATGAGTGGCGCCCACGGGATGAGCGGCAGCGCCGCCGGGCGCAATAAGCGCCAGTTGACCATCGTCTTTTTTCTGACCCTGGCCTACCTGGTCGCCGAAGTCATCGGCGGCTACTTCACCGGCAGCCTAGCCCTGCTGGCTGACGCGGGCCACATGCTCACCGACGTGGCCGGCGTGGGCCTGGCCCTGCTAGCCATCCGCTTCGCCGAGAAGCCCGCCACCCCCGAGCGCACCTACGGCTACTACCGCTTTGAAATTTTGGCGGCCCTCACCAACGCGGTGGTGCTCATCCTGATTTCGCTCTACATCCTCTACGAGGCTTATTTCCGCTTTCTCAATCCGCCCAAGGTGGAGAGCACCACCATGCTGTGGGTCGCCAGCGTGGGGCTGATCATCAACCTGTACTGCATGTATTTGCTGCGCCAGGGCAAAAGTGAAAGTCTGAACATGAAAGGCGCCTACTTCGAGGTGCTCTCGGACATGCTCACCTCCATCGGTGTCATCGCGGCGGGCATCCTCATGCTCACCACCGGCTGGTACTATGCGGACCCGCTGCTCTCGGCCGGCATTGGCCTGTTCATCCTGCCCCGCACCTGGACCCTGCTCAAGGAAGCCGTGGCCGTGCTGCTGGAAGGCACCCCCACCGACGTGAACCTGGCAGCCCTACGCCAAGGCCTGCTGGCCGAGCCCGGGGTAGCCGGCGTGCACGACCTGCACGCCTGGGTGCTCACTTCCGGGGTCAACGCCTTTAGCGCCCACATCGTACTGGCCGAGGGCGCCCAGCACGACGAGGTGCTGGCCCGGGCCCACGCCTACGTGACGGGCCAGCACGCCGTGCAGCACGCTACCATTCAGGTGGAGCGCGGCGAGTTTGCCCAGCACGAAACCCACTTGTAAAGAGGCCTGCGCTACTTGCGGGCCGGCTGACCTACTCCTACGCGCCTAACCATATGACCCCAACTGCCTCTCCCACCAACCGTGAGCGCGCCGAGCGCGGCCAGGCCTCGACGCTGCTGGGCATTGGGGCCAACATGGCCCTGGTGCTGGGCAAGGGCACAGCCGGCGTGTTGGGCAACTCCTACGCCCTGATTGCCGATGCCATCGAGTCCGCCACCGATATTGTGAGCTCCGGCATTGTCTGGCTGGGGCTGCGCACGGCTGCCCGCGAGCCCGACGAAAATCACCCGTACGGGCACGGCAAAGCCGAGCCCCTGGCGGCCATTTTGGTCGCCACCGCCCTCGTGGGTGCGGCCGCTTTCATCGCCTACGAAAGCATTCAGCGCATTCAGACGCCCCACGCCCTGCCCGCGCGCTTTACGCTGGCCGTGCTGGCCGTCATCATTGCCCTCAAGGAAACCCTTTACCGCCGGGTAATGCGCGTGGGCCAGGAAGTAGACAGCGCCGCCGTCAAGGCTGATGCCTGGCACCACCGAGCCGACGCCATTACCTCGTGCACGGCCTTCGTGGGCATTAGCATTGCCCTGCTGGGTGGGGCGGGCTACGAGAGTGCCGACGACTGGGCCGCGCTGGTGGCCTGCGGCTTTATCGTCTACAACGCCTACCACATCTTCCGGCCTGCGTTCGGGGAAATTATGGACGAAGCCCCGGCCGGCCCCTGGGTCGCGGACGTACGCGCCCTGGCCGAAGCCGTGCCCGGGGTCGTGGGCACCGAGAAGTGCTTCGTGCGCAAGATGGGCTTTGAGTTTTTTGTGGACCTGCACGTGCTGGTGGACGGGGGCATCAGCGTGCGCCAAGGCCACGCCATTGCCGGGGCCGTGAAAGCGGCCATCAAGCAAGCCCGGCCGGCCGTGTACAACGTGCTGGTGCATATCGAGCCGGACCACAAGTAGGTCCACGTACCCCCTCAGGAATACCCTGTCTTTCCCCACCCCTTCTCTCCCTTTACCATGCCCCCCTACGACGTTCCCCTCATCGGATCCGGTATTAACCAATAACCGCGGCTTGCCATGCACCCCGACCTGCTTTCCACGCGCTGCACCCCGGCGCCCCGCCCCTACTTCCGTTCCGGCGGGGCGCTGCTGCTGGCGGCCCTACTCCTGGCCCTGGCCGTAAGCAGCTGTAGTTCCGAGACCGCTGATTCGGCGGCGCACGAAGCCAAAATACCCGGCGCGGCCAAGCCGGCTCCGGCCTCGGTGGCCGGGCTTCCGAATCTGGCCGACTCCCTGCAGCTGCTGGTGCGCCAATTGGACACGGTGCGCCGCATTGGCTGCTGGGACGAAGACTTTGCCCGCCTGATGGCCGTGCACCACGCCGGGGCCCAGCGCTTGGCGGCGGTCGAGATCTCCCATGGCTTGGACTCCACCCTACGCACCATGGCCCAGCACGTACTCAAGGGCCACCGACGGGACAAGCAGGTGCTGCTGCTGGCGCTGCGGCGGGATCCGCCCCAGGGCCAGGAGTACCGACCCGGCAACAACCGCGACCCGTTTGTGCGGCGGATAGCCGCGGCGCTGGCCCCGCTACGGCAGCTGCCGGTGTTACCCGGCACCGTTGACGCCGACTTTGCCACGCTCATGCAGGTGCACCACCGCAGTGGCGTGGCCCTGGCGCAGACTGAGCTGGCCTTTGGCCGGAACCCGGAGTTGAGGGCGGAGGCCCGCCGCATTGTGCAGGACCAACAGGTTGAAATCAACCAGTACCAGCGCTGGCTGCAGGCCCACACGGCACCTGCTATCGAGTAACCAATCCTTATCGAAACCATGCAAACCCTGTTACTTCCTCCCTCCCTGCGGCCCCATTTTCAGCAGGAGCTGCAAGCCGCCCGGGCCGCCTATGCCCGGCAGGATGCGGCCAGCGCGTTTCATCATCTGGAGCGGGCGCATGTGCTGGGGCAGCGCTGGGCCGTGTCCCACACGCACGTGCACCTGCTCATGCTGTGGCACGGCTGGCGTACCCGTAACGGGCGGGAAATTTTAGG
The DNA here is from genome assembly GCF_004355185.1 of Hymenobacter radiodurans. Classification (NCBI taxonomy): domain Bacteria; kingdom Pseudomonadati; phylum Bacteroidota; class Cytophagia; order Cytophagales; family Hymenobacteraceae; genus Hymenobacter; species Hymenobacter radiodurans. Next base: position 21,633 of record NZ_CP037921.1, read on the forward strand.
TCAGCTTCCCCGTATTGTATTTGGGTTCCTCGGTTCGTTAGTCGGCCGGGTGCCGACGGGAAATACCGGGGGTGCCAACGTGAGAGCAGAGCAACCGATGCCCCTGCCGGCGGACCTGCAGCGTCTGCTCGACCAGCAAATGTAGCGCAACAGGCACCACCTAACGCAGCACCAAAGTGTAGGCTTGGGTCTCGAAAAGTATCCAGCCGCCCAGGGCGATGAGAAAGAAGGGTAAGATGATGTGGCCGTAGCGAGCCAGTACTTTGTGGACGCCCGGGTGCTGTACTAGGTAATAGCTTACCAGGCACCACAGGCCTACCAGTACGGCAAACACCCCGCAGTACAGCCCCACGGTCACCGCTGGCAGGGTGGCAAACAAGGGAATGTAAACGCTGAGGTTATCTGCCCCATTGGCAATGGTGATGGCGGCTACCTGCAGTAGAGTAGAGCCCACGTTTGGCTCCTTCAACTCTGCTATTTCAGCGGCCGCCGCTTTCCGCAGGCGCCACGCTGCCCGTAGCCCCAGCGCCAGGGGCACTAGGCCGAGCCAGCCCATCACCTGCGGATGGCCCCATTGGCCGAGCAGCAGCCCGAATAAGCTGACCCCCACCAGAAAACCAACCCCGAGGAACTGGCCAGCCACGACTGAGCGGGTCGGATAGCGGGGGTTGCTGAAAAATAAACCTAGTAAGAGCAAGTCATCGACGTTGGTAACGGCAAAGGTCAGCACGGCCAGGCCCACGTGGCCCACGAGTCCATCCATGGGGTTGAATTAACCAGCAAAAAGCAAAACGAAGCGGCGCGGGTAATTAGCAGCAGCCGCAGGCGCCTTTGCCCTGCTCCTGAATGGGCGGGCAGGGCACCGTACCATAGGAGCAAAACACGCAACAATCGCCGGCCAGCGGCTTGAGCACGGTATGGCAGCTGGGGCACTCGTAAAACCACTGGCAGGCATCAGTGGGCATCTGCTCGGCTTGCGCGTGCTGGCAGACCGGGCAGGTGAGCACCGAGGTCAGCGTGACGGCTGGCGTAGCAATAGCAGGCGTTAGGGGAATCATAACTTGGACACTTAACGGGAAGACGTGGGATTCAGTACCGAGTAGCCGGTACCATTGATGGCTTGCTCTACCTGGGCAGCAGGTGTCACGTTTGGGTTAAAGCGTACCTGGGCGGTGCCCTGGTCATAGGAGACCTGCACGCGCTGCACGCCCGGCAGCTGCTGCACGTCGTGCTCCACGTGGCGGGCACAGGCCTCGCAGGTCATGCCCCCGATGCGGTAGGAACTTGTCTGCCACACCGGCCCGGCGCTGGTGGCCACCACCGGTTTGGGTGCCGCCGACGGGTAGAAGCGGGCCCCGTAGTACGGAAAGGCTAGCAGCAGCGCGGCCCCCACCGTCACACTGGCCAGGAAGCCACGTGACTGCATCAGCGACGGCTTGGCCGGCACGGGGCAGCCGCAGTCATCGGCCGCTACGACTATGGGCCGGAGTTGCTGGTACCAGGCAAAGCCGAGCACCCCCACCGTCAAGGCCACCAAGTAGGGTCGCAGGGGCTCCAGCCACGAGAAGGTAGAGGCCACGCCACCCAGCCCACCGACCAGGGCCAGCAGGGGCGTGATACAGCACAGCGAAGCCGCCAGCGCCGCCAGCAGGCCCGTGCCGGCCAGGGACTTGGGTGAAGTGGTAGCAGGTTGGCTCATACAGCAGCGGTAGTGAGGGGGGTGGAAACGGACGCCAGCAGGGGCTGCACCAGGGGCCGCAGGGCGGGCGTCAGGGTGTAGAACACGGTCTGCCCGACCTTGCGCGCCTGCACCACGCCGCCGTCCTTGAGCTTGCGTAGGTGTTGGGAAATGGCCGACACATTCATCTGCAGCACGTCGGCCAGGTCGCACACGCAGAGTTGCTGCTGGTCTAGTAGCAGAAACAGCAGCTGCAGGCGCACTTCGTTGCCCGTCAGGGCTAGCACCGCGGCCAGCGTCTGCAACTGCGGTGCGGCGGCCTTCAGGCGCTGCTGGCTGGCCTCGATGTGGCCCGTATCGGCAAAGACCCGGATGCAGGAAGGGGAAGTCATAGGGCTATTTTCCCCAAAGCTACTGTTTTCGTATTTAAGCAACTACTTAAATAACTATTCGCCTTTACCTTGATTTCGTCCTTGCCTGGGTGAGCGGTCCGCATAGGTTGTGCAGGCTGCGTCTGACTGGACGATGTACCTAAAACTAGCTGGAACGGCAGGCTCAGAAAATCATCGGATTTGGGGCCTCCCTCCTCCCCTACCCCCTGACTACAAAAACGACTACCACAGGCCCCCAAGTCAGGCTCAGAAATCAAGCGGTGCTTTTCTTTCTGAGCCTGACTTGTTGACCCTTCTGCGCTGCTGCGATGACTACGCCCTCCGCTTCCCGGAGAGGAAAAAAGGTCGATGGGCGGTATACTGTTCGCAGTAATGCTATAGGCTGGCTACCCTTTCCTACCCCAACCTATGGCTTATCTACGCAAGCTTCGGCGGCGGTTCGCTTCCTCGGCCGCCAAGGCATCCGGTACCTGCGCGTTTGCTTTTTCCTTCAGGCTCTCTTTCAGCTGGTTGTTCCAGTCAGAAGCCCGCGACTTTTCCAAATCCATCTTCACGCTCATCGGGTAGCTTTGCAGCAGGGCCCGGTTGAAAAACGCGAGTGCCTCCACTCGTTTCGGGATGTGAAACTGATAGCGGTTGTCGGCTTCTTTGCCGGCCAGGATCAGCTCGCTTTGCAACGTGTGGGTGGGGGGCGCATGGCGGCCAGCCAACTGGAAATACCCTTCCGTTACCTGCTGATTATAGTTTTTCGTCTGCTCGTGTAGCTTCCGGAAATAAGACTCCTGATCCGAGTTGATGGTGACCGTTAGTTGGCCCGGCAAGCTGCGCTCGATATGCATCGGCGTGAGTACGTGCGCCAGGCCCGTAATCAGCTTAGTATCGAATACATGACCCGCCACCGTATGGTCGAAGGCGGGCTTCACCGTCTTCAGGTTCTGGTTGGTAATGAGCCGCCGGATTTCGACCACCTGGTTACCCGTCAGCTGGCCCGACGTGGAGGCGTACATCGTGTTGGTGGGTTGCTTGAGCTGATAGTGCGAGAGGGCGTCAATGGCGGTCTCCGTCACTAGGAGGGTGTTGGTCTTGGGCCCACTATTGGAGAGCCACAGGGCTGACGAATTCAGCGAATCAGCGGCCTGCCCTTGGAAGCCCTGGGCCTTGATTTCCAGCCCCACAATCTTGTCATTGTAGACCTGCGGAAAAGCCGTGTTCACAAACTTATACGGCTGGCCGGTCTTACTGACGCCCTCGTGCACTTGGTTTAGGATGCGCCCCTCAAAACAGCCGTTGCTTAGCGTCTCATTGCTCAACCCGCGCGCATTCAGGTGGCGCGTGTCCGTGAGGGGCATGGTCTGGCGCAGGAAGTCGGGCACGTACTGATCCCCCCGCTGTACCGGGATAATTAGCTGCTGCAACTGCGGGCTCGTCTTGCGCTGAGGCTCCGGCAGATTCAGAAAGCGCCGGGCATTATCCAGGACGCTGCCCCAGATACTTTTGCCCCTGCTGGCCTGAATTCCGGCAATGCGCGGGTTTTCCAGCCGGTTTTTCAGGAAGTCAATCACACTGCCCTTGTCGCGCTCGTCGGCCCGGTTGAAATACAGGTAGTCCCCAGAGGGGGCTTTGTAAATAATTACCTGATCCAGCTTCGCCTTGCCGCGATAATTAAAGGTGTGGAACTTGCCCTGGTCGAGGGCGGGGCCGCTTTGCTGGCGGTGGTGCTCGTAGCCCAGCGTCAGGACTAAATCGACCAAGTTAATCGCCTGCTTGACCTGGTCGAACGTGAGTTCGGGCTCACGGGGCGTCTGCATGGACAACGAGAAAACGGGACTGCTGCATTATTGCGGTGTGTGTGTGCGTGGGTATTGGACTGGGGCGGGTACTCCTTACTGTAAGAAGAAAATCAGCTCCCGGAAGGCTCGGAAACTGATTTTCACAAAACTAGTAGATTTACCTTCGCATTTTGGGCCGGGGGGCTACCGCCTCATCCTTTTCCGTTAGCTGCTGCGCGACGTGCGGCTGGACGTCGCGGAAGCGGAGCGTTCGCTTGACGGGGTCGAGCACGACCGTCGCGTCGAACAACTGGCTTTTCTGGTTGGTCATCCCCGTTACTTTCGTCGGGTAGCCCCCCAGGAGCTGCTGGTTCTGCTGCGGGCTCAGCGGTACGCCCAGCAGCTCTTTGGGCACCGCGATACCCTCCCGGCGAACGGCGACCACCCGGTTCATTTCCTGATCGATGGCCACGTAGGCGGCAAACGTCTGGCCCTTGCCATCGCGGAAGCCTTCGCTCAGCGGTACTACCCCGTGCGTGGTCAGTTGCTCTTTCATGGCCGGCGTAATCTCCTTGCCTAGAATCTGCTCGGGAATGACTAGTTGCTGTTTGGGCAAATCAAACTGCAGGCTCGGCGCGCCCGCCGCGTCGCGCCGCAGCACCAGCTTGGCGGCAAAGGGGATTTCTTCCCCGTGCGCATTGCGTAGGGAGAAGGACGAGAGTAGATCGGTTTTCTGCCCACTCAGCAGCTTCTGCAACTGCCCGGACTGCTCCAGCTCGGCTACCTTCACCCCCATTTTCTCCAGCAGCGGCAGCGGCAAATCCTCCCTCGTGAAACCGGCCCTAATAGGAGCCATTCCTAGCTGGTTTTCCTGGTAGAGGGCCTTGGCTTTTTGCAGGACTTCCGGCGCGAGTAGCGAGGTAGGCTTTGCCGCCGCCGCAGGCGCTAGCGCCGGCGCGGCTGCCGGCTGCTCCCCGGCCGCGGGCTTAGCCGTTGGTGCCGGTATCTGAGCTGGGGCTGGCTGCTGCGCCCCAACTGCGGCAGTGAGAGAAGGCCGCACTAGGTTTACCTGGGGCCTCTCGCCGGGCTTCCCTACGGCTTTCTGGGCCTGGCTGAAGTTGTCGGCAAAGTTGCTGACGAAGCTCACGATTACGCCATCGCGAATGGTGATGTTGAGCAGCCCCGCCCCGTCCAGCGCCAGACCCGCCTTCCGCAGGTTCTGGGCCTGGGGCAGCTTCTGCAACGCAGGGTCTTTGTCAATAACGTCCCAGATATTCTGGAGTACCTGGCTTACTGATTCGCCCTTCAGGGCATCACCCGGGGTGGCCTGCCGCGGGGCCCCAACGGCTAGGGCAATCACGTGGGCGGCCTGCTCGAGTTGCGTGGCCTCGGCTTCTTTGCCCCGCTGGCGGAGGGCAGCGGCCACGGGCTGGGCGTTTTTGATGAATTCATCCCGCGTTTCCTCGACGTTGAGAACGGCGGGTTTCTTCGGGACCGCTGCTGGCCCTACGGCTTGGGGATTGGGCTGCTCTCCAGCACCGGACGTTGGTTCGGCTTGCTCAGTCATATCGCTGTTTGTTAATGAGTTACACCACCTGACGCCACCCTGGGGCCAGCCTTAGCAAATATAACAATTCACGCCTGCGATATTGGTATTTCAGGTATTGCTTTCTAAAATAACTGATTATCTTACTAAAGCAAAGTTTCAGGCTGCTATGCCTCCAACGCTTTAAACGCCGTATCTATCTCTCTTTCAATCGCTTCTCGCATATACTGGAATTGATTTGCCACACTTCGCATATCGATAGTTTTGACATCCTCTTCCAGACGCTTTTTGGAGACGCTCGCGTTGTCGGGCAAGATGATCCAGTTGAGGTTATAGCCCCGGCGATAGAAGAAAAGCAGATACGAAATGAAGATTTCAATGCCGCCGGCCCCGCTACGCTCCATCTGGCCGACCATATTCTGGGTCAAGCCGGTTTCCTCGGCCACCATCGCGATCGTCCACTTCTTCTCGCCTGGACCCGCCAGCTCGTCCCGCAGAGCCGCCAGCCTTTTACCAATTAACTTTTTGTTCATGCTTTTGCCTTCGCCTTTTTGGTGTGGAGTAAGTGCTGCAAGTTGGGTTCGCTGGCAATCCTTTCCAATTCCGTCTTCACAATGGCCGCAATATCGTCCTTGATAGCCTTGTAGTTGGAGCGGATAACCTGCTCCGTGGTGTCCTCCCCCGTCGCCGGGTCGACGAAGCTGGTGATGTCGGGAATGTCGGCGTAGTCCCCTTCCTGCTGCTTCGTTTTCGCTACATCGACCATAATCTTGGCGTGAAACACCTTCTGGCTGATCTCTTCGCCGAAATTGTCGGCCACAGCGCCCACGAAGGTGCCTTGGCTCAGGCCGGCAATCGTGCTGGCGGGAATCATGCTATCGAGCTGGGTGGCCAGGGTGTAGCTCGTGTCGCGGCTGTTGCTGGTCAGCGACTGCCGCTGCTGCACGATGCGGCCGAAACGCTTGCTCAGGGCCTCGGCGCTCTCCCCCGTGACCTGCCCCGAGAGCACGTTGCCGATGGTATTTTGAATCACGGAGGATTCAGCCTTGCCGTAATCGCGGTCCAGCTGGCTCTTATCCTGAATGCCCAGGCAAGTAGAAACCTGGTTGCTGCGGGCCGTGGCGATCAGCTTATCCAATCCTTTGAAGTAGATGGTCGGCAGCTCATCAATGATAAGGGAGGTTTTAAGCTTGCCCTTTTGGTTAACCAGCTTCACCAGGCGGGCATTATACAGCCCTAGGGCGGCCCCGTAAATGACTTCCCGCGCGGGGTTGTTGCCCACGCACAAGACCTTGGGCTCGGCCGGATTGTTGATATCCAGGGTAAAGTCGTTGCCACTCATCACCCAGTAGAGCTGAGGCGAGGCCAGGCGCGAAAGCGGGATGCGCGCCGAGGCAATCTGGCCCTCCAGCTGCTCCATCGCGTCGCCCTGGTAGGCACTGATAAACGGGCGCACATAGTTTTCGATTTCGGGGTAGGAGGCCAAGATGGGAAACATTTCCTGGTACTCGCGGCCCAGAAACTCGATCACGTGCGGGAAGGTGCAGTACTTGCCATTTTCATAGAGCTTGAGAAACCAGATGATGGCCGCCACGAAGTTGATGGGTGACTCGACAAAGAACTCGCCCTGCTTCTCGATCCACTTTTTGTTTAGGTTGAGCATGATGGTGGCGGCCGATTCGTAGGCATCCACGATGTCGGTCATCATCGCGGGTAAGAGGGGATTGCAGCGGTGGCTTTTGCGCGGGTCATCGAAGTTGATCACGTAGAAGCGCACCGGGTTCTTGTACTTGTCCTGGTGCTTGAGCAGCTCGTTATACACGATGCGGCTCAGATCATCGAACTTAAAATCATACACGTACATGGTAAAGCCCTTGGCTAGGTGCTGCTTGATGAATTGGTTGATTATGGCGAAGGACTTCCCCGAGCCCGGCGTGCCATACACCACCGTCCCGCGAAACGGATTGACGATGTTGACCCAGCCCTGGCGGCTCTTGCCCTTTAGTTGGTACGAGGTGGGCAGGTTCACGGAAAACTCGTTCTCCAGCTTTCTTTCTTCCTGGGGGAACGTCTCGTTTTCAGAGTTGAAAATATCACTCATCAGGTTCATCTTCAGTAGGCGACTAATCAAGTTGCCGGCCCGGAGCAGGAGCAAAAAGCCGACGGCCGTGGTGCTACTATACAGGGCCGTGCGCACGGCCGGTGAGTAAGCCAGCTCCAAGAGCAGCCCACTACCAAAGAATAGCGCCGCCCCCACCGCTAGGCTACTCGCAATGGGCGGCCCGGATTGGCCCTCTTTGGGCCTACCCCGCGTCCCCAGGCACGAAAGCGCTAAGAATACCGCGGCCGCCAGCTTCGTCACGTAGGGGGCCTGAAACAGGGCCGTTTTCGTGCTGAACCGGGTCAGTAGCTGACCCGACCAGGCGGCCGTCAGGTGCTGCTCGCTAAAGAAGCCGTAACAGTAGTAGTAGACGTGCAGCAGCACGAGCAGTACACTGATCAGGCGCATGAAGTCCATGATCTTCCGGAGGCTTTTTTCATCTTCCATGACCGGGGCTACTTAACTAGTGAGGGATAGATTGCTTATGTGACGGCTAGGTAACTGGGGGACAATAAAGAATGGGCTGGGGCCCTGCTTTGGGCGCTTTCTTAGGTGACGGCTAGCTAACGGATGGGTCTTAGAGCCTGGGCCGACGCCGGCGCCGGCGTCCTTCGTTCTCGTTGCGCTCGGCATCATCGAGGCCAGGGCTGAACCCAGCCGGGCCACTCGCATCGCTCAGGCTAAGCAAGCTGCCTGGTGTCCCATCGTCGGCCCGGGCCAGTGCCGGCTCTGCGGCCGGGGTACTGCGGTGGCCCGGAGTGAGCTGGTTACTGGTGCGCAGGGTCTCGGACCCAAAGGGGCGGAAGTGGTCGCGCAACTGCTGGGCCCGTACGCCCACGTCGGTGCCCTTCACGCTGGTTTGCTGATAGCGAAAGCTGGTGCCAACGAGTACCCCCTTGGCGTCACGCTTGAGCACCACTTCTATCTGCTGCGCTTGGAGCCGGGCGATGAGCTGGTCGAGGGAGCGAATGCTGGCGTCCTGCAGGGCGGCCGTCAGCTGCTCGCGCACGTAGCCGCGGGCTTCTTCCTTCCGTGGATCCACGTCTTTGGTAGTGACCCGGCGCTTGGGCAAGGGCTTCATACCCAGCTGCTCCCGAATCTGGCGGGTGGCCTGCACATTGCGGGCGTAGTTTTGATCACTGCGCAGCGCGGGGCCCCCATCCATGGGCACGCGGTTGAGGTAAATATGAATATGCGGATGGTCTTTATCCTTGTGCTCAAACACGGCCACTTGGTGGCGCTCCAGGCTGGCCCCCATCAGCTCGCAGTAGAGCTTGGCCGCCGCCACTTTCTGCGCCCGACTTACCGTTTCGCCTGGGGCCCACGACAAGACGGTGTGCCACACGGGCAACTGAATCCGGCTGCTCATCTCGGCCACGGCCCGCATTTCCGCCGCCATGCCGCCCGCCTCCTGGCTACCCAGATTAGCCACGCTCAGTAGCTCAGCTTGCTTGTTGGTGCGGTCCGAACGCAAGCCCGCCCCATACTCCAGGGCGCCGCTGAAGTCATTGCCGGTAACTGTTTTGGCAATCATTTCAGCGTTTCCAGTAACCGGGTAAGGAGCTCGTTCAACGTCTGGACGCTGGCGCCACGGAGCTTACCCGCGTTGGCGAGGCGCGTGAGCTGATTCAGATTGCTGCCCGTCGCGGCCAGCATACGCCGAAATTCGGGCGGAATCTTGCCCGTAATCTGCCGGCCCAGCGCGGCGCGGCGCATGTACTCGCCGGTCTTCAAACCCGCCTGGGCCGCCTTTTTTTCGACTAGTTTCTTGTCCGTCGAGGAGATGCGCACGTTGATGTGCTGGTCCTTTTGGCTCTTATCGCCTCCCTCATGATCTAGCTCCGGTAGTGCTTCTACTTCCATTTCTGCTTCGGCTTAGGTGGGGTCTGACAAGACAAGGGGAAATAGCTTGCGTCCATTTCGCCAGAGTCATTGGGGGCACTTACCCGCCGGGTTTGTGCGCACAAAGACATGGCTTGCTGACCAACATGAAACATATAGAAAAGCTAATTTTATAAGATAAGTCACTCTTGAAAAAACAATACTTTTCAACAAGCCTCACTCGTAGCCCACCCGCACTACTAAACCCAATTTCAACTGCCCGCCACCTTCCTTGATACTCTGCTAGTCTGATAAATAGTTGGTTTGATAGGTTGATAAATAATTAGTCTGATAAGTCAATAGTCTGATAACTAACTAAGCTGATCATTAAACATTCATTCTGATAGCTATCCATCTACCTAGTGCTTTAACCCACTAGCAACCTATGCCTGTAGCTGCGCAACTATTGCCAACTCCAACAAATCGAATATACGATAAAATCGTTTTTTACAATTTTAAATTAATATTTGTTGGTTTATTCAACTACAATTATAAATTTGTAAACAGCGAAGGAGTTACATGCTTTCTTCGCTAAGTGCTGCCGGTTGTCGCGTCCCCTCTCGCCCCTACTCTTCCTTGTCTACCATGAGCACGACCAAGTTCATCTCGATCTCAGCCCAGAAGGGGGGCGTGGGCAAAACAACGGTCAACATCCTGGCCGCCTCCCTCTTTCACTTCTTGGGGAAGGAGAAAGTAGCCGTCATCGACTGCGACTATCCGCAGCATTCCCTGGAGGGGCTACGCGAGAAAGAGCTAGCCCAACTGCAGGCCGATCCAACGAAAGCTGCTGATTTTCAGGCCCTAGGTATTCAGGCCTACCCTATCGTGGGCTGTCAGGTACTTGAGGCCTTGGACGTGGCCAAAGAGATGGACGGACACTTCGACCTAGTGTTTATCGACACGCCAGGCACCATCAATGTCCCGGGCTTGCTGGCGCTGTGGCGGCAGCTGGACTACGTGTTCATGCCCCTGGAAGCGGACGTGTTGAGTGTCGAGGCTACCCTGCCTTTTGCCGCGGCCCTGGAGGTCTTCGCCAAAGGCCAGCCCGGCAGCCGGCTGAAGCAATACTATGCCTTCTGGAACAAGCATATCAAGAGCGAGCGGCAGGAATTCTACCGGCGCACGGAGGAGCTGTTTGCCCAGCAACAGATTCCCTTCCTGCAGAGTCGGTTAGAGCACAGCGTGAACTACAAGAAGGAGGCCATGCGCTCGACCATTTTTCCCTTATCTAGAGAGTTTATGCACCTGGGTATCAGTGGCCTGGTGCAGGAAATGGCGCAGATCATATTTGCCGACGAAGCATCGACTCCCGCGAAAGCCATCGTATCCACCGAGGCGGTCAAAGCCCGTTAATCCTTGACCTATGGCCGCCTTCAAGAATGCTCCCGACGTGAACGCCTTTATTAGCTCGTTTGCCCGCAACCGTCAACCCGCGTCCCCTGTGGTTGCCGCTGAAGCTGATTCCTCCTCTGAGTCCGAAACTGCTATGCAAGCACTACCCATCCTTGAAGCCGCTACTGAAACGGCTCCTGTCGCGCCTAGCCTGAAAGTAGAGCGCACGGAAGAGCCCGAACGAAAGGGAAGAAAAGAAACGGCCCCGGCGGAGCAAGGCGGCCGGGCTGACTACGCCGAAACCTTCCTCTATCGGGGGCGCGAGAAGAAGAATAAGGCAGTGTATATCACCGAGGATGCCCACCGTACCCTGAGCGCGATCATCCAGGCCAGCGATAATACCCCCCTGGCTGATTTGCTGGCCAATATCATCACCCACCACTTTGAAACCTTTGGTCCGGACATTCGCGCCTTCCTGGTCGAGCAGGAAAAGAAGAATAAGAAGCGCCTGCTGATCTAACCTCCCCCCTCGCCTATTGCTTAAGTTACTGATTTACAAACCCCTAAAACAGGGGTGCTAGCCACCGCTTTGCCCCTATTTATCCTATATCGCTACCGCTATGTTTAAAATGATCACGTGGCCCCAGTTCTTCGGGACAATGGCCGTCCTGCTCGTCATATACTACGCGTACGTGGCGCTGGTCTATTACCGGGCAGAAGTACTGGGCCTGCTGGCGGGCCAAAAGGGCAAAGCAGCTGGCGCCCAGGCCTCACCTACGCCCCCTACCTCGCTGCTCAACCGGGGGCCCTTGATTCCGAAAGCGCCCGTCGTGCTTCCCACTCCCGCTGACCTCGCTCCCGCCAACGAAGAGGCCCCACCAGCTACGGAAGCGGTCACCGATGAGCCAGGCGAAGTGTGGGAAGAAGAAACCGTGGAGAAGGTGTCGGCTCAGGCTCCCGACCAAGCCGATGATCAAGCTCAACGAGAGATCAACGAGGAAACCAACGAAGATCTCCAGCAAAATCAAGGAAATGATTTTGGCAATAATGAAAATTCTCTTATTAGAAATTCCGTTAATTATACGGAAGCCGAATCGGACGATTCAGCCCCTCCTGTGCCAGTAGGAGAGCAAGAGACGGTGGAAGAGTTTGAAGAGAATTTTACGGTCAGTGTGACCCAGCTCAACAACGTTTTTGAGCGCGCTGCGGCCGGCGAGATCACCCACCAGCAGCTGACGAAGGAAGTACCCGCGCTGGTGGGCACCCAGGTCCTCGAAGCTTTCTACCAACGGAGTAAAAAGAGCGCCCAGCAACTTACCGCTGCCACCTATCCCGAGGTGGCGGAGCCTGCTTAGAACTAACGTTTTTAGTAGCCTTTTTTCACTTTTTCTTTCACGCTATTCTCTTACCACTATGTTTACCAAACCCTCCCTCTTTCATTCTCGCCGTTCCCTCCTCACGAAAGTCCAGGCGCTCGGTACCGCGCTGCTTGTCCTGGCCACCGCTACCCGTTCGCTCGCCCAGGGCAACGGGGCCGCCGGCATTCAGGAGGCCACGGCCCAGGTGACCAGCTACTTCGAGCCCGCCACGACCCTGATCTACGCCATCGGCGCCGTCGTGGGCCTGGTGGGCGCCGTCAAGGTGTTCAGCAAGTGGAACTCGGGCGACCAGGATACGCAGAAGGTAGCTACCTCCTGGTTCGGCAGCTGCATCTTCCTGGTAGTGGTGGCCACCGTACTCCGCGCCTTCTTCCTCTAGGGCCATGAGCCACTACCCGCTGAACAAGGGCGTCAACAAGCCCGTCGAATTCCAGGGGCTGGTGGGCAGCCGCTACATTTTTCTGCTACTTGGCGGGCTCGGCGGCGTGTTTCTAAGCTTTATCGTCCTGCACGTGGCCGGCATTAATCCCTACTTCTTGGTATTCTTAGCGCTTGGCGCGGGCTTTCTCTGGGTAACCCGGGTGTTCGCCCTCAGCGCCAAGTTCGGGGAGCACGGGGCCATGAAGCAGCAGGCCAAAGGGCGACAGCCCAAGCGCCTGGTCAACCGATCTGCTCGCCTGTTTAGAGACCTAACCCGATGAGCCAACTACTACAATCAGCCGCGACACTGGAGGAAAAGCAGCCGATCTACCAGGTGGAACAGGGCTGCCTGATCAGCAAGAATGGCGACGTAACCGTCGCCTTCCGCCTGGAGCTGCCGGAAATCTACACCCTGGCCCAGCATGACTACGAGGCCCGGCATTCGGCAGTCGTAAAGGCGGTGCGCCTGCTGCTCAACCATACGGTGCTGCACAAGCAGGATTGGTTTGTGGAAGATAAGTATACGCCCTCCTTCGAGGAGGAGCGTTCCTTGCTCTCGCACGCCTATGAGCGGAACTTCTACGAGCGCCCCTTCCTGCATCACTCCTGCTACCTGTTTATCACAAAAACCGCCTCCAGCCGCGAGAACTGGACTAGTTTAAGCACGCTGCTTTCCCGTCCCAGGATCGTCCCCAAGGAGATGATGAATGAGGACCTACTGAGCGCCTTCTTCAACTCCGTCGGCCAATTCGTGCGCGTGCTCTCGGATGCTGGGATTGGGTTCAGCCAGCTGACGGATGAGGACCTATGCGGCACAGAAGTAAAGACGGGGCTACTGGAAAAGTACCTCTCGCTGAACCTAAGCGACACGGCCCCTATGACCGACCTGGATTTCACCCAGGGCCTGAAGGTGGGCAGCAAACTCTGCCAGTGCTTCTCGTTGGGCAACCTGGATGACTTGCCTGCGGCGCTGACAACCAGCGCCCGCCACGGTAACCTGAGCACGGACTACACGAACTTTTTTGTGGGCTTCACTGCCCCCGTCGGTCTTAGCCTCAACTGCAACCACATCTACAATCAGTACCTGTTTGTCGATGATCCGGCCAAGACGCTAAAGTCTTTCGAGAAGAAGCGCGACAACCTGAATGCCCTGGCGCTGTACTCGCGGCAGAATGCCATCAACAAGGAGTTCTACGACCGCTACTTGAATGAGGCACATTCCGAGCAGAAGCTGCCGGTGCGGGCCCACGCGAACGTGTTTGCCTGGACCGAACGCGAGGCGGACGTAAAGGAGCTCCGGGAGCAAACGGGGAGTGCCATTACGCAGATGGGCTGCAAAGTACGCCAGAACACGGTGGATATCGGAGCTTTGTTCTGGGCCGGCATTCCGGGCAACGCCGGCGACTTTCCCAGTGAGGAAACCTTCTATACCTTCGCCGAGCAGGCCTGCTGCCTGTGGAGCATGGAAACGAACTATCGCGACTCCTCTTCGCCCTTCGGCATCAAGCTCAGCGATCGCCTGACGGGCAAGCCCGTGCACGTAGACATCTCCGACGAGCCCCGCCAGAAAGGCATCATCGCCAACCGCAACAAGTTCGTGCTCGGTGGTTCGGGCTCGGGCAAGTCCTTCTTCACCAACGGGATGGTACGCCAGTACCACGAGCAAGGGTCGCACGTGCTGATTGTGGATACGGGCAACAGCTATAAGGGACTCTGTACGCTACGCAAAGGCGTGTACTTCACGTATGAGGAAAAGCAGCCCATCAGCTTCAACCCTTTTTTTGTCGTTGGTAGCCCGGACGTCGAGAAGCGCCTGAGTCTGCACAACCTGCTGGTGATGCTCTGGAAGCGGGAAAACGAAGCGGTTTCGCAGGCCGAGTACGTTTCTATTTCGACGGCGCTCACCCACTACTACCAGCATTTGGCGGCTGACTCCAGCATTCGGGCCAGCTTCAACACCTTCTACGAATTCCTGCAAGGGCCTTTCACAGCCTACCTGGCCACGGAGAAAGTGCGGGAGCAGGACTTCGATATGCACAATTTCCTCTACGTGCTCAAGCCCTACTATCGAGGCGGCGAGTACGACTACCTGCTCAACTCGGAAAAGCAGTTGGACCTCACGCGGGAAAGCTTCATTGTCTTTGAAATCGATAACATCAAGGATCATCCGATTCTGTTTCCGGTGGTGACGCTGGTCATCATGGATACCTTCCTGCAGAAGATGCGCCAGCTCAAGGGCGTGCGCAAGATGATCCTGATCGAGGAGGCCTGGAAAGCCATTGCCACCCCTGCGATGGCCGAGTACCTGAAGTACCTGTTCAAGACCGTACGCAAGTTTCAGGGCGAAGCTGTGGTCGTCACGCAGGAGGTGAAGGATATTCTGGATAATCCCGTGGTGAAGGATACCATTATCACCCAATCCGACTGCATGATCCTGCTGGATCTGCGCAAGTTCATGGGCCGCTTCAACGAAATTCAGGAAGTGTTAGCCCTGTCGGAAAAGCAAAAGGCGTTGGTGCTCAGTATCAACCAGGACCGGCGCCCGGGCGTGCGCTACAACGAGGTGTATATTGGCCTAGGCACCACCGTGGCCACGGTCTACGGGGTGGAAGTATCGGCGGAGGAGTACGTGACCTACACGACGGAGGAAGCCGAGAAGAAAGTTCTGTTCGACAAAATAGAGGTAGGTATGAGCATCGAAACGGCTATTCAGGCTTATGCTCGGGAGTTGCGCGAGGCCGGCTAACACCAGAGGAAAGACAAGACAATCACCACCCATTACCTCTCCACTATGAAAGCAACCTATCTGATCGCTCTATCCGGCTTACTGTTATTCCCCAGCTGCGGGCAAGACGCTGCTTCCAAGGAAGCGGAGGCCCGCGTCGTCGCCTCTATTCAGCAGACGCTGGGCACCACGAACGCTAGCTACGTGAACGAGGTGCATACCTGGTATAAGAGTGATGTGCCGAATCTGATCAAGCTCCATCCCAAGACGGAGACTATCTATCAGACGCATGCAGCCATTTTACAGGAAGTGGCCGCCAACGAACCCAAGCTAGTGAAGCATTCGATCCTGACGCCAGAGCAGGCGCAGGGGATCAGCGCCAAGTATCAGCAGCTGGTCGACGAAAGCGCAGCCCGGGTGCAGGAGCTCTCGGCGCTGGCCACCAGCAAAACTACGATGAGCGAGGCCGAGCAACTCAAGTTCGTATCGGACCTGGCCGACAAGCAAACCCACCATCTGGCCCTCGTGCGCTACTACACCAAGAAGACGGCTAACACACTGGCGCTGAAAGAGCAAGAGCAAAAAGGCCGGCAATATCGATTGGAAACCTTCGGCCACAATTAAGCGGCTCTAACCTACCTCTTACTAAACATTTTCAGGGTATGAAAAAGACACAGAAACTGCTGTGCGTGGCCGCGCTTTGCCTGTTGGGTACGCCCGCTGCCCAGGCCCAGGCCGTGATTTCCGCGCCCGTGTTGGAAGGCACCAACTTCATTCAGACGGGTTTGCAGGCCACGCTCAAAGCCTTGAGCACCCGAGCGAATACGCTGGTCAATAGCGGCGTGGTGGAGCAGGTGCTGACTAAGGGCTTCACCGAGAAGAATATGCTGCTGGCGAAGAACTGGTACGATGGCTTGATGCAGGTCAGTCAGACCGTGCGCACTTACCGCCGGGTCCAGCACATCTTCGAGCGGCAGACGGCCATCATCACTATCTACTCGAACTACATCGGGCGCTTCAAAGCGGATCAGAACCTGACGCCGGCCCAGGTAGCCGGCATGGTGCGGGGCTATACCACCTTGATTCAGGAGTCGGCCGGCTACCTGGATGAGCTGACGGCTATCGTCTCTCCTCTCGAGGCCAAGATGACGGATGCGGA
The DNA here is from genome assembly GCF_004355185.1 of Hymenobacter radiodurans. NCBI lineage: Bacteria > Pseudomonadati > Bacteroidota > Cytophagia > Cytophagales > Hymenobacteraceae > Hymenobacter > Hymenobacter radiodurans. The sequence goes on from NZ_CP037921.1 coordinate 38,015, forward strand.
GCGCCTAGAGCTGATTGATGCCCTTGATGACAAGGTGACCCATCAGTACGAGCTGGTCAGCTACTTCACGCGCCGCAATCTTGCCATTGCTCAACAGCAGGCCCAGGCGAAGCAGGACAGACAGACCATCAAGCAGCTCTACGGCCTAGCCAACTAGGGATGAAAAAACTACTTACTCTCCTCCTGCTCGGTCCGCTGCTCTTGGTGCCGGGCCTTACGCGGGCCCAGCTCGTGGCGACGCTTCCCATTGCCGAGGGGCAGGCTACAAAGCAGGCCAACCACCAAGGGTTTATCACCACGCTCCGGGGGATTGGCAATACCATTGTCGAAAAAGGCACCAGTACCCAGGCCGTCATCAAGCAGCTCACCGACCAGACAGCCGCGATGCACGAGGAATGGTACGACGGGTTATTCAAGATTAATTCCGTGGTGCGCGACTATCAGCGCGTGCAAACGATATGGTCCTATCAGAGTCGAATTCTGGACTTGTACACCCAGAACATGACCCAACTCCGGCAGAACCCTTACCTGACGCCCGTTCAACTTCAAGGGATTGCCAAGGGCTACACGGTGCTCATGACGGAGAACGTGGCGCTGCTCGATGATCTGACCGTCATTCTTACCCCCGACGCTGCGAAGATGACCGACGCGCAGCGCCTGAAGTTCATCAACAAGCTCTCGGATAAAGTAGTCCATCAGTACCAGCTCGTGGCCTACTTCACGGCCCGCAATCAGGCTATTGCTGCCCAGCAGAAACAAGCAGTTAATGACACGCAAGTACTTAAGAAGCTCTACGGGCTCCCCAACTAACAACGGCTATGCATTTACTTTCCCTCCCGCTTCAGGTATCGCTTCCGGTTGAATCGCTCAACCAGCTGCTCGACAACCTCTACAATGAAATGCTGCCCCTGTGTTCGGACCTCATCAACGTGGGCCGGGCCCTGGGGGGCTTGGGCGCCCTGGTCTTTATCGCCAGCAGGGTGTGGCGCAGCATGGCGGAGGCCGAGCCCATCGACGTGTTTCCCTTGCTGCGGCCCTTCGCCATCGGCCTCGTGATTACCTTTTTCCCCGCGATGCTGGGTGTACTCAACGGCGTGCTGGGCGGTATTTCGGGGGCTACCAGCGCGGTCGTGCGGGTGCAAAACCAAAGCATTATTCAGTTGCAGGAGCGCAAAGAAGCCCTGCTGGCCGCGCGGCCGGAGAATGCACCGTATGCCTCCGATGAGGCGTTCGAGAAAGAGCTGGGAGCCAAAGATATCCTTGACGTCGGCGGCAAGACGGCGCTGTATTTTAATCGAATCTCCTACGATGTGCAGAAGAACTTCCGCGAGTGGATGCGCAATGGTTTAGAGCTCCTGCATGACTCGGCGGCGCTGGTGATCAATACCATCCGCACCTTCTTTCTGATTATCCTCTCCATCATTGGGCCCATCAGCTTCGGCTTTTCGATCTGGCCCGGCTTTGAGGGCACCTTAACCAACTGGTTTTCCCGCTACATCAACACCTTTCTGTGGCTGCCGGTGGCCAACATCTTCGGGGCCATCACGGCCAAGATCCAGGTGATGATGCTCAACCTCGACATTACCCAAATTCAACAAGGCCGTGATCTGGAAGCGGCGGATGCCGGCTACATGATCTTTTTGGTGATCGCCATCTGTGGCTACCTCACGGTGCCCTCGGTAGCCAACTGGATTGTCGCCGCTAGTGGCATGGAGAGAATTACCCGTCTGGCAACCCGAGGGGGCAGCACGGCGGGCAGCATGGCCGCGAGTGTCGCTGGCGCAACGAGTGGGGCCGCCGTCGGTGGGGTGGTTGCTGTGGGGCGGGCCATGGGCACGGCGCCGGCAGGGCCTTCCATGAGTAACCCGACTGGCTACAAGAACACGACTGCCTAACCACCCTTAGCCTCTACGACTATGTTCCGTTCCCTGAAGAATATTGATTCCGCCTACCAGCAGGTCAAGACCCTGGCCCTGCTGTTCATGCTGCTCTGCTTTTCCGTGTCCGCTTATGCTATCTACGCCGCCCGGCAGACGGCCCGCGAAGCCCAGGGCCGCATCTACGTGCTCGACCAGGGCACCCTGCTGACCGCCGTTTCCCACAACGTCAAAGACAACCGCCCGGTCGAGGCGAAGGATCACGTCAAGCGTTTCCATGAGCTCTTTTTCACCCTTGACCCCGACCCCAAGGCCATCGAGTACAACGTCAAGCAAGCCCTGTTCCTGGCCGACGCGAGCGCCCAGCGCGCCTATGATAACCTGAAGGAGAACGGCTACTTCAATGACCTGATTCAGGCCAACATCAGCCAGGATATTCGGGTCGATAGTGTCGCCCTTAATACCGCCGTCTACCCCTACTATGCCCGCTGCTACGCCCAGCAGCGCATCATCCGAGCCTCCTCGGTCAGCACCCGCCGCATGGTATCGGAATGCTACCTGCGGGACGTCTCGCGCTCGGCCAATAATCCGCACGGCTTTCTGATGGAGCGCTGGCGGGCAATAGAAAATGTTGATCTGCGCACCGAGCGCCGCTAGCCTTTCTACCATATGGCTACCTCCCCCAATCTTTCGCCGGAACGCATCAAGCAGCGCCGCTTGCTGCTTTTCATTCCCCTGCCCAGCTTTATTTGCTTGACCGCGCTCTTTTACCTGAGCGGTGGGGGCCAAGGCGTGCCTACCGTAACAGCTGATACGGGGGCGAATGGCCTCAACCTCTCCCTGCCGGCGGCCGGCCCCAGCAGCCTGTATGAGGATAAGCTCGCGGCCGCGATGGCGCCCACGGACAGCAGTTACCGCCAGAGTCTGGCCTTCGCGCCGGGAGAGGAAGCAGCTGGTACCCCTGCCCCCGATGGCCTGAACTACGCCGTGCAGCCGGGCGACCCCGCGCAACGCTACGACCCAAACAATGACCCCAACGTAGCGGCCGTGCACAGTCGCCTGCAGCAGCTGCAACAGCAGACCACCCCGCCACCGCCTGCTACCGACAGGAACTACAGCCGTGGGGCGCCGGCTACCACGTATGCGCCCGGCCCCAGTTCCCAGGATGTGCAGATGGACCAGAGCTTACGCGAGCTAGCGCAGCTCAAACGCGAATACGAGCAGCGCTTACAGGCGATGAACACCCCCGCCACAACGGCACCCGCCGCGAAGGCTGCTCCAGCCAAAGCCAAACCCCAGCCGTCCGTTGTAGCGGCCGCCCCGGTCTCGGTAGTAAACCGGCTGGATAATAGCCAGCGGCCCGTCACACAAGGTAATAGCTTCCATAGCCTGGGGGGCAGCAGTGCTCGCTCTAGCACAGCAGCGGCGGTGAATACCGTGCCCGCCGTCGTGCATTCGGACCAGGTAGTTGTGCAGGGGCAAACGGTGAAGCTGCGGCTGCTCGCGGATGTACAGTTGGAGGGGCGCGTGATTCCCCAAAACACCGTGGTGTATGGCGTGTGCAATCTTAGTGGCCAGCGCCTGACGATCAAGGTGGCCTCCATCCAGGCGGAAAATAGTATTGTCCCCGTGAGCCTGTCGGCCTATGATCTGGACGGCGGGGAAGGGCTGAGCATTCCTGGCTCAGTCGAACGAGACGCGGCGCAGCAAGGCCTGGCAGCTGGTGCCAGCAGTGCCGACCTGCTGACCCTGTCGCCCAGCTTAGGGGCGCAGGCCGCGGGCATTGCCATTCAAACGGGTAAAGCCCTGACCAGCCGGAAACTCAAACAGGTCAAGATTACGCTAAAAGCGAACTATAAACTGCTCCTGCATTAATGAAAAAGCCCCTTGTTGCCCTCGCCCTGTTCGCTTCTCTTGGCTCATCTACCCTCACGCTGGCCCAGCTAAAACCGCTCACCTATCTGGCCATCGAATCCGAGCACCTGATTGCCTCTTATCATTTAGGGGTAGGTTTTCAGAAAACGACGCACCTGATCTTCCCGTCGGCCGTCACCTACGTGGATCTGGGTAGTGGCAGCATCATTGCCGAAAAGGCCCAGGGCGCGGAGAACATCGTGAAGGTGAAAGCCAATGCGGCCGGTTTCGCCCAGACCAACATGACCGTGCTCACCTCGGATGGCAAGCTCTACTCTTTCCTGGTGGACTACGAGAAAGACCCCAAGATTATCAATCTCAACCTCGCCGGCGTTGCGATCGGAGGTGGGGCGTCAGTCGTGCAAGCCAGTAAAGCGGTGCCGCGCAAAAACACCATCGAAGCCACCGCGGCCGAAGTGAGCAGCAAAAAGCGCACGCTGCGCCGCAAGGTCATGGCGAAGGATGATATGGTGCTCGGCTTGCACGGCTTGTATACAGTCGATGATCTGTTCTACTTCCAGCTAACGATGCGCAATAAGTCGAACATCGGCTACGACATTGACTTCCTCAAATTAACGGTGCGCGATAAGAAGCTGGTTAAGCGCACGGCCATCCAGGAATCGGAGCTAACCCCGCGCTACGTCTATAATGGTCAGAGCACGGCTATTGCCGGCACGAAGCAGTTGGAGCGCGTGTACGTGGTACCGAAGTTCACGATTCCGGATGATAAAGTACTGATCATGGAGCTATTTGAGAAAGGAGGCGGGCGGCACTTGTCGCTCAAGATCACCAATCAGGATATTCTGCGGGCGCGGGTGCTCCCCGCTTCGCCGGCAACCGTGGCCACGCAATAGCCCTACTCGGCATGGCGTTCTACTATTTGCCAAAAAACGCGTATGTTTAGTCAGACCTACTTCTCAGATGCAATCATGAGAAATTTTCTGTTCCTGCTGGCCCTGGCCATTTTTCTCTACAGCCCCTATGGCCCTAGCTGGGGACAGTTTGCGGTGAATATGAGCCTTATCGTCACCGTTGGCTCCTACCTCATGAAGAGTGTATCGAAGCGGCGCTACTACTACGATGACGAAGAGTATCGCTAAAAGCCTATGCTCTCTACCTTCGATCCGCTTGTTTTTGCCGGCATCACGGCCGGCTCCTTCGTGCTGAGCTACCTAGGGTGTACTATTCTGCAGCAGGTTTTTGGCTACCACATCGGCCGTCGTAAAGACAAAGAATAGCGCTGGTATTGTGCAGCTTGTTTACACAAAAGCCTCACTGCCTTGTGCGTTGGGGCTTTTTCGTTGCTTTACTACTCCCTCCAACCGGTGCTAGCTGCTTGTCAGCCACGTGCGGCAGCTCATGCACCGGGTGCACCACATCCGTAGCTCCGTGACGGTTTCCGATTTACGCAGCACTTCCTCGTGGGTGTGCAGGGTGGTATCGGCACAGCTTGCGCAGTCGAGCAGCTCGGCATTGTCCAGCATTTCTTCCCTAAAGGCGAGTTCGTCCGCATTCATGCCGGTACCGGGTTAGTTGTCATCTTGGGTGTCAAGATAAGAAGCGAGAGCTACGCCGCACTGTACGCGGCTATCTCCCCTATTCCGGGCTGTTCGACACCCCCCATCGATAAACGCAAATCCTGATGATGTAGCGCGGCCTTTTGCTCAGGGTCTACTTAACTACGCGTACGCCAGCGGTAAGCCCTGAGCGAAATTCATCCGTTGAGACTAGACAGCCCCACCCCAACATCACCCTTAAAACTATTCAATCCCAGTTATTGCCCAATTGGCACCCACACTTTTTGATGCTCTCCTAGGGTGGGGTTGCGTTAGTAACCGGACAAAGAATTACGGTAGAGCGGCCGTTTAACCTCTGTACCAAACCCGGTGGCTACTGAGTCGGAGGTCGTATCCTGGTTGGTTAAAAACCGGCCTATTTCAAGCGGACAATCGACTGTTGGAATTGCGCCCAGAGCTGGGCGTCTTGGTCTTTTGACAATGCCCTGCTGGGCGTATACTGAAACTCGTAGCTGACCTGGTGGAGCAGGACAATGCCCAGGTAGTGCGTGCCCTTGCCCGGCACATGGTAACGAGCACAGGCAGCCGTATAGGGGCCATGCAGGAGAATAGCTTCGGCCAGCAGCGTACCCCGCGTCTGGTGCATCGCGAGGTCGATCACGTCGCTGTAAAACGCATGATCGGCGTCTTTCGCGTAGCGCTTATCCCGGGGCTTCTCCAACCGCATCAGCGTGTACGTGCCGGCTAGGTCGGTATACCGGTACCCACGCGCCTGTTTGGGGGGTACATTCGGCGGCAGCGGGGTAACGGCTACCGGCTGCGGCTGGCCTAGCACGCGCAGCGTAACGGCCGCATCGACCGGAAAGCCCCCCCAGGGCAGAACCTGCGCCTGAGCGGCTACCAGGTAGAATAACGGGAATAGCATAGCGGCTAGTTTTTTCATGCCGGCCCCTTAGCAAAAGGCCCGCCAGGGCCGGGCCTAGCGTAATTTTACCCCCCGCTGCTACAAAAATGCCTGCATGAGCCAATCATCCGCTGCGTTTGCTACGGCGTATCTCCCTCCTATTGCCCAGTAAAAAAGCTATGAGGAGTGATACAGTTAGTAATCAGCTTAAAGCAGCTTCCGCCGCCGCTTCTCCTCGGCCGGCAGTTCGCGCTGGGACTCGGGATGTTGCGCAAAAAAGGCCAGGAGCGCCTGGTCAAATACCGTCGCCAGGTCTTTTCGCTCCCAGAAGGAATACTGGTGCAGCTGGCGCCACGTCTCCACCGGCAGCTGATTCGAGAACTTGATCTTAACCGCTTCCGCTTCGGGCGCTACGCTTGGGGCCGCGGCAGCCTTGGTCGCTTTGGGCTTCAACAAGAAATCGTCGGGGTTCGCGGGTAACAGCTGATCGAGGTCAAGTTTGGGTTTGGATGCCATGCTGGTTGGTCTTTATAATATTGACTTTCTTACTAACCATGATTATCTATCTTATCTTGACAGTCATGATTATCAAGATGAAATAGATAATCAGGCCAGGATTTCCTGCGTTAGGGCCTCATAATCCACGAGTGCATTCGAGTGGGGCGCGGTTTCGTGCAGGGACCGCCGTTGCACCTGCGCTTCGGGGATCGCCACGTTATCGCGGATGGTGGCTTGCATGACCAAGGCGCCAAACTGGTCCCGCATGCGCTTGACGAACTGGTGGTGGAGGCCCTTGCGGTAGGTGGCGGCATACTTGGTGAGAAAGATCCCCCCGACTTCCAGCTCCGGGTTGTAGCTGTCCTGAATTTTCGCGACCAGCTCCAGCAAGCTATTCACCCCATCGAAGCTAAACAGCTCGGGCTGGGCCGGCACATACACTTTTGAGGAGGCCGTCAGGGCCGCCACCGTCAAGGGGGAATTGGGGCTGGGGGACTATCGATCAGCACGTAATCGATATGCGCCGCCAGGTTTTTGAGGGCTTTCTTGAAGAGCAGTGGATAGGCCAGGTCCGCGCCGAGCCCCTTCTCGGCCACTACCAAGGATTCATCCGCCGCCACCAGCCACAGGTTGGGGCCCACGGGCTGCATCACGTCGAGCAGCGTGGCCTTGTGGTCGATGACCTGCGTTAGGTTCTTAGTGGGGGCCACGGCGGGCAGGCACCGCGTCAGATTCGCTTGGCTGTCGGCATCCACCAGGAGCACCCGATGGCCCGCCTGCGCCATGCAATGCCCCACGGCCCAGGCAGAAGTACTCTTGCCGGTTCCCCCTTGCGTAGCGCGAACGTGTAAATTTCCATAGGATCTTGATTATATATTGGACAAAGAAGGTCTATATAAACTAGATTAACAAGAAATAGTTGACGTTCTGGTTTATCTTCTTTATCAAGATAATCAATATAAGCCCGAAGATCTGCGGCCATCCGGCCAGGCTTCCCAGCGTATAAAAGCGGGACTGGCCCCTTACCCCCAGCGGGAGCGCCCCGAGAAGAGGACCAGCTATACCAGGGGAGATGTTGGCTTGCCCTAGTTTTAGCACCTAAGCAATCAACCTTCGCTAGCCTGACTAGCTGGTATTGCTAAGCCTTTGCATAAAGAAAGCATTGTTTGTCAAGACAATCTTTCTTATAAATTTTATGTTGATTGTCTTGATAATCTTCACAAACAGGATAAGCTTACTGTGCTGGACTGCACTCCTACTACAAGGCGATGCGGTAAGCGGGGCTGCCCCCCGGCAGGGGAGGGGCCCCGGTACCGGTAAGCTGGTCGTCGAGGCTACGGGCGTTGCGCTCCTGCCCGTACGGCTCTCCTTGCTCCCGTCCGCGAGGAGCCTGGATTCGTTGAGTGCCAGCTGCGCGGCCCGGAACGCGAGCAGGAGCCCGGCCATGCGGCTCGGAGGTCTGCACCCGGGCGCCCGAGAGGGTAGGGCTGCCCTCTGCCCAGGGCAGAGCGTAGCGGCGGCGGTACGCTAACGCGCGCCGCCGAAGGGGGCAGGACATCAGGCGCCCCACGTCCCCGCTGCCTCCGGCTGGGGTGAGGACAACTTCTTCTGAGGGCGCAGGCAAGGCACCGCTGACAGGCTACCGGCAAGCCTAGCCGGGAAGCTGCTTACCCTTGTTAGCCTTGTCGGTAGCCTGTCAGCGGAGTTAGCGCTTCTAGGGAAGACAGGGCACCGCGCGGGGAGAAGGGAGGCCCCCGGGGCAGTGCCATTTTTCACGCAGATGATGCTCACCCCGCTTTCGGCACCCACCCCAGGCGGCGGGTGCCATTTTTCACGCAATTGCCCGGGGAGATAATACCCTCCGCGCCAACGGGTTCGCCCGCTTGGGCGGGGGCCGTTCCCGGGCGTCAGAACCGCCCTAAAAGCCTTCGTTGTCTCCTTTTAACCTTTTTCTGACCCTTACTGGAAAGTCACTTTCACTCAAAAAAAAGCCGAACCTCTTCTGTTTTCTAAAGCTATTCTTTACTATTCTATATTCAGGGCGCCCTAACCACTTGACAATCAGTAAGTAAGCCCCAATATCTGCGTGAAAAATGGCACTCTGCAGCGTGAAAAGTGGCACCCATGTGCGTGAAGGATGGCACCTTCTGCGCGAAAAACGGCACCTATTTGCGTGAAGAATGGCACCCCTACGTGAAAAATGGCACCTTCTGCGTGAAAAACGGCACTCGCGGCTCCGGCGAACCCCAATTACGTGAAAAATGGCACCTCTGGCGGTGCCCGCCGCTACCTGCGTGAAAAATGGCACCCGGGAGTCCGCTGCTGCGTGAACGGATTTTGCAGTCACGCATTTTCGCGTATCTTAGGGCTTTCCCGTTACTGCTGCGTTGCGTATGTTGCCCCCGCCCCCCCGCCGCCTGCCCTCTACCCGCGTGCCTACCAGGCCAATGCCCTGGTGCGGGCCCCCCTGAAGCTCACCCACGTAGAGGCCCGCATCTTCGCCCTGGCCCTGGGCTGCATTCACCAGGACCAGACCGAGCTGCCCGGCATCTCCATCCCCCTGAGCCGGGTGATGACCCAAAAAAAGGGGGGCAGCGTGTACGAGACCATCCGCGACGCCTGCAAAAGCCTCATGTCCAAGGTGGTCAGCATTGAGTCCCAGACCGGCAACAAAAAGCGTTTTACGGCCTACTCCATCATCAGCTACATTGACCTGAACGAGGGCACGGGCTTTTTGACGGGCAACTTCGCCCCCGAGATCAAGCCCTTTCTGCTGCAGCTGGCCGAGCAGTACACCCACGTGGAGATTGAAACCCTGCTCACGCTTAAGTCCGCCCACGCCCACCGCCTGTACTGGCTGCTCAAGTCCTGGGACGACGTGGGCCTGTGGGAGGTGGACTTCGAGACCCTGCGCAAGCAGGTGCTGGGCGATGACAACGACGTGACCTACACCCTGTTCTACGACTTTAAGCGCTACGTGCTCGAGCCCGCCCTGCGCGAGCTCCACTCCCTGGGCTGGGTCGTGAGCTACCAGCCCCTGAAGGAAGGCAAAAAAGTGAAGGGCGTGCGCTTCACCATTCCGGGCCCCTTGGCTCAGCTGGGGGAGGACGCGCTGTCGGAGCCCGCCGCGCGGACCACCAACCGATCCCGGTCCGCGGACAAGCAGATGAGCTTGGCCCTGGCCGCCGAGCTGCCCACCCTGCAGCAGCGCATCGTCACCCGCCTGCAGAAGCTGAAAATGACGGCCGCCCAGATTCAGCATGTGCTCGAGTTCATGGGCGACGACGAGGCCCGCATTGCCCGGCTGATGAAAGCCACGCACCCCCTGCTGCGCGACTTTGAGGCCGGCAACAAGGTCTTCGATAACCTGGGCGGGGTAGCCACCAACCTGCTCAAGACCGAGTTCCCGGGCTTGTATCCCGTGCTCAAATAAGCGCCTGGTAAGCGCGGGCGGGTGGGGTATGATCCACCGGAGGACCCTCCCGGCTAGGAGGCGCTAGGTCTTGCTGGAGGGGATAGGGCTGCCCGGCCATAGCGAGGCCCTAGTATATAATTTTGCCAAGGAATAGACTACTTGAAAAAAGTAAAAAAATGCTGGTTCTCCGAGGAAATAAAGGTGTTCTTAAAAGTCTATTTTGGTATAAAAGGTGTTATAGTATTTGTGCTAAAATGTACTCTGATTGGCAACCGCGAATGTTTTTTGTGCTTTGATTCCGTAGAAAAAAGGGCTCAGCCCGACCAGCTTGGCCGCAGTAGATAGCGCGCGTACTTCGCAGGCTTCTGCAATAGAAGGAATAGTAGGTTTCCTCTCTTCCGCTTGAACCAGCGGAAAAGAGGGTAGCATAGGCCACCTGCAGGGGCTGGGCGCCCGAGTAGGCAGCTAGGACGGCGGCTTTGTCGGTGGAGAGGCCCGTGCGCTCGTACAAGGCCGAATCAATGGCGCGCTGGAGTGCGCGCACCGACCAGTAGTTTTTTATCGATTGCACCTCGTAGAAGGTGCGCTGAAGCGGGATGGTGAGTGCCAGCAGCTCAATGAAGTAGGAAAAGCTGAGACGGGTGAGTAGCAGGGGCAGGGCTACGCCGGGCCCGTCCGTAGCCAGATTAGATTGGTCAGACAGTGTCTGACCAATAGGAGGGAAAGCCAACCCGGCCGCTTGCAGGGTGGCTGCTTGGGCCACGAGCAGGGCGGGATAGGTCTGGTAAAACTGGCGACAGAGCTTGAGATTGGTCAGCGAGAGGCCGGTAACGCCCCGCGTGCGCAGGGTCTTAGCCAATTCGGCCAGTATGCGTTCCCCATAGTTTGCCCGGTCCTGACCGTGCTGCTCGTACTCAGTCAAGTAGAAACCCACCAGCCAGTTGCGGATAGGTAGAAGTTCATCTTGCCCGCGTATTCGGGCCGGAACTCGGTAATCTTGAGTTCGATGGCCACCAGGCATTGCAGGCCCCGGTGATAGAGCAGCAGGTCAATAAAGTACTCGTTGCCCGCCAGCTCCAGCCGGTACTGGTTGCCGATAAAGCTGAAGTCGCCGCCCATCTCCTGCAGAAAGCGGCGCACGTTGCCCAGCAGCGCCTGCTCTAACTCGTATTCGGAGTGTTCGCTGCTCAGTTCCAGGAAGCCGAAGGTGTACTCGTCCTTCAGGGCCAGGGCGGCCTGCTCCACGCGCGGGGTAGGCAGCGTCGTGGGAAAATTATGTTGAGCCAGGACCGTGCGCTGGTAGGTCTGCGCCTTCAGCTGCTGGGCCAGCACGGTTTTGGTCCAGCCGTGGCGCTGGGTCTGTACGGTATAGAAGTAGCGCTCCTGCGGGTCTTTGCAGCGGGCCATGATCAGCAGGTGCTTGGCCCAACTGATTTCTCCAACCAGCGGTTGGAGTAGTTCGCTAGCGCTGTACTCGAGATAGAACTGGCGCATGTACCACAGGTTCTGCACGGAAAAGCCACTCACGCCCGCAAACTCGCGCTGCAGGTCGCGGGCCAGGGTCTCGACCACGGCTTTGCCCCAGCCCTGCTGCTGCTGGCGCTCGGCAATGAGCTGGCCCAGGTCCCAGTAGAGCTGCATCTGTTCGCGGTTGACTTGTTGCAGGGCCCGGTACTGGGCCGCGCGCACCCGGTGGGTGAGGGCGGTGAGCAACTGGGCGTAGTCAGAGGGGAGCGAAGTCATACGCACAAGGGGGCAGGAGGAGGGAAGGCAAGGGGGCGCGGAGCCCGGGGGCAAAGAAAACGTAATCTGGGCAAAGGCCGACCGAGTACCCAGCTGGGGGGGCGAAGAAGCAAGGCCGAACTCACCAGCGCACAGATCGCTTACTCTTTCCATTGCTGTCACATTTATTAAACGGTGCTTGACAAATGCTACAGGACTAATCGCTCAACCCTTTCGAAACCCACCTCAACTTACGTCCTCCTTCTGGGCGGCTTCGCTAGACCACTTCCGTAGGGGCGCCGGCTGAGGTGGTCGATGAGGTAGCGGATGGTGTCGGTGGGCGAGCCCGTACCCAGCCCGAGGCGGAAGCCGGCAACAGGTGGTGCTGCCCGCTGCTGGCACCGGCACAGCGCTGCCTCTGCGGGGCTTCGTGCCGGGCCTATGCCATGTGCGGATGCCGGCCGACGCCCCGCAGGTGGGCCAGCGACTGGTGATGGAGTAGGAGAGCGCAAACGGGCAGCACCACAGGGGGCAGACAACTTTTCTGCTCTATATTCGCTCGGAATACTAGGAATCTATTTCCTGAATTTGAAACGGCGCTGCTTTTTCTTCGCAGAACTTAACATAAGTATGAAAACCTCGAAATTTCATTTCGTTACCGTCGCTTGTCTTTTGTTTTCGGTGCTTTCCGTTTCGGCTCAGAAACCGACAGGTAAGCCCCTTTTCAAAGTCGAGTACGAGAAGTTCACGCTCCCAAATGGGTTGGAAGTGATTTTCCACGTCGACCGTTCCGACCCGGTCGTCGCCGTTAATCTTACTGCCCACGTTGGCTCGGCGCGCGAGAAAGCGGGACGAACCGGATTCGCGCATCTTTTCGAGCATCTTCTTTTTCTCGAATCAGAAAATTTAGGCAAAGGCGGACTTGATAAGATGACCGCCCGCATCGGCGGTTCGGGCGCGAACGGCTCGACGAGCCGCGACCGCACGAACTACTTGCAAACCGTGCCGAAAGACGCGCTCGAAAAAATGCTGTGGGCGGAAGCCGACAAGCTCGGCTGGTTTATCAACACGGTAACCGAGCCGGTGCTGGCCAAAGAAAAACAAGTTGTTAAAAACGAGAAGCGGCAGAGCGTCGACAATAATCCATACGGGCATACGTCTTACGTGATCGACAAGGCGCTGTATCCGGCCGACCATCCGTATAACTGGCAGGTCATCGGCTCGCTCGACGATTTGCAGAACGCGCAGCTGTTGGACGTTAAAGAATTTTTCCGCCGCTGGTATGTTCCGAATAACGTAACGCTCGTCGTCGCGGGCGATTTCGATACGGCGCAGGCGCGCAAATGGGTTGAAAAATATTTCGGCGAAATAAAACGCGGCGAAGTCGTAAAATCGCTGGCGAAGCGCCCGGGAACGCTAAAAGAAACCGTCAAATTTTATCACGAAGACAACTTTGCGAAATTGCCGGAATTGACCCTGACGCGTGTCGGCGTCGAGCAGCTTCATCCGGACTCCTACGCGCTGAATGTGTTAACGCAGTACCTCGCCGACGGCAAGAAAGCGCCGCTTTACCGCGTTCTGGTTGAAGATAAAAAATTGACTTCCGACATTTCGATGGTCAATTACAATTCGGAACTCGCCGGCCAAATAATGCTCGAAGTGCGCGCGTTCGCCGACAAAGATCTGGACGAAGTGATGATTGGCATCCAGGAGGCGTTCGCTCTTTTTGACCGAGAAGGCATTTCGGAAAAAGATTTGAGCCGCATCAAAGCCGGCCAGGAAACGAGATTTTACAATTCGTTGTCGAGCGTTCTCGGCAAAGGCACGCAGCTTGCGCAATACAATTATCTGACGGGCAATCCGGGATTTGTCGAAACGGATATAAAAAATATACTCGCCGTGACGGCCGCAGACGTGCGGCGCGTGTATCAGAAATACATCAAAAACAAGAAGTACGTAGCGACGAGTTTCGTGCCGAAAGGCAAATCGGCGCTCGCGCTTGACGGGTCAAAAAAGGCGGAAGTCACGGAAGAAAAAATCGTGCAAGGTGCCGAAGACGCCGTTGACCCGACCGCGGCCGCCACCTACGAAAAAACGCCTTCGACTTTTGACCGAAGCATGGAGCCGCCATACGGGGCGGTGCCCGAGGTCAACGTTCCGGCGATGTGGGAAGACAAGCTTACCAACGGCTTGCGCGTTCTGGGCATCGAAAACAGCGAAGTGCCACTCGCCCAGTTTGAAATCATCGTCGACGGTGGTTTGCTGCTCGAGGATATAAACCGAGTCGGCGTCGCCAATTTGATGGCGCGAATGATGACGCAGGGGACGCAAAAGAAAACCGCGCAGGAACTCGAAGAAGCAATTCAACAATTAGGGGCTTCCATAAATGTTGTAGCCGGAGCCGAAGACATCCGCATCTCGGTCAACACGCTCGCCAGAAATTACGAGCCGACGCTTCGGCTGGTCGAAGAAATTTTATTGGAGCCGCGTTGGGACGCCAAAGAATTCGACTTGATAAAACAATCCGTCGTCAGCCAAATTCGCCAGCAGGAGGCGAACCCGAACGCGGTCGCGCAACTAAATTTCAACCGTTTAATTTACGGTAAAGACAACATTCGTTCGCGCAATATTCTGGGAACGGCCGAATCGGTTGCGGCCATCACGCTCGACGATGTAAAGGCTTTTTACGGCAAAAGTATATCGCCGTCAGTCGCGCGAATGCACGTCGTCGGCGCGCTGAACAAAGCGGCGATTATGAAGCCTTTAAACGAAATCAATAAAAAATGGGCGAGCAGAACCGTTGCAATTCCCCCTATACAACGCCGTCGGCACCGGCCAAATCGCAGATTTATTTCTACGACGTGCCGGACGCCAAACAATCGGTCATTCGTTTCGGCTATCCGGCTCTGGCACAAACCGACCAGGATTTTTATCCGGCGACCGTTATGAATTACATTCTCGGCGGCGGCGGTTTCGCCTCGCAGCTAACGCAGCAGCTGCGCGAAGGCAAAGGCTACACCTACGGCATCACTTCGGGTTTTTCCGGCACTAAAAGTCCGGGGGCCTTCGTCATCGGCAGCAGCGTTAGAACCAACGTAACGCTCGAATCGGCGAAGTTGATAAAAAGCATTTTGCAGGATTATCCGAAAAATTACTCGGAAAAAGAGTTGGAAACGACCAAAGGCTTTCTGATTAAGAGCAATGCCAGGGCGTTTGAAACGGCCGGCGCGAAACTGAATATGTTGGAGAACATCAGCAAATACGGCTGGAAATACGATTACGTCAAAGACAGAGAGCGAACGGTCAAAGCAATGACCGTCGCGCAGGTACAGGATTTGTCGCGTAAATATCTCGACACGGACAAAATGTTCTGGCTCGTCGTCGGCGACGCCAAAACGCAATTGCCGCGTCTGAAGGAACTCGGGTTCGGCGAGCCAGTATTAATCAACAACCGAACTTCCGAAAAGTAATCGGCAAGAACCAGCCGTTGCCCTTAGCCAGCTGCTCGCGGTTCGGTCTTTCTCCCGCAGGTGGCGCCGGGCGGCGCTGTCTTTTCTGCTTCCCTTCGGCGCGGCGGCGCATGCCCCGGCCTGGCAGGCGGCCCTGAGTTCTGACAGGCCCGGCGCCACTTACCGCAGCGCCACCTTGCCGGCGGCCGGCGGCGCAGGCACCGTGCTGAAGCTGACTGACACGGGCAGCGCCGCTCCGCTGGGCTAGGCGCCGCGCGGCGGCGAGGGCTGGCTATGGAGAAGAAACCGCGGCCTTCGCTGCCGCCCCCGGCAAGCACCGCATTTGCGGAGACCCCGGACGTAGTGCCCAGCCCGCGCCTTTCCTTTACGGTGTCGGTCGCCGTGAAGAAGGGAAGCTACTTCTATACGTTGACCGATATTGCCAACGAAGCCACGGACACGACTCATAGTCAATTGCCCGTTCGAGTGGAGGCCATCCTGCGCCTCACTAAGGCCATGCGGAAGTTGGACCCCACGAGTGAAAACCTACCCGACCTGTTGGCGTATTTGCCCGCGGTCCACGCCGAAATGCTGGCCGTCACGCAGCGCCTCGAAGCCGCTATGGTGGCGCCTACGAAATAGCCCGCCGCAGGAGCGAGTACGTGCCGGCTATGCTGTTTGCTAGCCCGTAGACCAGCCTGCTGAAGTTGTGTCCCCTTTCTTCAACGCTCCCTTGAGAAAAGTGACGAGTACCGGCTCTGGTTGAGGCTTACCTGGAATAAGCGGAGAACTGCGACTGCATGGGGTACAGGAGAAGACTGCAGGAGCGGGACCACATCGGGTGCTGGCGGGCGCGTCGGCAGTCGGCGCCCGCCTTCGCCCAGGGAAGTCGGGTAGCCAGGGCGGATTTTGTTATATTTAAGTATTGGAATATATTATTAAGTTTGGAGGATCGAACCCGCCCTCCTCCTCCTTGTATGCGCTACATTGCTCAACTCGATGCCCTGCGGGCCCTGGCTATCCTGTTTGTGTTGATCAATCATACGGTGCCGAAAAGCCACCCGCTCTTTACCCTTTCCGATAAAGTTTCCGGGCCCGATATCTTTTTTACCCTCAGCGGCTTCCTGATCACGGCCCTGCTGCTGAAGGACCGCGAGGCGGTGGCGCTCCAGCGCCTCACCAAGTTCCGCGTCTTCCTCCACTTCTTTGTCAAACGGGCCTTGCGCCTCTATCCTGCCTATGTGTTGCTGGTGGGGCTGGATTTTTTCTTGCGCGGCCTACCGGCCGCTAGTTATGGCCCCTATGTATCGTTCACCTCCAACCTGGTCATCTACCAGCAGCAGGACTGGGGGCCGCTGGCGCACCTGTGGACGATGGCGGTGGAACAACAGTTTTACCTGTTGTGGCCCTTTGTGCTGCTGCTGCTCCCGCGGCCGTGGTTGCCCTATGCGATAGCGTTCTTTGTCAGCGTGGGCCTCTACAGCCAGCACGCCGTCCCCGCCACCGACTTCAGTCATGTGCTGCCGCACACGTGTTTGGATGCCTTGGGTCTGGGCGCGTTGCTGGCCTGGGTAGTCCTCGAAAAACCCCAGTACCTGCCCCAACTATACCGCGGCCTGTGTGGGCTGGCCTTCGCCAGTATAGCCCTGATGGTGGCTCCGAGCGCGTTTGGGTTCGCGCCGCCGCTGCCGCAGCGCACGTTGGTGGCCGTGCTGGTCGTGTGGCTCATCAGCTACTTCGTAGTGCGGGGAGAGAAGGAAGGCGGGATGGTGAACGCCGTCTTGACGACGAAACCCTTACTGGTTATCGGCAAGCTGAGCTACGGCATTTACCTCTACCACCTGACGGTTCTGTCTTGCGCGTACCCCGTGCTCGACCGGCTGAACCGCTACCTGCCCTTTTATGAAAGTAGCGCGTATGGCTATTGGCTGGTCGAATCCCTGCTACTCATCGGGGCCGTGGCCTGGGGCTCGTGGAACTACGTGGAGCGGCCGCTTCAGGCCCGGAGTAAGCACTGGCTGAGGAAGAAGACAACCTCCCCCACGCGGTCCCCGCGGCGGCCTAACCGAGGGGAGGTGGTGGATTCACGGCGGGCCCTCTTCCCGTTCGCCGTTCCTGAAGGCGCTAGCGCGTCCTGACAGGATTGGGAAAACGGACCTACCACGGCGCCCACAAACCGCCCTTGTAGGAGCTACTGATAGCGACGTAAAGCCTCCCCTAAGGGTCCGTTTGACGGACCCTTTTACCCCCCCGCCAAACCTCCGGTTAACGGACACTTTATCGATCCTTAAAATCTGCTCAGAAAGGCTGTTTCAGGCAGGTGTTTGCCTACCCATTTTCTGGACAGACTAAACCGACTAGGACGGGGACGTTTTTTGGGTCCAGATCAACGCCGCTTATCCTCCCTGTTGCTGGTTGACCAGACGCGAGGACGAAGGAGGCTAGCGCTCCGAGTGCTGATGAACGAGTTGGTGGAAGTAGGCGTGCAAGGTCGTGGTGCCCCGAATCGGGTGCGGGGGTAGCTCGTATTGCTGATCGAGCGTGATACCCGTCATGTGGGCCATCGATTCGGCCGCCGGCGCCGAGAAGCCCACCGCCTGCAAGGCCTGGGTCCACTCGGCCCGTGGGGTTACTTCCACCGTTACGGGCCGGTGCAGCACGTCCGTCAAGGCCGCGGCTACCTCCGCCGCGCAGTACCGCGCGGGGCCTTCCACGTAGTGCAACCCCGTCTGCGAGAGTGGTTCAGTCAACAAGCGGGCCGCGATGCGGGCGATGTCCACCGGAGCCACCATCGGCAGCTGAAAGTCGGCGGGATACAACGACGGCACTGTTCCTGCTTGCCGGGCGCTGGCCAGGGCCGGGTCCCAATTACTCATGTAATAGGCGGCGCGAATAATACTGGTGGGAATCGGCTGCGCGGCCAAGGCTTGCTCCATGGCGTAGAGCACCCCTAAATCCCCTGCCTGGGTGCCCGGCTGCGCCCCGTACGTGGATTCGGCCACTACCTTGTGCAGGCCCGAGTCGGGGAGGGCAGCGAGAATAGCGGCCAGGCTTTTCCGCTCTTCGGCGGCCGTGTCGGTGGCGGGTGGCGCCGGCGGGTTCAGCAGAAATAAGCGCTGACCCTGGCGAAATATAGCGTGGAGGGCGGACGTGTCGTGCACGTCCGCCACCACCGTCTGGGCGCCGTGCTGCTGCCAGTGCGGGGCGTGGTCCGGGGTGTGCAAGACGAGCGTAACGGGCTCGCCGCGCGCTAAGAGCAGGTGGGCGAGCGCCGACCCAATATGGCCCGTAGCACCCAAAATGATATGCATGGGAAAAAGACTAGGGTAGAAGAAATACCGGCAGCCCCCCGCTGCGCCGAAGCCAAGGGGAAGACCTGTAATTGTGTACGGAAAGAAACCAAGAGGTGGCTAGTCGTCTAGTTTTACCCAAGGGCTAGCATATGCGACAAGGCCTTATCCTAGCTGGTCAACGGGAAGAGGAGATGTTTGAAGTAGACCCTTTATTCGAACACGTTATGTACCCTCACGGCTGCCCGCGAAAGCACGGTTTTCGGGCGGCGTTTTTACCCCATAGAGGGATCCTTCCTTTTGAGCGGATTTACCCGCTAATTCCATGAGGACCTGTGTATGGCCCTCAACATGCAGAGATACCAAATGGAACAATAGGGGCCTTATAGGTCTTTAAATAAGGTCCGAAAAATCGGCGTTCCTAAACCTTGTTTTACCGCGCCCAACTAAGGATACGATGCAGTCTTTACCAGGCGAATCCATCCTCGCTGGAAGTGTCCGAGGATCTTCCTCACGACGGCAGGAAAGCAGGCGGCTATTCATTCGGGGGATAAAGTTTATCGCTTGACGAAGCTGTTAGCTGCCACATTAGCTTCTCCTCGGCAGCCACAAAAAGCCCAGACCGAACAGTCGATCTGGGCTTTTTACTACACACCTTGCTTTATAAACGTATTCCTTACAAGCTACTGGGAGCAGTGGGTGGGGCTGACGGAGGCAGCGTAATCGCATCCACACGCTTGTCGCGAATGAGCTTGTTCAGGGCCGGCAGATCCTGCTCCCGGATCATTTTGAACTGATTGAGCTGCTGATTAATCTGCTCCGTCACTTCCTTCTTGAAGGCCACGGCCTGCTCGGTGGGCCGGTAGTCGCCGGTGCTGGCCTGCCCGACCAGGGCCGCTAGTTTGTTGTTCAAGCGGATAGGAAAGTTCAGGGGGTCCTGGCCGCTCTTGTTCTTGGTTTGATAGAGCGCCTCCTCAATCTGGGTGATTTTCTTGTCAATGGCCGCGGCCGATTCCACGATATCCTTGGCATTGGCTTGATCCTTCAACGGGCCGGTAATGGCAGTAAGCTGCCCGCGCAGGGTACGGATATCGCGAATGGCATTGTGGGTTTCGGTGAGCTTCTGCTGCACTTCCTGCAGAAAGGTAAACTGCGCCTGCAGATCCTCCGGGGTGGCTTTACTGCGCGGGTCAGGCAATACTTTAAAGGTCGCTTCCTGCGTTTCCTGGTTGAGCGTCAGGCGGGCTGTGTAGGTGCCCGGCACGGCCCTAGGCCCCTGCGTGCCGCCCCCCACAGAATAAGCCCTTCAAACTGGCTTGCATCGGGGTAGCTTAAATCCCAAACGTAGCGGTTCAGGCCCTTACGAGTAGGCAGCAGCTCCCGTTTTACCTTGGCTTTTTCGGCCTTCGTCAAATTTTTGCCCCCCAGCTCCCGCTCCGTGTTCGTGAACGTGCGAATACGCTTGCCGCTCGCATCCAGGATTTCCAGCTTCACCTGGCTGGTCGAATCCAGCTTTTGGGCGAAGTAATAGTGTAGCATGACCCCACCCGGATGGTTTTGGCCCGCAGTTTTAGGTATCGTGGGGGTGCCGCGTCCCTCCATCTTATAGCTCGCGGCCGGCGTGTAGAGATGAAACTTGCTGGCGGCCACCGGCGCACTCAGCTGGTGCAGGGGGTAAGGTCGTCGAGCAGCCAGAACCCGCGGCCCTGCGTGGCGGCAATGAGGTTGTCGTTTTTAATCGTGAGGTCCGTGATGGAAACCGGGGGCAGATTGAGCTGCAACGGCTGCCACTGCTGCCCGTCAGTAAAGGAGACGTACAAGCCGTATTCGGTGCCCGCGTAAAGCAGCCCGGCGCGCTTGGGGTCGGCGCGCACCACGCGGGTGAAATGCGTGTCGGGAATGCCGGCGGTGATTTTTGTCCACGTCTTACCGTAGTCGGTGGTCTTGTACAGGTAAGGCCGAAAGTCGCCGGATTTGTACATAGTAGCCGCTACGTAGGCGGCGCCTTTCGTGGTGGGGTGGGCGTCGATGCTGTTAATCTGAATCCAATCGGGCATGCCTTTGGGCTGCACTTTCGTCCAGGTTTTGCCCTGGTCGCGAGTTATGTGCAACAGTCCGTCGTCGGAGCCTGTCCAAATTACGCCTTGCTCTATCGGCGATTCCGCGATGGCGAAGATGGTTCCGTAGTATTCCACGGCCGTATTGTCCTTGGTAATAGGTCCACCCGAGGGTCCCAGGGTTTTGGGGTCATTGCGGGTCAGATCCGGGCTGAGTATTTCCCACGACTGCCCTTGGTTGGTTGTGGCGTGCAAATGGTTGGAGCCCGCGTAAAGCTTTTTGGGGTCATGGGGGGAAAACAGCAGGGGAAAATTCCACTGGAACCGGTATTTCATGCCCTCCGCGCCGTGGCCCATGGGGTTATCGGGCCATACGTCAATGGTGCGTTCCTGCTGGGTGCTATGATCTACGCGGGAAAGAAAACCGTCGTAGCTGCCCCCGTACACGATATCAGGGTTGCGCGGGTCGACAGCGATGTGGGCGCTTTCGCCCCCGGCCGTCGGCTCCCAGTCGCGCTCCTCGATGCTGCGGCCCGCCGTGCGGTGCGGAATGCGTACGGTCGAGTTGTCCTGCTGGGCCCCGTAGATGCGGTAGGGGAAATGGTTGTCGGTAACCACGCGGTAAAACTGGCCCGTGGGCTGGTTGTGGTACGTGGTCCAGTTCAGGCCCCCGTCGGTGCTCACCTGGGCGCCGCCGTCGTCGGCCATGACCATGCGGTTAGGATTCTCGGGGGCAATCCACAGATCGTGGTGGTCGCCGTGGGGCGCATCCGCGGCCTGGAAGGTGCGCCCCCCGTCCTTGCTTTTGTGGTAGGACACGTTCAGCACGTACATCACGTCCGCGTCCTTGGGGTCGGCATAAATGCGGGTATAGTACCAGGCCCGCTGGCGCAGGTTGCGGTCATCGGAAAGCTTCTGCCAGTGCTTGCCCCCATCGTCGGAGCGAAATAAGCCCCCCTTTTCCGCTTCCACCAAGGCCCACACCCGGCTAGAGTTCACCGGCGACACGGCCACGCCGATGATGCCTAAGGTGCCCGTCGGCAAGCCTTCGCTGCGGGAGATATCCTGCCAGGTGTCGCCCCCATCGGTGCTTTTCCACAGGCCCGAGCCCGGCCCGCCCGAGGAGAAGCTGTAGGGGGTGCGCCGCACATTCCAGGTGCTGGCGTACAAAATGCGCGGGTTGCTAGGGTCCAGAATCAAGTCGACGGCGCCCGCGTCTGGGTTAGCAAACAGCACGCGCTCCCACTTCTTGCCGCCGTCTTGGGAGCGGTACACGCCGCGCATTTCGCTGGGCGCGTACAAATCGCCCATGGCTGCTACATACACCAGATCCGGGTTTTTGGGGTGAACGCGAATGCGGCCGATATGACGCGAATCCTTGAGGCCGACGTTCACCCAGGTCTGGCCCGCGTCCTGCGACTTCCACACCCCAAAGCCCGACGACACGTTGCCGCGCACCGTTTGCTCGCCCTCGCCGGCGTACAGCACGTTCGGGTCCGATTCGCTGACGGCTACGGCCCCGATGGAGCCGCCAAAGTAGCGGTCGGAGATGTTTTCCCAGGTGCCGCCGCCATCGGTGGTGCGCCACACGCCGCCCCCGGCCGTGCCCATGTAGTACAGGTTGGGGTTGCCGGGCACGCCCGTCGCCGTGCCCGCCCGTCCGCCGCGGTAGGGGCCAATGGAGCGCCACCGCAGTCCATTGTACAAGGTGGTGTCATAGACTGCGGTGGTGCCTTGGGGGGCTTTCTTTCGCTTGGCGCGCTGCTGGGCTTCGGCAGGGGCTGGGAGCAGCAGCAGACCAAACAACCCGCCAAGCAAAGCGGCATTCAGGGGTAGGGGAAGTTTCATAGGCAAAAGAAAAGAATAGCAAGGGGTGAGTACCGAGAGTCGACGCGCCAACCTGCCGGGGGAAGTTTCCATCCAGTCAACTGCCTCTAAGGTAATAAGCTTCGCTTCTAAATCAGCCGGGAAGGTGCCGGCCACTAGGACGCGCTGGTTCAAGGTCCGGGGTACTCCTGCTTGCCCCCACGCCGGCGAACCGAGCGGAGGGGTTAGCTCCCTGCTTTTTCTACGCGAACCTGGGCTAGGTAAGCGGCCACGCCCACCGCCATGACCGCGGCCACGCCGAAAGGCAGCGCCACCCCGCCCCACTGCCAGAGCAGGCCCGCCCCGGCACTCGCGCCTAAGGCAGCCAGGCTGCTCAGCCCGCCCAACGTGCCCAGGGCCGCGCCGGTGTCCCGCGGGGCACACAGGGTGCTGACCCAGGCTTTACTCACCCCTCGGTGGCGGCGGCGTACACGCCGTAGAGTACGAACAGGGCCCCAAACGTCCACCGGTCGTGGGCCAGCGCGACCCCGCCATACACCCCGGCAAACACCACGAAGCCCATCACCAGCAAGCGCCGCGGCCCCCACCGATCGGCCACATGGCCTAAGGGCCAGGCGCAGAGCGCGTAGGTGAGGTTGTAGAGAACATACAGCCCAATAACCGTGGGAGCGGGGAGGCCCCGCGCTTGCGCCACCAGCAATAAAAAGGCATCCGAGCTGTTGAATAGGGCAAATACCAGCAGCCCCCCGACGACGCGTCGATACGCGGGCGGGGCCTGCCGCCAGTAGCGGAACGCCACCCAAAAAGGCACGACCGGACGCCCCGAGGGCACGGCCCGTCCCTCGCGCAAGCCGAAAGCGAGAAGGACTGCCACTGCCCCCGGCAGGAGGGCCCACAGAAACAGCGACCGGTACTGCCCCGGATACGCCGCCAGCCACCCAAGGGCCGCCAGCGGCCCCAACACGGCGCCCACCGTATCCAGGGACCGGTGAAATCCGAACACCTTGCCCCGATTCGCGGGGGTGGCTTCGTGCGCGAGCAGGGCATCGCGGGCCCCGGTACGCAAGCCCTTCCCGAGCCGGTCCACGGTGCGGACCAGCAGCACCCCAGTCGGGGTAGTCAGCCACGCTAACAGGGGCTTTGACAGGGCGCTCAGGCCATAGCCCCACTGCACAAACGGCACCCGTCGGCCCAGGCGGTCGGACCACTGCCCGAAGTACCCTTTGCTCAGGCCGGCCACGGCTTCCGCCATGCCTTCGAGCAGCCCGATGTACAAGACCGAGAAGCCAATAGATTGCAAATACAAGGGCATCACGGGGTAGAGCATCTCACTGGCCAGGTCGGTGAACAGGCTGATAAGCGAGAGCAGCCAGACGGCGCGGGTCACGAATCGCATGGGGCAGCGGAGAAGGTCTAGATTAGAACCATAAGGTAAGCCGGATGGCAAGACTTTGGCTACCAGCGTTGGTAGCAGGAGTAGTGTTATCAGGGATTACCCACCCATAAACAACGCGCTAACCTTGAATAGGCGGCTAGCGCGCTTTCCAGGCGCAGGTTGGAAACCCTGACTAAACTACTGAGTGAAGCGCAGCGCCAGCACCAGGTTGCGGCCGGGAGCACTGATGCCGGAAGCGAACTGCCGGTAGCTCTGGTCCAGCAGATTCTCGACGGCCGCCTGCACCGTCCAGCGCGGGGTGAGGCGGTAGTCGGTGCGCACCGTTACCGTGTACCAGCCGAGCGCGCCCGCGGGCGTGGCCTGCTCCAGGTTGTCTTCGCCCGAGGGGCTAAACTCACTCGGGCGCTTGCGGCCATTACATAACACCGATGCTTCCCCCGTGAAAGCGCGGCGGCGGTAAATAATTGCCCCCCGGCCGTACAGGGGCGGAATGTGGTCGAGCGGAGCGCGCCGCGTGAGGTCGCGCCCTTTCGTGTACGTGAGGCTGCCTTGCATCGACCACCCGCCTAGCTGGGCCTGGGCACGGGCACTGAGTCCGTAGATACGCGCCCGACCCGTATTGGTCGTGGCGACGGTCGTGTAGGTCTGCCCGTTGAATTCCACGGTTGCGGCCCCGCTGGGGGTAGCGTAGGGCTGCACGGTCAGGGCGTCGTGCAGCTGGGTATAGAAACTCGTCAGGGCGACGTGCAATTGGTTCTCGAGCGTGTGCGACAGCTCTACTTCCGCCGTACGGACGCGCTCGGGCCGCAGGGCGGGGTTCGGCAGGAGCAAGGTGCCATTATTCTGCTCGAAGGTCTTCCCGGCGTCATCCACGTTGGGATTGCGAAAAGCGGTGCCGACCAGCCCGGTGGCGCGGAACCCTCCCCGCAACTGCGCCACCAGCCCTAGACTGCCATCAAGCGAGGCCGAGGACTGCCGGAGGTGGCGGACGGCGGTCTGAAAGAAGCGCGGATCGAACTCGCCGCGCAGCCGCACGGTGCTCACGCGCAGCCCCGTGGAAAGGCGGAAGATGGGCGTCAGCGGCCAGCGGTGCGTGGCATATACACCGGTGGTGGCGTAGGTAGCCCCGTGGGGGTAGCGCGTGACTATGGCCTGCCATTGCCCGGTGCTGACGTTCCGGCCGGTACCCGTGCTACGCACCCGGTTATGCGTAACCTCCGCCCCGTAACGCAACTGGTGGTGGCCCAGGGTTTTCTGCAGATCCCAGTTCGCTGACCATACCCGGACCTGCTCCCGGTTCTCCTGCCGCAGCTCCTGGCCAAAGTCGCGCACGAGGCGGCTTTCGGCCAGGAGTTGCAGGGCCGGCGTGAAAGTTAGCGCATCAAAAAAGCGCGTCGGGTGGCTGTATTGAACCTGATAGCTGGCCAGCAGCCGGCGCTGCGGGCCGTAGTTCCACTCCGCATAGCGTGGCAAGCCGTTGGCACGCACTACCTGGAGGCGGTCGTAGCGCGGCACAGTGGTGGTCGTCGAGTACTGCAGGTTCAGCAGATGCTGCTGCTGGGGGGTGGGCCGGAACACGACCTTCTGCAGCACGTCGAGTTGACTGTACCCCGAGTCGCGCTGCCGGTGAGGATCTGCGTTCACGAGTACACTATCCCGCTGGCCCAAGCGCCGCACGTAAAAAGGCTTGTCGCCAAAGCCCGGAAAGGAGGCGTAATCGCGGCGTCCCTTGCGCAGGTCGTCAAAGTCGGTGGCGGTCACGCTGGTCAGCAGCGCCAGGCGCTGCCAGCCCAGGCTTACATCCGCGTGCGCGGTCTTCTCCCGAGCGGCCGTAGCATATCGTAGTAGACTGGTGGTCCGCGCCACGGGCGCGGCGGCGCTGCTGTCCGCTAGCTGGGGCTGCTTGGTGTGCAGGCTGATGACCCCGCCCAAGGCATCGGACCCGTAGGGCACGGCCCCCGCGCCGCTGAGTATTTCCACCCGCTCGAGCACGTTGGCGTCAATGCCCAGCACATTTTGCAGGTGGCCGCCGCGAAAAATGGCATTGTTCAGCCGCACCCCATCGACGACCAGCAGCACCTTGTTGGCTTCAAAGCCTCGCAACACCGGGCTCCCCCCCCTAATTGGGATTTCTGTACATACACCCAGCCACTCTGCTGGAGCGCATCGGCCGTGGTGGGCGGGTTCAACAGCCGAATAGCCCGAGCGGACAATACGTCCACCTGCTGGGGCACGGTAACGCGCGATTCTGCCCCCCGAGTGGCCGAGACAATGACGCCCTGTAAGCTGATAGGGCGGATACTATCCGGTACGGCTTGCTGGGCGCTGGCCGGCAGACAGCCAGTGACGAATAGTCCCGTGAACAGCCCACGTAAATAGAACACAACGATGGCAGGGTGAACGGGTGGCGAGTGAACGACTAATGTAGATAAAAAGCCTAAGTATGATAGCCGCAGGATGGAAAGTCGCTGCTATTCCTGAACGAAAATATTAGCTTGAACCAAACCGCGCCGCGCCCTTGCAACAGGCTCATTTGCAAACCGCTAGTCTCTAGGTATAGCGATGAATCGAGTTAAGGGCAAGGCCCAGCAAGTCATAGAATAAGGGCCCTACGGGGAGTGACCGGTGAAGTCGCCCCCTCCGCTCGCCCGCCTGGTCCCACAAGCCGGTTCAGAAATGAAAGCTCCCTGCGCTTTCGGGCCCTCGCTTGTTGACCCGCTTGCAGGAAAGACTCTTGCCTTCCTTCCCTCGTGCGCCGCGGTGCTCTAGTTGAGAGCACCAGCTTTACTTAGCGCACCTATCCAAGGGAGCCATGCACGGTCGGATGTGGTTACTAGCGGCAGGCGCTGCGGCAGGTTTGTCGCTCCGGATGGCCCGCCCGCCAGCAGGCCCCATTAATTAAAGTCCATTAGGCTAACGTATGGCCCCTACGTGATGCTCATCGTGACGGCCGCCATCTGAGCGCATCGGGTTGAAGGATCTTTGCACGCGCCGGGGCAACCGGTCGCAGGACTTCCTTCCTGCAACCGGTTGCCCCGGCCACGCTGCTTCCCTTGGCCCGACGAAGCCCCTCCGTTTCTACCCTCGCACCGCGGCGGCTTCGTGAGCAGGCCCTCCGGAACACGGCCCCACAGGGCTTATCTTATGGGCGCTGTTGCGGCCGACTGCGCCACGACTCGGCGCAGCTGCGCCTGGTGCTCATCGCCCCAGCGGCCCAGCGCCGTGAGCAGGGGCAGCAAGGATTCGCCCAAGCCCGTGAGGTGGTACTCCACCGTGAGGGGGCGCGGACACGGTTTGCTTGCGCAGGAGCTCGTGGGCCAGGAGCTGTCGCAGCTGCAGGTTGAGCATGCGGGGGGCGGCGCCGGGCAGGCGCTGATGCAGTTGACTAGGCCGGCGCAGGCCCTGGCCAATGAAGTAGAGCAGGCTGATTTTCCACTTACCGGCCGTGACTTCCCGCAGCAGGTCGAGCCCTCCATCAGGACTGCTACCCCTTATTGCTTACGCTTAGCTCACGGGGTAGAAGATCTGACGGGACATGGCGTGGGGGGGCGCGCGCTCAGATTCGACCAAGGGCCCGTCGTTGCGGAGGAGCGACTTGGACTACCCCCGATGAAAAAAAACGCCTGAAACCAAAGCAGAACACAGGCGTTCCCTTAGCATGAGCAGAAATGAACATTTTGTGAGAAGCCTATCGAATGTATAGGCTAGTTATCTTACATTAGGGAATATTATGCTTAACCCCCTTTAAATGGAAGGCCTGTTGCCCTTAATTTTTGCTTCTGTAGCCGGAATGGGTCATGCGTTTGAACCCGACCATATTTTGGCTGTGGGCAACTTGATTTCGCGCCGGGATACCTTGGCGGAAGCCCTGCGCGAGGGGATTCTATGGGGGTTAGGTCACACCACTACCTTGGTCGTCGTGGGGGCCATCATCCTGCTGGGCAGGCTCACCATTCTTACGGGCGGCTACTTCGAGGCCACCGTAGGCCTGCTGCTGGTGCTCATGGGCCTCAGCCGGCTGCGGGAACAGCGCAAACCCGCGCCGCGGCCACCTACCGCAGCGGCGCCGGGCTGGGCCTTCGCCGTGGGCCTGCTCCACGGGCTGGCGGGCAGTGGGGCGCTGGTGCTGCTGGTGATGAGTGAGTTGCGGGATGTCAGCCTGAGCCTCCTGTATTTCCTGTTGTTTGGCGGGGGCTCCCTGGTGGGTATGTGCCTGGTGGCCGGCTTGTGTCACGTGCCCTTCACCCGGCGCATGCGCCTCAGCCGCCGCCTGCAGGCCGGCACCGTCACCTTGTCGTCCCTGCTTTGCGTGGGCTACGGCAGCTGGATGATGTATGTGAATCTGTGAGCATACCTTCCCCCATCCCTACCCGTTTCCCTACCGAAAACAAACGCCCGCCGTGCATCTCTCCCCCAAAGACCTTGATAAGCTCGTTCTCCACCAGGCCGGCTTCGTGGCCCAGAAGCGCTACGCCCGGGGCCTGCTCCTCAATTACCCCGAAGCCGTGGCCCTGCTGGCCACCCAACTGCTGGAATTTATTCGTGACGGCGAGCGGGTAGCCATCCTCATGGACAAAGGCAAGCAGCTGCTCGGCCTCGCTGACGTGCTGCCCGGCGTGGCCGAGCTGGTGGACGAAGTGCAGGTGGAAGGTACTTTCCCCGACGGCACCAAGCTCGTAACCGTGCATCACCCCATTTGCCGCGAGACCGGCAACCCAGACTTAGCACTTTACGGCTCCGGCCTCACCAAAAAAGCTCCCCAGTCCGCCCCGGACACCGACAGCGCCGCCCAACCCGGCGAGTACCTGCTGCTACCGACGGATCTGGTCCTCAACGAGGGCCGCGCAACGGTACAAATCGAGGTGGTGAACATGGGCGACCGGCCCGTGCAGGTCGGCTCGCACTATCCCTTCTTTGAAACCAATGCCGCGTTGCACTTCGACCGCGCCGCTGCCTACGGCTACCGCCTCAACATCCCGGCCGGCACCGCCGTCCGCTTCGAGCCCGGCGAGCGCAAGCGCGTGACGCTGGTGGCGCTGGGGGGCAAAGAATCGTGTACGGCGGCAACGGGCTGATTGATGGGGAATTGGGAGAAGAGAATAAGCAGGCGGCACTAAATAAGCTTGCCAATAACTGACGAATGCTCTTGTCATCTGATTAATATGGTAACCCCAAAAAGCACTTGGTCTGACAGAATTCTGCGTGTAGTTGGAGTGATTATTCTGGCCTTTTTTGCCAAGTATTTAATTGGAATTGGCCTGCTATTAGGAGCCCTATTCGTTGCTATTGGAATTTTAGCGCTAATCGGTTTTCTAATCAGTTCATTTTTTTCAAACAAGAAATTTCAGGAGGAATACAAAGAGTTTTTGCACCGCGCAGATGGAAGTTGTTTTTTCTTCTACAACAGCCGGAAAAGTAGTGTTGAGTTCGCAAAACATGCTGTTGTTCCGCATCTTGATCCAACTACGAGAGTTGTTTTTGTGGATGGAGAAGAAATTGATTGTGGGCCTGATAGCAAATTTATTTCCCACATGCTTTATGGTGTAAAAGAGAAAAAAGGCTTTCCTTATTTAATTAAAGTAATTGATGAACAAGCGCTGGACTGCTCAGTCAATAATCTATTTTACAATACAATGACAGGTAAAAAGCCTTTGATTCCCTTACTGCAAAGAATCAATGCTTTTTATGAAGCACCTGCTACCTCTAAATGACTCTTGTGTCCTGATATGTCTTTTCCCCTCGACCGCCGCGCCTACGCTGAGATGTACGGCCCCACCACGGGCGACCGGGTGCGCCTGGGCGACACCGACCTGCTCATTCAAGTCGAGCACGACTTCGCCGTGTACGGGGAGGAGTGCAAGTTTGGCGGCGGCAAAGTCTTGCGCGACGGCATGGGCCAGGCGGCTGGCATAGCCGAAGCCGACGCGCTGGACTTGCTCATTACCAACGCCTTAATTATCGATTACACCGGCATCTACAAAGCTGACGTCGGCATCAAGCACGGGCGCATTGCCGCTATTGGCAAAGCCGGCAACCCGCATATCATGCCCGGCGTGACCGCGGGCATGATCGTGGGCGTGACCACCGAAGTCGTGGCCGGGGAAGGTCAGATTCTGACTGCCGGCGGTATCGACTGCCATATCCATTTCATCTGCCCCCAGCAGATTCCCGAGGCCCTGGCCTCCGGCGTGACTACCATGCTGGGGGGCGGCACCGGTCCGGCCGCCGGCACCACGGCCACTACCTGCACGCCGGGGGGCTTTTATCTGGCGATGATGCTCAAAGCCACCGAGGCCTATCCGCTGAACTTCGGCTTCCTGGCCAAGGGCAACTCCTCCAAGCCCGAGGGCCTGCGCGAGCAGGTGGAGGCGGGGGCGCTGGGCTTCAAGCTGCACGAGGACTGGGGCACCACCCCCGCCGCCATTGATATGTGCCTCAGCATCGCCGAGGAGTACGACGTGCAGGTGTGCATTCACACCGATACGCTGAATGAAAGCGGCTTTGTGGAAACCTCCACGGCCGCTTTTAAGGGGCGCACCATCCACGCCTACCACACCGAAGGCGCCGGCGGCGGCCACGCCCCCGACATCATCAAAATCTGCGGCTTGCCCAACGTCATTCCCTCCTCCACCAACCCCACCCGCCCCTTCACGGTCAACACCCTGGACGAGCACCTGGACATGCTCCTGGTCTGCCACCACCTGGATAAAAACATCCCCGAGGACGTGGCCTTCGCCGAAAGCCGCATTCGGGGCGAGACCATCGCGGCCGAGGACATCCTCCACGACATGGGCGCGCTCAGCATTATTTCCAGCGACTCCCAGGCCATGGGCCGGGTAGGGGAAGTCATTACCCGCACCTGGCAAACGGCCCACAAGATGAAAGCCCAGCGCGGGCCGCTGCCCGAGGATGCGGGCCGCGCGGCCGATAATTTCCGCGTGCGCCGCTACGTGGCCAAGTACACCATCAACCCGGCCCGCGCCCACGGCATTGCCCACGAAGTCGGCTCGGTGGAGGTGGGCAAGCTGGCCGATCTGGTCTTGTGGAAGCCCGCCTTTTTCGGGGTGCGGCCGGAGATGATTCTCAAGGGGGGCATACTTGTGCAGGCCCAGATGGGCGACGCCAACGCCTCCATTCCCACGCCCCAGCCGTCGTTCTCGCGCCCCATGTTCGGGGCCCTAGGCGGCGCCGTCGGGCCGGCCGCGGTGGCGTTCGTCTCGCAGGCGTCCCTGGCCCGGGTGCAGCAAACCTACGGCCTGCACAAGCGGGTGGTGGCGGTCCGGGGCTGCCGGGCGGTTTCCAAGCACGACATGGCGCTGAATGACTACCTGCCCAACATTGCGGTGGATCCGGAAACCTACCGGGTCACGGTGGACGGGGAGCACCTGACCTGCCCCCGGCCGAGACCCTGCCCCTGGCCCAGCTCTATAACTTATTTTAATATGCACTTCGCCCGCCTCCTGCACCTGGTGGATTCGGCTATTCCGACCGGCTCGTTCGCGTACTCGTCCGGGCTGGAAAGCAGCATCGCGGGGGACTCATTAGCTCGGCCGCCGACTTGCGCCAGTACCTGTACGCGTACCTGCAGCAGGCGGCAAGTGCCGAGTTGCCCTACCTCACCGCCAGCTTCCGGAGGGCGGACCTGGGGAAGGAGTTTGACCTGGTGGCCGCCGACTACCACGCCCAGCTGCTGGTGCCCAGCCTGGCAAAAGCCAGCGCCGGGCAGGGCCGCACCTGGCTGCGCCTGCTCACGTCTTTCTACCCCGAGGCGCCACTCCCCGAAATAGCCCTGTGGTTTGCCCACCGCCACCTGCCGACCCACTTCACGCTGGTATTTGCCCTGAGTTTGCAGCGCGTCGGGTTTGTCCTACTCGAGGTGCAGACCATGTTCTTGCACCTGCAGCTGCGCGACCAGCTCAGCGCCGCCATCCGCCTGGGGTTTTTGGGCCCGCTGGAAGGGCACCGCCTGCAGCACGACTTCTACGCCGTCTTCGACCAGCTGCTGGCCACCTCCACCGGCCTGGACTACCAGCAGGCCACGCGCACGGCCTTCTTGCTGGAGGCCGCCCAGGGCCTGCACGCCGACCTCTACTCGAAGCTATTCCAAAACTAACGCTATCGGTTTGCCATGGCCTTTGCCGAAAAACTTGCCCTGCTGCTCCACGGTCACCGCCACGAAGCGTACGAGTCGCCCGGCGACTTCACGGCCCGCGAAACGCGGCGCCTGCCGTCCTACCGCAACTTCCGCCGCCGCGCCTTCACCGTGGGCATCGGCGGGCCGGTGGGCACGGGCAAAACCGCCCTGCTCAAAGCCCTGTGTGAGCGGCTGCGCCACGAGTTTGCGCTGGGCGTCGTCACCAACGACATCTTTACCCGCGAAGACGCCGAGTTTCTCATCCGCCACAGCGCCCTGAGCGCCGACCGCATTGTGGGGGTGGAGACCGGCGGCTGCCCGCACGCGGCCATCCGCGAGGATATTTCCCTGAACATGGATGCCCTGGAAGGCCTGATGGCGCGCTTCGACTACGCCCTCGACTACCTGTTCGTGGAAAGCGGGGGCGACAACCTGGCCGCCCACTTCAGCCGCGAGCTGGTGGACTATTCCATCTACGTGATCGACGTGTCGGGGGGCGACAAAATCCCGCGCAAGGGCGGCCCCGGCATCACCCAGTCTGATTTGCTGGTCATCAACAAAATCGATTTGAAAGACCTGATCAAGGCCGACCTGGGGGTCATGGCCCGCGATTCGCAACAGATGCGCGGGGAGGGCCCCTTCCTGTTTGCCCGGGCCACCGACGGCCACGGCCTGGACGAGATCATCGCCCACATCCTCGCCGCAAAAGCCCGCGCATTGGCTGCCGTGCGGGAAGACCGGCGCTAATTTAGGAGGATTAATACTTTCGCTTGAGCGGATTATAGCCCAGCAGTTCCTCCGCTGCCAAGGCCGCTAGCAGTGCGTCGCACAGGGGCTGCAGCGCCGCCCGGCTGCGGGCAGCGGCGCGCAGCACATACACGTTATCCCGAGCCCGCACGACCGATACCAAGCACTCCACCGCGTCGACCCGGAAATGCGGCTGCTGGCTACCCGCCATTTTTTGATTTTCCAGCACGCGGCCTAGGTGGGCAAAGCGGCTATCGGCCGGGCTGCCGACCAGAAAGACCGACAAGAAGGTGTGATAGTCGGCGAAGTGGGCCGGCGACGGGGCGATGTGCTCCGCGGGGCGAAAGGAAAACCGATCCAGCACCACCAACTGCTGGTTGACGTGGACCCGCAGCTCCGTCTGCAGGGACGTGAAGGCAAACCGCTCCCCCTGCTCCAGGCGGCCGGCGTGAAACCAATCCAGCAGCAGCAGCAGGGAGTCCGGCTGCAGGTGCCAGTCCTGGGTTTGGCGGTAGCGGCTCTGGGCCTGCAACACCACCGGATCGGGAAACACCACGGCCAGCGCTCCCGCCCCCAACACCCCGGTGGTATGTTGCTCGGCCACGGCCCCGTCGGGGGACCGAAAGACGCGGGTGCTGGCCTGGGTGCTGAGAAAGAGCCGCGTGTGCACCTCCCCGGTGAGGTGGAGGCGCAGGCTGTCCCCGGCGACCAAGCCGCCCCCGTAGCTGGAGAGCACCACGTGGCAGGTCGGGGTAGGAGAGGCGGGGTTGAGCAGCTTGAGTGGTTGCTGGCTGAGGCTGACCACCAGGCGGCTTTGGCCGCGCACGACCCGGACCGTCAGCGCACTGACCCCCGGCTCCGGGAGGCGGGGAGCCGACGGAGCGCGGGGCAAGGCGGGGGGAGCGGAAAGGTTGCTGGTGGCTAGCATGTTGACTTGTATGTGCTTTTTGTTGACGGCAGTCCTATAGGTGAGCAGCTTCTTACCCCTTAGGAAAGCCTACCCTGCCGTTACCCCTCATATCGACAGGGGGGAAGCAGCGGCACCACCGCAACCAGGATTGGGTAAGAGGATGAAGCCCCCGGGTGGGGTAGGAGGAAGGATGGCCCCTGAACTTAAGACGAAAATATAATTAAAGTCGAGTAGCGATTAAAAGTGAAGGGCAATCCTAGATTATTATGGTTTCATTGGTGTCAACGCCCTTGAAATATAGGCTATATTGTAGCAATTGTTGCTTTTTTTTGACATGCCGCCTTATATTTAACACTCGCTTACTAGTTGCTTTATGGCCTAGTCCCCCTGTGACCATCCTGCTGTGGTCGACGGATGAGAAAGGGTGGATATGTGTTTCTTCCCCGCATCCGTCCCGACCCGAACAGGCCGTGTAAACTGGTTGGGGAGATCTTTTTAAGCGGTAGAAATTCTTATCCTTCCTCCATGCAGCTCTATACCACGGATACGCACATCGATGGGGCACAAGCCGTGCGCTTTGTAGGTCTGCTCGATGACCACATTATTTCCTACGCTACCCTGGGCCTGACTCACTACCCCAACACGCCGCAGCAGGCCCTGTTAGCCGATGTTCATGTGCACCCGGCTTACCGCGGCCGGGGCTGGGGCAAGCTACTACTGCAGCGCGTGTTGCAAACGGCGTGGGAGCGCGAAAAAAAGGTGGTTGCCCTGCACGTGCGCTACAATAATTGGGTAGCCCGCGCCTTGTACCAGCGCCTGGGTTTTCACCGCTACGATGCCGTCACCCCGGATGGGCTGCTGAGCTATTACTATCAGCACCCAGCTCCTACGCCGGGTCGATGACCGCATCAGGTCTAGGCTCCGCGGTAGGTTGGGCGCTTTCGCGTATGTTTAGGGTACGGCCCCCCGGGCGCCCTTTCCTTTTGCGGGCCTACCCCCCGCCTAGAAAATATGACAGTTCCAACGTTATTCCGCCGGCTGACCGCACCTTGTCTCGGGCTGCTGCTCGGCCTGGCGCTGAGCAGCCGGCCCCGGCCGGCGCAGGCCCAAGCCCAAGCCGATTTCACCCCCACCTGGAGCAAGGGCGTGGTCTGGTACCAGATTTTCCCCGAGCGCTTCCACAACGGCGACCCGAGCAACGATCCGCAGGCCGCCGACCAGAACGGGGCTTACCCCTTCGATGATTCGTCGGCCTTTCAGATTCACCCCTGGACGAGCGACTGGTACCGCCTGCAGCCCTACGAGCAGCAAAACGGCAAGGACATCTACTACAACCTGCAGCGCCGCCGCTACGGGGGCGACGTGCAGGGCATCCTCGACAAGCTCGACTACCTGCAGCAGCTCGGCGTGAACGCCCTGTACTTGACGCCCGTGTTTTGGTCGCCCTCCTCCCACAAGTACGACGCCTTGTGCTACCACCACGCGGACCCCACCTTCGGGCCCGACCCGGCGGGGGACAAAAAGCTGATGGCCACGGAAAACCCGCTGGACCCCCAGACCTGGGTCTGGACCAAAGCCGACTTGCTGGTGCTTAAACTTATTGACGAAGTGCACCGGCGGAACATGCACCTCATTTTCGACGGCGTCTTCAACCACCTGGGCGCCCAGAGCTTTGCCTTTCGGGACGTCGAAAAGAACCAGCAGGCCTCTCCCTACGCCGACTGGTTTATGGTCACCAGCTGGCGCAATGCGGCCACGGGCACCCCCTTTGCCTACAAGGGCTGGTTTGGGGTCAAGACCCTGCCCGAGCTAAAAGAAGACAGCACGGGCATTGTCGCCGGGCCCAAGCAGTACATTTTCCACGCCACCCAGCGCTGGATGAACCCCATGAATAAAGGCGCGGCCCATGGCATTGACGGCTGGCGCCTGGACGTGGCCTACGATGTGGGCCATCCCTTCTGGAAAAGCTGGCGGCAGTGGGTAAAGCGCCTGAACCCGCAGGCCTACCTGACGGCTGAGCTGGTGTTTCCGGTCGAGCAAACCCGGCCCTACCTGCGCGGGGATGAGTTTGATGCCACCATGAACTACAACTTCGCCTTCGCCGTGCACGACTTTTTCGTGCAGGAGGCCACCGCCTCCTCGGTCACCCAGCTGGACGCGCGCCTGCGGGCGCTGCGCGAGGCCTTCGGCCCCGGCGTGCCCCTGAATATGCAAAACCTGGTGGACAGCCACGACGCGACGCGCATCGGCAGCGCCGTGGCCAACCCCGACGGCAAGAAGTTCGGGGACTGGGGCGCCTATTTTTCGTGGAGCCAGAAGAGTAACAACAAAAGCTACAATGCCCGCAAGCCCACCCCGGCCCAGCGAAAAAAGCAACGGCTCATTGCCGCCTTCCAGCAGCTGTACGTGGGCTCCCCCATGCTTTTCTACGGGGACGAAGCGGGCATGTGGGGCGGCAACGACCCGGATTGCCGCAAGCCCATGGTCTGGGCTGACCAGCGCTACGAAGCCGAAACGTTTAATCCGGATCAGAGTACCCACGCCCCGGACCCCGTGGGGTTTGAGGCTGACCTGTTTGCCTGGTATCAGCGCTTCATTGCCCTGCGCCGCAGCTCGCCGGCCATTCAACGCGGCGCGTTTACCACCGTGGCCACCGACGATGCCCGGCAGCTGTACGCCTTCCGCCGCACGCTCGGGAAGGAAGACGTGCTGGTCGTGTTTAACCGTGGTCCCCGGCCGGCGGCCTTCACCCACGCCGTGCTCACCGAGCATACCTATCAGGATGCGTTCACGCGCCAACGGGTGACGCGTCTCACCGTACCGGCCATGGACGTGGTCGTGTTGCGCACCAAGTGAGGGCCTGGCCGCCGGCTGCTACATACCAATCCCTACGCCGCCCAATACCCTACCCGCTGCGGGCAGTCGCCGGCCGATAGAATTGTCCCAGGTGGGCAGCGACAAAGAACTAGGTAACCTTACTCGGAAGTTTAGGGAACGTGCCTAATCCTTACTTCTTACCAGCTAACCCTTCGCAATTGGCGGAGCGAGCTAGGATCGGTAGGGAGGTGGTAGCGGACCCTACACAGAGATTTTATTGTATCGTAGCGCAGGCTGGGCTTTCTGCTTAATCAAGGGCATGCAGAAGCTCATTCATCACCTCCGACACGATTAAGGAGAAGTAAGGGGGCTACTCTGGCTTCCAGCCATTGAACCCGGCCATCACATTTTTCTGTTGAAAGACGCTCCTAATCCATAGTAGGCAGGGTGTTCACCGCGCCGGGCGCAAATCCGGATAATCCGTAATAATGCCATCTACCTGCTGCTGGATGAGTTGCTCGATTGCCGCGGCCGCGTTCACCGTCCAGGGAATCACCTGGATCTGCTGGGCGTGGCAGGCCGCCACCAACTCAGCGGACACCAACCGGTAGGCGGGGCTATAGATGGTCGGGCGGAAGCTGAGCCGTTGCAGATTCTTGTCCACTCCCAGCAGATTATCCACGAGCAGGGCGGTCTGGATAGGAGGGGAGCGTTGGTGCACCTGCTCCAGGGCCCGTGGGTCGAAGGACTGAATCGTCGTCCGCTCCGCAATGCCTTTGGCCTGCACCACGGCCAGCAGCAGCTGCACGAACTCGGCGGGCGCGGGGTGCAGGGTGCCGTCGCCCGCCGGGGTCATTTTCGTTTCAATGTTGTAGCGCGGCGCGGGCCGCCCTTGCTGCTTGGCGTACGCTTCGGCCGAGTCGATGACTTCGGCCAGCAGGGGCTTGTAGGTGCGCAGCTTCTGCTGGCGCGCAAACTTGGGGTTACCCTGACTGCCTACGTCATAGCGCCGGATGTCGGCGTAGGGCATGGCGTACAGGCGCAGGCTTTTTTCTTGGGCTTTGCTGATGGGCTGCCCGTCCGGCGTGCGCACGAAATCGGCGTTCAAGTAAGGGTCGTGGGAGAGCAGCACCTGCCGGTCCTGGCTGATGGCGATATCCATTTCCAGGGTCGTCACGCCCAGATCCAGGGCCTTGCGCATGGCTGGAATCGTATTCTCGGGCATCAGGCCCCGGCAGCCCCGGTGGCCCTGCCAGTCCAGCGGGGGCCGCTGCGCCGCCGCGCTGAGCATAGTAAACGTAGTAGCCAGCAAGGCCAGGATAGGTCGTCGCATCAAGGTCAACATACGCAAATAAAAAAGCCCCCATGCCGTCGGCGGCGTTTACCCTGGGTGGACATAGCCAAAAAAGCCCCCGCCCGCGGGTAGGCCCCAGCGAGCGGAGGGCCAAGCAATCTTACGCCGACAGCGTTTCCGAATATACCTGCCCAAACCGGTCAGTGACTTCCACCCGAATCTCCCGTGCCGACGCCGCGATGTTGGCGACAAACAGATGCTCGGTGAGGGTGGGGTCCACCCACTTGTGCTTGGCGGGCAGCGCCGGGCCGGCGTGCAGCTGCACCGACAGCGGATCGAGGCCGGTGTACTGCTCCATCTCGCCCCGGCGTACGCCGTCTTCCAGCCAGGTCACTTTCCAGGCGGGGTCCCAGTTCCAGACGTTCACGACCAGGGCGTCGGGGCGCTCGGGCAGGCTGCCTTTCGGGTACAGGCGAAACTGGTGGGTGCGCTCCTGCCCGATGGATTTGTAGTACCACCGGAGCTCACTGCCCCGCGCCTCGTACACGCCGTAGCCGGCGGGCGTGCCGTCGGTGCAGATGGGGCCCGTCCACCAGGCCCCGCAGATGGTGCCGTGCACGTGCTCCACCACGTTTTCCTCGGTCACGAGGGTTTCGTTGAAGTGGGTGTGGCCCGACATAATGTGGGCCTTGAAGGGCTTGAGCAAGCGGTACAGCTCGCGGCGGTTGGCCACCGTGCCGCCCATAGACTCCTCCTTTTCCTTGTTGCGCAGGTGCTGGCGGGTATAGGGCGGAATGTGTACACTCACCACCACGGTTGTGCCGGGCTTGACGTAGCTTAAGTCCTGCTCCAGCCAGGCCAGCTGCTGCTCGGTGAGGTAGCCGATGTACTTCTTGACGGCGCCGATGAAAAACACGTCATCCAGCACCACGTAGTGAATCTCGCCCCGGTTGAAGGAGTAATACGTGGGCCCGAACAGTTGGCGAAAAGTAGTGGCCGAGCCTTCGTCGGTGCGGGCCGTGAGGTCCATGTCGTGGTTGCCGATAACCTGAAAAAACGGGATGCCCGTAGCAGCTACGCCCTGCTGGTAGTCCTCGAACAGCTCGAAGTGGTCCCAGACCAGGTCGCCGCAGCCGATGCCGTGGAAGAGGGCGCCGGCGGGGTAGCTGGAAATGAGCTTCTGGGCGTCGGGCACGGCCGTGGCTTTGAACTCAGCAGCATCGGCCTTGGATATCATCTGCGGATCGGCCCACACCATAAAGTTGTGCTGGGTGTCATCCTGGCTGAGCTTGCGCAGCTCGAAGTCAGCCTTAAAGCGGCCGCGGACGGGCTCTTTGCGGCGGTAGAAGCGGGCCACGCCCTGCTCCTGCGGAAACTCGTAGCCGCGCGGCACGGAGATGTACACAAACTCGGTGGCGGCGCTGCTGTCCAGCTCATACTGCCCTTTGGCGTCGGTGAGCGTGACGGTGGTGCCATCCGTGACGGCGACGCCCGCCAAGCCTTGGCCGCCGGCGTGCACCTTGCCGCTAAGCGTGGTGACGCTTACCCCTTTGCTCGTGCGGGCGGGCGCTTTCGAGCGGGCCAAGCCCGTGCTTATGTCCAGGGTGGCACCCAGCCCAGCCAGGCCCACGGCTTTGAGAAACGTCCGGCGTTGTTGTGCCATAAAGCGAAAAGTTGAGGATTCTCGGTAAGGGTGATGCTAGGGTTTCAAGCTATCCGCTGGGGGCTTTTTGGGGCAGGCGTGCTAGCTCCCGCCCCTGGTTTTCCGGAAGCCGGCAAGCTACTTTTCCCACCACACTTTGGTGTTCACGTCGTCGGGGCCCTGGGCCTGCACGGCGGCGCGGTAGTTGTCGCCGTTGTTGGTTTGCACGATAAGCGGGTACTTAAAGCGCACGGGCATCACGCCCCCGTTCTGCAGGTCCTGGCCGCGGGGTAGGCGGGGCAAGCCCGTGCGGCGGTACTCAAACCACTGCTGGTAGTCGTTGAAAAACAGGGCGTAGTACTTTTGCAGCAGGATGCGCTCGAGCGTGCCGTTGTAAGCGGCGGCCGCGTTCTGGAAGTAATCGGCGGGCAACACGGCCCCCCACTGCTCCACGGCCGCCTTCACGCCCCGCTCGTAGTGCAGGCGAGCGTCGGCGGTGGTGTAGCCGCGCTGCGCGGCCTCCGCTTTGATAAACTCCACCTCCGCGTAGGTCATGATCACCAGGGGCATGGGCGCCGCCACGGTCGCCGTTACCAGAGCCACGTTGAAGTTGGATGGCTGGTAGGGAAACTGGGCGTCGCTGCCGGCGTAGGCGCTCGGAATGCCGCGGTAGCCAATCGTGGTGCGGCCGTCGCTGGACCGGGCCTGGGTATTGAGCCGGGCCAGGCGCGGGTCGTTGAGCATGTTCAGGTTATCGATAAAAAAGCCCCCCGCAGCCCGGAACGTGGTAAAATCGACGGCCCGGCCCCAGGGCGACACGCTGGGCGCGACGCCGGTGATCCGCAGAATAGCCGCTTCGCTGTTTTGGGTGAACACCGGATAGGTAGCGGGGTCATTAATCATGGCCGCCAGTTGGGCCGTAGCGTTAGTCTCAGTACGCTTGGAGATGCGCAGCAGCAGGCGCATCCGCAGGGAGTTGCAGAAGCGCCGCCAGGCGTCCACGTTGTTGTTGAAGAGAATGTCGCTGCCGTAGGGCATGGTGCGGGCTTTGTCGAACATCCCGTTGGCCGTTTCCAGGTCGGTGAGCAGCTGGGAATAAATCTCGGGCTGGGTGTCAAACTTGGGGTAGAGCACGCCTTCTTCGGCCCGCCCGGCGTCGGTCATGGGCACGTCGCCGAAGCAGTCGGTCAGATTGGCGTAGGCCCAGGCATTCAGGGTCATAGCAATGGCCTCGTAGTTGGGGTCCTGGGCGGCTTGGGCAGCGAGGCGCATCTCCCGGATGTTGGCCAGCAAGCGGTAATAAGTCGTCCAGGTGGAGTTGCCGGCGCTTTCGCTGACCACGTAGCGGTGCACGCCCCCCGACACGCTGGGAAACGGCAAGGCCACCTGCATGATATCGAAGGTAAACCCATCGGCCCGACTGGTATTAAACGCGGCCAACTCGTAGAGAATCGGGTTGAGTAGGGTGCCCGGGCTAATGCGCTCGATGCGGTTGGGGTCGAGGTTGAGCTCGTCAAAGTCCTTGGTACACGACACGAGGCTGCCACCCAACGTCAGCAACAGCAGGGTTAGATATTTTTTCATGGAAGACGGGAGGTCAGAAAGCGAAAGAAGGAGGGAGGCCGCGCTAGAACTGGAGGGTGAGGTTCACGCCCATGGTGCGGGTGCTGGGCAGCTGCCCGATTTCCACACCGGGCAGAATGGTGCCGCCGTTGAGGGCCGCCGTCTCGGGGTCGAACAGGGGGAACTTGGTCCACATGGCCAGGTCGCGGCCGTAGAGGCCGATGGTAGCGCCGGTCAACGCCTTGGTGCGGGCCAGCAGGGCGGGGGGCAGGGTGTACTCGAGGCGCGTTTCGCGCAGCTTCAGAAAAGACGCATCGAAGGAGTTGGACTCGATGTTGGCGCGGCGGTAGTACTCGGCGTAGTAGGCGGCCGGAATCACGCTCACGGTGTTGGGTGAGTAGGTGCCGTCGGCGTTCAGCACCACGCCATCGCCCACGATTCCGTTCTCCGCGCGGCCCGGCAACGTGGATTTGAGCTTGCCCTGCTCCATCATTTTGTGGTGGGTTTGGGAGTAGATAATGCCCCCGTACTGTCCATCGACCAGCACACTCAGCCGGAAATTCTTGTAGCTGAACTCGTTTAAAAAGCCCCCCTTCCAGTCGGCAAAGGCCCGGCCGATGTATTTGATGTCGGCCGGCTGCACGGGCAACCCGTCCTTGTTGTAAATGATCTGCCCATCGGGGCTGCGGTCGAAGCCGAAGCCCCAGATGTCGCCGGTGGTGCCTCCCACGGTAGCCAGCAGCGTGGCCGTGCCGCCCGTCCCGATTACCTGCTGATCTTCCAGGCCG
This sequence comes from Hymenobacter radiodurans, assembly GCF_004355185.1. Classification (NCBI taxonomy): domain Bacteria; kingdom Pseudomonadati; phylum Bacteroidota; class Cytophagia; order Cytophagales; family Hymenobacteraceae; genus Hymenobacter; species Hymenobacter radiodurans. Next base: position 79,776 of record NZ_CP037921.1, read on the forward strand.
TCGGCCAAACTCAGCACGCGGTTGCGGTTGCGGGCCCAGGTAACGGTGTTGCGCCACTTAAAGGCGTTGTTGTCGATGGGCCGGGTGTTGAGCACCACTTCCACGCCCCGGTTGCGCACCTCGCCGGCGTTAAGCACGGCCCGGCCGTAGCCGGTGGTGGGGTCGAGGGGCACCTCCAGAATCTGATTGCGGGTGGTGTTCTGGTACACCGTCAGGTCGGCCCCAATGCGGCCCTGAAACATCAGATACTCCACGCCCGCCTCGAAGCTGGTCGTGATTTCGGGCTTGAAGTTGGTGTTGTAGAGGGTGGTGGGCAAGGAGCCGGCCCCGGCAAAGTCGCTGCGCCCGTAGTACTTGCGGGTGCGGTAGGGCTCGGTGTCGTTACCGACCTGGGCGGCCGAGAGGCGCAGCTTGGCCAGCGAAATCGAGTTAGGCATGGGCACCAGTTCGTTCAAAATAAAGCTGGTGCTGACCGCGGGGTAGAAAAACGAGTTGTTCTGGCTGGGCAGCGTGCTCGACCAGTCGTTGCGGCCGGTCAAATCCAGGAAGATCTTATCGTCGAAAGACCAGGAGGTGAGGGCGTACACGCTGTTGATGCGCCGATTGGTGGTGGTGGCCGTCAGCAGGGGGCTGCTCACGCCGTTGGTAAGCTTGTACACGCCCGGAATCACGAGGTCGCGCACCACCCCATCGATGCCTCGGAAGCGGCGGTCCATGCGGTTAGCCCCTATGGAGGCGCGCACGTTGAAGTGCTGGCCTAGGTCCTGGTGGTAGGTGAACAAAGCGTCGGTATTGACTTCGTAGTTGCTGATGTCCTGCTGCTTATAGTAGCCGCGCTGGAAGTTGGCCGTGCTGTAGGGGCGACGTTGCTCACGCTCCTCCTGGGTCATGGCAATACCCGAGCGCACCAGCAGATCGAACTTGGGCGAGAACTCATAAGTAGCCGACAGGTTGCCCACCGTGGTGCGCGTGTCCACTGAGTTAATCATCTCCTGGGCAATCAGATACGGATTGTCAATAAAGGAGCTGAACGGGTGCACCTGGTCGAGCTCCTCCTGGCCGTACTTCCAGATGGTGCGGTAGGCGTCGAGCGGCACGTTCGGGTTCTGGAAAATCATGAAGTAAGATACCGACTGGTTGTTGTAGCCGGTGGCGGGCAGGTTGTCACTGGTGCGGTTGGTGAAGTTCACTTTGCCCCCCAGCTTTAATTTCGGGGACACGGCGTGGTTTAAACTCAGGGCGGCGGTCAGGCGCTCGAAGCCCGTGTTGGGCATAATCCACTCGTTCTGGGAGTGGGTCACCGACGCCCGCGCCGAGGTCGTTTCGGTGCCGCCTTCCAGGGCCACACTGTTGGTGAGCGTGGAGCCAGTCCGAAAAAAGCCCGTCACGTTGTCCTTATAGGGCCGCCACGGCCGCCGCTCGGCCGATTGGGCCTGGGTAACCGGGTCGTACTGAAAGTACTCCTGCCCCTCGAAGCGGGGGCCGAAAGCACTGCTGGTGCCGCCCGTGCTGGCGCCGTCTTCGGAGGCCCCGTAGGAGTAATAAGGCTCGCCGGCCGCGTTGAAGGAGCGGCCCGTACCCTGGCCGTACTCGTACTGGAATTCAGGCCACTGAAGCACGGTGTTCACGCTGTAGTTGGAGTTGACCGTCACGCCCAGGCCTTTGGTTTTGCGGGCCCCGGTTTTGGTGGTGATAATGAGGGCGCCGTTGGCGGCCCGGCTACCGTAGAGGGCGGTGGCGCTGGCCCCCTTCAGCACCGTGATGCTGGCAATATCGTCGGGGTTGATGTCGGCGATGCCGTTGCCGAAGTCCACGGGCACGTCGTTGCCGGAGCCGGCCCCGTAGGCGCTGCTCACCCCCGAGCTGGTCAGGCCGCTGTTCATAGGCACGCCATCGAGCACGATGAGGGCGTTGTTGCCGTTGGGATTCAGGGAGTTGTCGCCCCGCAGGGAGATGCGGGTGGAGTTGACCGGTCCTGAGCCCGGCGAAATCAGATTGAGGCCCGCCACCTTGCCCGCTAAGGCCTGGGCGAAGTTGTTGGGCCGGGCTTCCAGCAACGCTTCCCCGCTAACGGTCTGGGTAGCGTAACCCAACGACTTTTGCTCGCGCTTGATGTTGAGCGCCGTCACGACTACCTCGTTTAGCTGCCGGCTGTCGGGCGCCAGGCGCATATTGAGCTCTGAGTTGCCGTCCACGCGCACTTCCTGGGCCAGAAAGCCGATGTAGGTGACTTGTAAAATGGCATCGGGCGCAACGCTGAGCGCAAATTTGCCCCCCACGTCGGTGGAGGTGCCGGTGGTGGTGCCTTTCACGACGACCGTGGCGCCGGGCAGCGCCCCGCCCTGGTCGTCGGTCACGGTGCCGGTAATGTTCTGACTCTGAGCGAAGACGCTACCGCCGTGCACCAGGATAAATGCCACGACAACGCTTAATTTAAGAAGCGAAGCCAAGTAGTTGTTTTTCATAGGTTTGCCTAATCGATTCGGCTGCAAAACTATGGGGGTGGCATTACCGGCAGGTTAAGCCAAGACTATGAAAATGTGTACAATAAAGAGCGTTATGCTGAGCCACAAAACCTGGGGGTAATAAATTCATTCTAAGAGAAATGCCCCTGCTTCAGGGAAATGGGTTTTGCTTTCTGCGGTGAATCGATTAATAAGCCCGAGCAAGTTGCCTTCGTAAATACTCCTGATCATTAACGCATGCACTACATTGTCAATCCCAGCAGGCTAAAAAATCTACTTCGACTCGACGCTCTGCTGGGCGGCACTACTGCCGTGGTGGGCTTAGCATTTTCCTCTGCTTTGGCTAAGCTGTTAGGCTTAAGTACCCTCGTGGTCATCATCGTAGCGGGCATCACGCTCCTCTACGCTGGGCTGGGTGGCTGGCCGTGCTACCCTTGACCTCTGTGCGGCTCACGCGCTGGCTCATTCAAGCCAATTGGCTGTGGACCTTCATCAGCTTGGGCTTATGGCTGGCGCACCTTCACACGGCCACAGGGTTGGGAGTGGTGTTTTTGCTGCTGCTGGTCATCGTTGTGGTTGGCCTAGCTTATCTGGAGGGACAGCAGTTATCGCGCGAGCCCTAATTGGCGTGGTGGCCACGTCACGGACGGCTCGGTCCGCGCAGGCTGGGCAAACCAGTTAGGACGTTCTTTTTTACGGAGCAAGCTATAATAACGACCGTATTGTGAGACGAGAAGCTGACCCATATGCGGCATGAGTTCTACCCAAAGAAGAGCGATAAAAGTCTAGAATTGTTGTCTCAGAAATCAATGCGTCAGTATCTTAAGACTTATTGACTTAGCGAGACGAACGGATGGTTTGGGGCTATGCGCAAGTATCGACTCAGCAACAACAGTTGCACCTACAGCTCGATGCCTTACGGGCCTACGGCTGCCAGGAAGTAATGAAAGAAAAGGCCTCCGCCCTGAAAGAGCGGCCGGCTTTGCGCGAATTGCTTGACCAAGTCCAGTCCGGCGATACGGTCGTCGTCTGGAAGCTGGACCGACTAGGCCGTTCCCTGAAACACCTAGTCGAATTAGTGCTTGGGTTTCAGGAGAAGCAGATCCAGTTTGTCAGTCTGCAGGACCATCTGGATACGACCACCGCCCAAGGTCGCTTGATGTTTAATCTGTTTGCTTCGTTGGCCGAGTTTGAGCGCGACCTGATCCGCGAACGCACCCAAGCGGGACTAGCGGCCGCGCGAGCCCGGGGCCGGCAGGGGGACGACCTCCGGGCCTAAGCAAAGAAGCCCAGCGGAAAGCCGAAGCGGTTAAAACCCTCTACTTGCAAAAGGACAAAACGGCGGAAGAGATTGGGCAGCTGCTCGGCATTGGCCGCTCCACTGTCTATCGCTCTTTGCGTTTGCTGGGGGTGCGCGGTAGTTCACGTGCTGCAACGTAAACTCCCCGTAACAGAGAAGCGCGATTAGCAGTAGGGGTGGGCAGCGTTGCTCGCTAGCTATTCCCCTAGGTTGTAGCTTCGCCGCCACCTTCTTGGCCGCTGCGACTTTCCCTCCCCGACTATGCCCCTTTCCGTTGATCCCGCTGCCTTCGGCTCCCTGCTCGACCACCTCAAGCGCGAAATCCACCGCGCCCAGCTGCGCGCTATCCGCGCCGCCAATGGGGAGCTGCTGGGCCTCTACTGGCGCCTGGGCCGGTTGATCCTGGACCAGCAAGCCCAACAGGGCTGGGGCGCCAAGGTCATCGACCAGCTGGCCAAGGCCCTGCAACAGGAGTTTCCCGCCATGAAAGGCTTGTCGGCGCGCAACCTCAAGTACATGCGCCGCTTTGCCCACACTTACCCCGACGCCGAATTCGTGCAAGCCACGCTTGCACAAATTCCCTGGTACCACCACCTGACCTTGCTCGAGAAGGTGCCGGACGCGGCCACCCGCCAGCTGTATGTGGGAGCCACCGCTCGCCACGGCTGGTCGCGCGACGTGCTGGTGCACCAAATTGAGAGTGGCTACCACCTGCGGCAAGGGCAGGCCGTCACCAATTTCGCCCGTACCCTGCCCGCCGCCCAGTCGGAGCTGGCCCAGCAGACCCTGAAAGATCCTTATTTATTCGACTTCCTCGGGCTCAGCGACGAGGTCAAAGAACGCGACCTGCAGCGGGGCCTGCTGGAGCACATCACCCAGTTCCTGCTCGAGTTGGGCCGCGGGTTTGCCTACGTCGGCCAGCAGGTACCCCTGGTCGTGGGCGGGCAGGACTACTACCTGGATCTGCTCTTTTATCACCTGCAGCTGCGCGCCTACGTGGTGGTGGAGCTCAAAATCACGGAGTTCAAGCCCGAGTACGCCGGTAAGCTCAACTTCTACCTGGCGGCCGTCGACGATTTGGTGCGCCACCCGCAGGATGGGCCCACCATCGGGCTGCTGCTCTGCAAGAGCCGCAACGACGTGGTGGCCGAGTACGCCTTGCGCGACGTGCACAAGCCCATTGGCATTGCTGAGTACCGGCTGACCGAAGCTTTGCCCGCCAGTTTACAGGCCGCACTGCCCAGCATCGAAGCGCTGGAAAACACCTTGCGCGCGCGCACGCCGCCCCCCAACAGCCCAGAGCAAGACGGGTAAGCTAGAGCGCAGCAGGGCCGCCTACAGGTTTTCCACCTCCTAGGGTTACGCCTCCAGCTTTTGCCCCTGAATCGCGGCGGCCATCAGGTCCGGAAACCGGGCCGGGGTACAGGCAAAACTAGGAATACTCAGGGCGGCCAGCTGCTCGGCTACCCGACGATCGAAGCTCGGAGCCCCGTCATCACTGAGGGCCAGCAGCACCACCAGGTTCACCCCCGAAGACTTGAGCGCCGCCGCCCGTTTGATCATCTCCCGCTCGTTCCCGCCTTCGTAGAGGTCGGTCACGAGCACCAGGATGGTATCCGTGGGCCGGGTGATGAGCTGCTGGCAGTAAGTGAGCGCCAAGTTAATGTCCGTGCCCCCGCCCAGCTGCACGCCGAAGAGCAAATCCACCGGGTCGCGCAGGTTGTCACTGAGGTTCACCACGGCGGTATCAAAAACGACCATGTGCGTTTTCACCGCTTTCAGCGAGGCCAGCACCGCCCCAAACACGCCGGCGTAGACCACCGAGGAGGCCATGGAGCCACTTTGGTCCACGCACAATACGATTTCCTTCAGGGCCTGCCCGCGTCGGCCGAAGCCCACCAGCCGCTCGGGAATCACGGTCTTGTGCGCCGCCTGATAGTGCCGCAGATTGGCCTTTATCGTGGCGCCCCAGTCGATCTCGTGGTAGCGGGGGCGGGGGTTGCGCACGGCCCGACTCAGCGCTCCCTGCACGGCCTGGCGCAAGGGGTTGGCCAGCTTCTTCTCCAAATCGCGCACCACTTTCGTCACCACTTCGCGAGCGGTGACTTTGGCCTTCTGCGGCATCACGCGGCTGAGGGAGAGCAGCGTGCCCACCAGGTGCACGTCGGCCTGCACCGTGCGCAGGATTTCGGGTTCAAGCAGCAGCTGGTTCAGGCCCAAGCGCGTCATGGCATCCTGCTGCATGACCGCCACCACGTCGGTGGGGAAGAACTCGCGGATGTCGCCCAGCCAGCGGCTCACCCGCGGGGCCGAGCCGCCCAGCCCCCCGCCTTGCGCTCCGTCTTATCGCCATCATACAGGGCGGTGAGGACATCGTCCATGCGACCATAATCGGGCGGCAGAGGCACGGCATTATTCGCATCGGCGGCGCTGCCGAGGACAAGTTTCCAGCGGGCTTGGGTAGGCATAGTAGCTTGTGATTTAGTATTCAATCCGGCGCTGCTGGCTAGTTCGCAACGCCTAACAACGCGCGTAAACCCGGCAATACCCGCCGCCCGCGTTCCCAGTCAATGCCTAGTGTCTTCAAACTCCCCACCGGTGCCGCGGCGTCCCGTCCTGCCAGTTCCAACAGCTGCTGCCGCTCCGGCAGCGAAAAGTCAGTGAAGGCCCGGCGCAAGAGGGGCACGGTTTCGCGGAAAGTGTCTTCGTTCAAGCTGCCGAGCCAGGTATCGAGTAAGCCAAATAGCTCGCGGTGATGAATAAGCAGCAGGCCGCTGCCGCGCAGAAAGCCTTCTATCCAGGCCGTGGCGTAGTCCGTGGGCTGGGCGGGCGCCAGGGCCAGGCCGAGCACCGTGGCCGTATTGACTGCATCGGCCTGCTGGGCGTCGAAGAGCAGGCGGGCCGCCGCCCCGGCCAGCAGGCCGTTGCTGGCCCCGTTGCGCTGCACGGCCGCCAAGGCGGCGTACCAAGCAGCTTCGTGCTCGGGGTGTTGCAACAGCCGGATGGCCTGGTGGGTAGCTTCGATGCGGGTCAGCAGCGGACGTGCCGCGTCATAGTCGAGGCCCACGCCGGCCGCCGGTAGGCCAATGCAGAGGCGCGGCACGAGCTGGTTTACGACCTGCCCGACCTGGGCCGTATCGGTGCGGCGCACGTTGCCGTAGCGCAGCACCTGCACCAGCGGGGCAGTGCGGCCAGCAGGTGGGTCACGTCGCGGGTAGCGGCTCCGATGGTCTCGAGCCGGCTGACCAGCGCCGGAATAGCCGGGCCGAGGTCGGCACGCAGGGCCTGTTCCAGCACCTGGCTGACGGCCTCTAGGCTCGTGGCTTCGGTGGCCCGGGCGGTGGCCCGCGCTGCGGCGGCCGTGAGCACCGTGTTGCCCCAGCGGCCAGCCTCGATGACCGAGAGCGCGAACTCCGGCTCCCAGCGCAGGCGCCAGAGTTCGTGGAAGGTGCCGCTCTTGCCCCCTACTTCCTCCGGTTCGCCCCAGGGAATGTCGAGCAGGCGCAGGCGGTGCAGCAGGTGGCTACGCTCGCGCTGGGCAGGCTGACGCAAATCCAGGTCCAGGGGCCTGAGCAGGGCCTCAGGCTTCAGGCGCAGCGATTTTTGCTGCTGGGTCAGGTCCTGCTGCAGGGGCGTGGCGGGCAGCCCGGCGGGCACTTCGCCCAGCTTCTCCCCAATCACGAGTTCTTGATGAATAAGAGCTAAAGGTTCGGCGTAGCCACCACCCAGGATGGCCACGGCGGCCTCCTGCAGCTCGTCGATGCCGGGCAGGGCCAGCCCGCGCACGGCCGCCAGGGCGGAGGCCAACCGCACCCCTTCGATGGCGTGGGCCGAGGAGGCATCCCCGTCCTGGCTGCGCAGCAGGCGCGTGGCCCGCACCATCCAGTGGGTGAGCACCTCGGCGCGGGGCTCAGCGAACAGCAGCTCGTACCAGGCTGGCGAGAGCACGCCCGCCCCGTAGCCCGAGCTAAAGGAGAGCCGCTCGTAAGTCCAGGGAATCCAAGTGGTTTCGGTGGGCACTTTTTTCAGGCCTTTGAGCCGGGCTTTATCTTCTTTTTTCAGCAGCTCGGCGCGCAGCACCGGCGCGTGCCAGGCCCCGCACACCACCGCCACCCGCTGGTAGCCCTGGGTGAGCGTAGCTCGTAGTGTTTCGCGCATGAAAGCCTCGCGCAACAGGGTCTCCTCGGTTTCGGGCCGGGCCAGCTCCTCGCGCAGGGCCGTCATCAGGTCCAGCACCACAGCAAACGTGTCGGCGTTGCCGGGTGCGTGCTCAAGGTGGGTTTCCCACCACTGCTCCGAATCAGTGTAGCCGGCCAGGCGGGCAATGTAGGCCACGGGGTCGGCGTCCATAGGGGCGGGGCAGGTGGGGAATCAGCTAGCTCGCTCTCAGCAGGGGATTGGGTGTCAACTCCTTCCGGGCCGGGGTCGGGCTCATCTTCCCTGGCGACCGGTTCCACTTCTCCCATCTCCCGCATGCCAAACCGCAGGGCCATGGGGAGATCCATGCAGCGCACGTGGGCGTCGTTTCTGGCGCACCACTGCACCGCCTGCCACTCCGGCGAGAACGTGGCAAACGGGAGAAACGAAGCCTGGCCTTGCTGCTTGGGGTTATACACCAGCAGGGCCACCGGCGGCAGCAACTCCGGGTGCGTGGCCCTAGCTAGGGCCGCTTCGGCATCAGCGGGGCACTCCAGCAGCACGATGTCAGGCCGGAACGCCTCGAGCGCCGCCACGAGGCTGGCGGCGCTGCCGGGCCCATGGTGGCGAATGCCAAAAAGGCGCAGGTCAGGGGTGGGCATAAAGGGCTAAGAATTCTGGACGGCCAAATCGTTGCTATTTCGCTCCTGCAGGAGTTCACGGGCCGCGGTCACTGCCGCCGGAACCATCTTTTGCTCGGTCACGATCAGCCCGAGGGCCTCATCCGTTTTCCGGGCAAACGTCTGTTTGAATTGATCTACGCTCTCCCGCCAGCGAGCCGTGCGGTGAGCCGGCGACGGCTGAGGCAGGAGGGAGTGAAGATGCTTCCGGAGGAAGGAATCAGCCGCCGTCTTATGCAGGAAATAGTAGGCCAGCAGCACGACGAAGGATAGGGGGTCAAATCCGACGGTCGCTGACCCGAAGGTGAGCCCCACGCTCATCCTGAGCGGCATGAAATTCACTAGGTTGAATAAGCCTAGTAGAAGGGTTATAAGCAGGGCATACCAGAAGAAAGGCCGAAAGCAGAGATAGAGGACCACCGTTCCCAACAGGCAGGCAAACCCCAGATAGTGGGCAGCAGTCACACTAAAATAGGAGTACCGTCCCTCCGCCAGCAGTTGACTGATCAGGGGGCTGCTGATGGTGTAGGCGCTCAGGATCAGCAAGCCTACCACAGGAGCTAGATTGCGATGGGGGCGAAGGAGAGAGGGTGAAATCATAACGATATTTTTGGGCCGGTAGGACGTCCCCGTGAAGCGAACCTTAAGCTACGACCTCTCGACAAGCCCGGTATAAATCCTTCCACCCGTCGCGCTCCTTTACTACCGTTTCCAGGTACTCCAGCCACACCACTTGGTCCGGCCCTGGGTCCTTGATGACGGCCCCGGTTAGGCCCGCGGCCAGGTCGTGGGCGCGCAGGATGCCATCACCAAAGTAGGCGGCCAGGGCCAGGCCGGAGTTCATGACCGAAATGGCTTCGCCAGTGCTCAACGTGCCGGTGGGCGACTTGAGCTTGGTCTTGCCGTTTTCCGTTACGCCGGACCGCAACTCGCGGAAGATAGTGACCAGGCGGCTGATCTGCTCCAGCGCGGGCGCTTCCACGGGCAGCTGTAGCGCCTGGCCTTGCTTGGCCACGCGCGTTTGCACGATGTGTACTTCCTCGGCCAGCGTGGCCGGCAGAGGCAATACCACGGCGTTGAAGCGGCGGCGCAGGGCGCTGCTCAGCTCGTTTACGCCCCGGTCGCGGTCGTTGGCCGTGGCAATGACGTTGAAGCCCTGGGTGGCCTGGATTTCGGTGCTCAGCTCCGGAATGGGCAGCACCTTTTCCGAGAGCATGGTCAGCAGCGTGTCCTGCACGTCGGAGGGAATACGGGTGAGCTCCTCAATACGCACCAGCTGGCCCGTTTCCATGCCTTTGTAGAGGGGGCTGGGCACCAGGGCACCCAGGGAGGGGCCTTCGGCCAGCAGGCGGGCGTAGTTCCAGGAGTAGCGCAGGCTGTCCTCGGCGGTGCCAGCGGTACCCTGGACCAGCAGGTTGGTGTGCCCGCTGATGGCCGCCGTCAGGTGCTCCGACACCCAGCTCTTGGCCGTGCCGGGTACGCCCAGCAAGAGCAGGGCACGGTCCGTAGCCAAGGTAGCCACGGCAATTTCCATGAGCCGCCGCTGGCCAATGTACTTGGGCTCCACCGCGAAGCCACTGGCCAGCTGGCCGCCCAGCAGGTAGGTCACCACGGCCCAGGGCGAGAGCTGCCAGCCCGGCGGCTTGGGCCGATCGTCGGCGGCTTTCAGCGCCGCCAGCTCTTCGGCATATAGGTCTTCGGCATGGGGGCGGAGTAAATCAGTGGGTAGAGGAGCAGCCATACATTGGGTTAGGCAAGAGAAGCGGTGGAAGGTTCGGTGAGGCTGGCCGTGAGTTGCTGGCGGAACTGCAGCGAGTCCAGGAATTGCTCTAGGAGCGGAGCTACTAAGGGATATCTTTCGCCCACGGGGCGCAGCGCCGCAGTGCACTGCGGTGCCAAGGGCAGCGGCACGTAGCTCGCCAGGCGAGACAGCAGCGTGGAGAGGCGCTGGTACGGTTCCCCATAGGAGTTGGTCACCAGGGGCGCCAGCACCTTGGCACTGCACTCGAGGGCGGCGTTGACGATATCAGCGGGCCAGGGGAGGAAGATGCAGTTTAGAAAATCGGGCAGGATAAATGGTGAGCCCTTGTCCTTGAGCGGCAGCATTTCCCGGAGCAACGCGAGTTTTTCGTCCTCGCTCAGCACCCAGCTCAGGTGGGTGGTTAGTTGGTGAAACCAGCGGGTGGGTTGGGCGACATGACGCACTAGCAGGGGCGCCGCAAAGGCCTTGTCCTGGTGCAGATACGCCGCCCGGGACCAGGCCTGCAGCAGCAAGCGCGCCCACTCGGTGGCTTCGGCCAGCGTCAATAGCTCCTCGGCCGACACCTGCAGGTGCGCGGTCCACCGACTCGGCGGCAACAGCGTGAGCAGCTGGCCCAGCCAGCCGGCCCGCTCGCCGCCCTCAAACCGGTCGTCGCGCTGCTCGATGCCATCGGCCAGCCAGGTTTTGTCCCACCCTTCGGGCAGCGTCACTTCTAGCTTGTTGCGTCCGATCAGCGGGCGTTTCAGGGTAAGCAGGGACGCGGCCCGCTGCCAGAGCCGCTCCACTAGGACCGAGTGGGGCAGGCGCACGAGCAGCGGCACCACCGTTTGGCGCACCTCTTTGCTTTTGGCGGCGAGGTAGGTTTCCAGCAGCGGCTCGTCGGCCGCCGTTACGGTGTGTTCCAGCTCCCCGAGCAGCGCCGCTTGGGTAGCCGCCCGTTCCGTGGGCAGCGTGGCCGCCAGCAGCTCCCGGGCCTGTTCCGGGTCCGACTGGTGGAGCTGATGCAGGAAGAAACGGCGGTCGATCAGGGTGCCCGTTTCCCAGGTCGCTCGGTCCTGCAAGGGATGCACCTGGGCCAGCACTGGGTGCCACTCCGGGTTCTGCTGGGCCAGCCAGCGGCCCCGTTCTCCTAAAATAGCGGAGAGGGCACCCGGCAGGTGCCGCCGCAGGTCCGCGCTATTCAGTGCCGCCACCAGCAGGGCCGGGGGCACTAGGCGCTGGTGCTGCGCCATCTGCTCCCAGTAGGTGGTCCGGAAAGCCACGTAGCGGTTACTCGCCAGCAAGGCCCGAAAACACTCCGTGCCCCGGGGACCGAGGGGTTCACCGATTTCGGGGGGGGGCGGGGCCGGCGGGGCGACTGGTGTAGTCGGCGCCAGGAAGCCGGCTCTCTGCACCAGGGCCAGGGTGCCGGCCGCAAGCAGTAGTTGCTGTTCGGGGCCGTCGGCCGGGGTGAAGCCGGTAGGAATTGCCGGTACGGTTTCCCCACTTTGCCGCGTGCCCAGCAGCGCAATGCGCAGCAACTGGGCAGGGGACGGCAAGGGTACTTCTTGCGGATCGGCGGCTGGCGCTGTGCCCTGCGGCACCACCGCCGCTATTTCAGGATTGCGGAGGGCCGGCGCGGCGGCCGCCTCTTCCCCAGGCCAGTGGCTTAAGGGGCGGAACGCCCGGCCGTCCCACTCCCCGAACAGGGTAAGCGGGTGCCCGCCGGTGTCGGCCAGCAGTTGCCAGGGGGCATCATCAGTGGCAAAGCGCAGGGGCAGGGCCCCGTCCGTAGGGTGATGCAGCACCCAACGCCCATCGGGCTGCAGCATGGGCACGACCTGAGTCACAGCGGCGGGCCACTCGCGCAGCCAGGGTTGCCGGGCCAGGGCATCGGAGTAGTCGCTCAACAGCTCGCGGGACGGGCCGGCGGCCGGGGCGTCAGTAGCTGGAAAAGAGCCAGCATAGGTCAGCGCCACGGGCGCCGCGCGTAGGGGCAGGGGACCAGGGTAAAACAAGAGCGCGCCCTGGTAGCGCCCCTGCGGCACCAGGGGGTGGCAAAGGGTTGGCTGCCAAAGGCGAACTCCAGCACCCGCGCGTACCGGCCCGTAGCCTCGCCTCGCAGCCAGCTGCGGCGGGCGCGCAGGCGGTCCTCGTCCCAGGTAAACTGGCCCAGCACCCGCCACACATCCGGCACCGGCGCGGCGTAAGCGGGCAATTCTTCCTGCTTGAGGGATACGCCGACCTGCTGCCATACTTCCTGGCGGGTGGCCAGGGGCAGCTGCTCCCGGTTCTGGAAGGCCCGCACCAGCCAGTACAGCTCGCCCAGCCGGGCCAGCAGGCGAGCGGGCCAGTCGGCATGGGCGTGGCGCAGGGTCGCCAACTCGCGCACCGTGCCCGCTAGGCCCGGCAGCTGGTTGTCCACCAGCCGGGCGGCCTGGCTTTCCCACAACTTGCTTGGCTGCTGGTCCAGGGTCGCCAGGCCATGGCGCACTAGGTCGAGCAGCCAGCGCTCCAGCTCGTCCACGCCCTGGGCCATGCGGGCCAATCGGGCAGCGGAAACCTCGCTGTTGGGGCCGCCAGCGGCAGTGGTTACCGCCGCCGATTCGGCTAACCCTTCGCCTAGGCTAACTGGCGTTGGTGTTCCAATCGCCGCTCCGGCCGCTTTCGCTACCGCCAGGACCACTTTATCCGTCTTTTTACCTTGGGTTTGCTGGCGCTTGGCTAGCCATTCTTCCAGCCAGGCCGGCGGAGTCGCCTGGGGAAATAGCGCCGGTTGACGCGCCAGCAGCAGGAGCAGACCGGCCCCATGCTTGCAGGGAAACACCCGACTAGGGCAGGAGCACTTGAAGGCCGGCTCAGTTAAGTCGATGCCCGTCAGGTAGGGCTTGGCCCCGCTGCCCGCGCACTCGCCCCAGGCCACCGTGTCGGTTTGGCCCAAGTTGCCCCACTTCGTCGGGGTGGCCAGTTCCTGGCCTCGTTTTAGGGTACCCGCATCCGTGACCAGCGCGCGGACCTGCTCTTCCGTCCAGGTCACGCGAGGATAATTTTAGCACTCAACTGTCTAGCTTATAATTTCCGGCAAAGTACAAGTTCAGCTAATAACGTGCTAATTTCCTCTCTCTCGTTTCCACTTTCCTTCAACTAGATGATCTTTCCCGATGGGAGGGTAAAAACGTAGTGCATACCCACCCGTTTAAGCCGAAAATCTTGCGTTAAGACCATAACTGCATACCAAGCTGGGAGCAGTCTCGCAAGGAGCCGTGGGAAGAGAGAATGTAGTCGACGGCTAGCTTATCGCCCCTGCTAATGGTCTATTATTACCGTCAGCAGGGGCATTTTAGCTAGGGGACGATTCCACGTAGCGAGAGTGAATAGCTGGGTTACATGCTTAGGAGGAACGTGCTCAAGACTTAATGTGCACTTGCGCCGGAAACGGTGAAAAGCTGCGCTCGCTCTGGGGAGGCTCACCCTGGCTCGCATCCCGGGATCTCCGCCACGTGGTAGTACACGGGTAAGCCCCGCTGCTGGGCCCGGCGCACCTCCTCATCGGCTCCTTGCGAGGCGCCGGGCAGCCGCAGCACCGCGTCGCACTTGGCCAGCAACCGGTGGGCGACGGGGTAGAGGATTTCCTCGTACGGGGCATCACCCGGCCGCGTGGAGCCGGCCCGCGCGAGCAAAGGCAAGGCGACCCATTCGCCAATCATGGGCAGGTGGCCAGCCCGGAACATGGGCAACGCGGCGGCTTCGAGCTGGTGTAGGTTGGCGGCCATGCGGGCCGGGTCGTCGTTGGTGCCGCTCCGGTAGGGGCCAGCAATGAGAATCATCATGAGAAGGGGAAAGGAGGGTTAAGCGGTCAGTTGTTGCAGGCGCAGGTGTTGGAGGAGCATGATGGTCTTACCGTCCTGAATCTCGCCCGTGGCCACCATCCCCAGGGCTTGGGAGAGCGGCAGCTCCAGCACCTCGATTTCTTCTTCGTCGATGCCCCCACCCCCGCGCCGCTCGGTGTCCGGGGAGTATTCGGCCAGATAGAAGAACAAGCGCTCAGTCACCGAGCCCGGGCTCATGTAGGCCTCCATGACTTTCTGCACCGTCGTCAGCCGGTAGCCCGTTTCCTCTTCCGTCTCGCGCCGGATGGCCGCATCGGGCTGCTCATCGTCCAGCAGCCCGGCACAGGTTTCAATCAGCATCCCGGTGGGATTGCCATTGATGAAGGTAGGCAGCCGAAACTGCCGGGTCAGAATAACGGTGTCGGCGGCCGGGCTGTGTAGCAAAATGGTGGCCCCGTTGCCCCGGTCGTAGGCTTCGCGCGACTGGGTTTCCCAGGTGCCATTGCGGCGCTGGTAAGCAAAGGTGAATTTGCGCAGCGTGTACCAGTTAGCGGACAGGATTTCGGGTACCTGCAGGCGGATACGTTCGTTCATACAAAAGTAATCGTTCGTTTGTGTTCGTTTCTGTTTCTTTGTGATTGGATAGCAGCAAGTAACACGAAACCCATGAATTCTCCTTTGCGCAAGCAGTATTTATTGTCGGCCCTGGCCCAGTACGGCAGCCTGGAAGTAACCGCTGCCGCCCAGCAGTTACGGACCACGCCCCTCACGATCCGGCGCGATTTAGCCCAGCTCGCGGCGGCGGGCTTGGTCGTGCGCACCCACGGCGGGGCCGTGCTGCCCGGCGCGGTGAAGAACCCGGTGGCCTTTGCCCGCAAATCCACGGCCCACGCGGCCGAGAAAGCGGCCCTCTGTCAGCTGGCCGCCACGCAGATCAGCGCCGGGGACACGATTTTCATCGACTGCGGCAGCACTACTTTCCCGCTCTGTCCGCTCATCCGCCACCTCCAGATTCGTGTGGTCACCAACTCGCTGCCCGTGCTCTTCGAATTAGTGGGCTCCGCCGTGCAAGTGGTGCTCGCCGGCGGAGAAGTAGACGCCGAGCGGCAAGCCTTGCACGGCACCGTGGCGGTCGAGCAGTTGAAGCGCTACCGCGTGGACAAAGCCTTTCTCGGCGTGGATGGACTTTCGCTACAGCGGGGCTTAAGCGCTAACAGCGAAGCCGAAGCCGCCATTAGCCTGGCGGTAGCCGGTGCCGCGAGCCACGTGTATCTACTGTGTGATGCGAGTAAACTCGAGCAGGACAAGTATTTCCAGTTCGCCCCCCTCTCCCTGCTTGATACCCTGATTACGGACGCCCGGGCATCGGCGGACCTGCTGGCGCAGTATCGGAAAGCGGGACTATCGATCCTGACCTAATCGGAGGGAAGTCTAGCAGTCAGTCCTCCTAGCTGACTGCAGGCAGCAAAACCACCGCTGCACGCTCCCGTCACATCTCTTAAACGGTGGCTAAGAAACGTGACACCGGTGTGGAGCGATGAGGAAGAACACGAGGCGCCAACACTCAAATTCGAAGAATAGGTACGATAAGTGTTCAGTGCGACCGCAGCTTGGAGGCTATAACTATCCTTCTATTTAGGTGAAGTGACGATGTATACGATTATAGGAAGTTGCCTGCTGCTCAGTGCCAGGCTTGCTTCGGCGGCCGCTGCTCAAGGGCTACCGCTGGGCCTAAAAGCCGGCATCGGCGAAGCCACGGTACACGGTCAGCGCCGCGCCGTGTTGCAGGAGCTTTACCAAACGGAGGTGACGGCTATTCACCAGGTGGTTGGGGGAGTCAGTCTCACCCTCCCTTTTCCGCACAGTCGCGCTTTCAGCTGGCAGCCGGAACTGCTCTATGTGCGCCGCGGCTTTCGCATTGCCCACCCGAGTCAACGCGCTACGCGGCGGGAGCGGTATGATTATCTCGAGGGGGCCTTCTTCGTCCGGTATACCCAGCAGGGCTTCTTCGCCGAAGCCGGACCCCAGCTTGGGTACTTACTGCACAACCGCACCGACGGGGCAGATGATTCGGGCTCGCGCCTCACGTCGCAGCGGCTGCGTTCGGAGTTTAGGTTCAGTCTGGGGGCCACCGCAGGCGTCGGCTACCAACTCGCGTCGGGTCCGCTGGTGGGAGCACGCTACACGGTCAGCTCGGCATATTCGGTCTGGAATGCGGTCACCCAACTCTATGTGGGCTATACCTTTGGCCAGCAGCACCGGCCACCAGGATAGGCCTGTCGCTGGGTGAGCCGACAGAGTAGTGTGTGACAAGCACCTGTACGATGCGTTGCTTACAGCCGCGAGCACTGGCTGGCGGTTTGCTGCTGGGCTTTGGCTGCGGCGGACGTCTATTTAAAATATAAGGTATGATAACCTTCACTCGTCATAACTTGACGCCGAAAGCTACCAGATCAGGTGGCTTTTTTCTATGCCCCGATAAGTAGCGATAAGATTTGCCTACCAGCGAGGTAAACATAGACGTCGTTATTTGTACATTAAAAGTACTTTGTATTGCAAAGCAAATAAAAGGAACCTACCTTGCACCCACTAAAATGTAGGTCGGCATCGGCAATAGGGTACTAGAAGCGCTAGTGGATGTCAACGTCGCCCACGATCAACTGTGAATTCGGATTACCTAGGGATTCAGCAGATTACGAGTGGGCTGTTGCAAGCCCTGGTAACATGTTCTCGCCTTGCGTTTTACCGATCATGTCCGTGTGTTTCGGCTGCTACCAGTATTTATCGATGATGCCTGCCCTACAGTCCTGCCGACCCTATGTTTCGTTGGTCCTGCTCTTTATTCCCCCCTTATTATTCGGGGTCCTATTGCTCGTGTTTCGCGGCAGCGACCCCTTGCAACTGGCCGCTGAATGGCCCTACCTGCCGTGGCAGTTCCTGGTGATGGGCGTGGCGGGCAGTGTGGCCACCTTGGGCGGGGTACTGGATTGGCGCTACCACCGCAACCCCCTGAACATGAAGATTCCTAAAAAGGAGCGCGACGCGGAAGCCGCAGCGCTGGGGCTGGGGGGCGTACCCATGTTTGGGCTGATGTGGGGGGCCATGATGCATCCCCGGCCGACGGCGTGGTTAATTCCCATCCTGGTGGTGCTGATGTATACCGTGGTGGCCATCAGTTACGACGAGTTCGTGTTCCACCGCAAACGCTGCGGGCCCTTGGAAAACACGTATCATCGACTGCTGGTGGGGGGCAATGGCGTAGCCTGGCTGGCCTGGGTTCACTTTATTTACTGCTAAGCCCATGATAGTCCGGGCCTTGATCCGCCAAAGTGAACGGCAGTTTGACCAGCAGCCCCGCCAGGTGCAACCGGTCTTCTCTCCTCACCTTTTTACTTTGGGGGCGCGGTGGATGTTCAGCCAGCTGCCGGTAAAGGAGCCCACAACTGCATATAGGGTTGACGCTTCCCCTAACTTCGGCTGGTATGGCTGCTTCAAATATGGCCTGAGTTTGCTGGCCTTTGCCGCTTCAGGCTGGGCGCTGGGCCATATAAGCCTGCTGCTGACCCCGCTCGCGGTGCTGGGCTTCTACGTGATGGAGGTTCATTTCCTGTTTCTGTTTCCCCTGCTGCTGGATGGGGCGCAGAATCCGCTGCGCACCAGTATGAAAGCAACCTACCGAATCGGCCTGCTCAGCGCCCTGCTAGGGGTGCTGCCGATCGGCGGGTACATGCTTTCGGGGCTATTGAACCGGCAGCAGCCGTTTCGGCGCTGGCATATTGGCTGCTTGGCCGTACTCCTCTGGTATCAGGATGAAGTTAGAGATCGGCTATAATCACGCCTTCGAGGTGCGGCACGCCTGCTACGTCGCCCCCAGCGGGCTCGAGTTCACGGTGCTCTACCTCTCCGACTTGCACCTGAACCGGTTCAGTGGCCCTACCGTCCGACGGCTGGAGCAGACCATCGCGCGGTTGAACCCACGGGTGATCCTGCTAGGGGGCGACTACGTGGACAGCGCCCAGGGACTGCAGCACTTCACCCGCTTGGTGGAAGGTTTGGCGAAGCGCGAACATGTTTTCGCCATTGCGGGCAACCATGACTTGTTTTTTGGCGTGCAGAAAATACAGACGCTGATCGAAGCCCACCATCTGGTGTGGCTGGCGGACGAGCCCGTCGAGATTGGTATCGATGGCCGCCGGGTCCAGATCACGGGTAACATCGCCCGTGAGCGCGCCGCCGGCGTGGATTTCAGCATTTTATGCCTGCACCAGCCCGTAGACCTGACGGCGGTCCACCCCCATTTCGACCTCGCTTTTGCTGGCCATTTGCATGGCAGCCAAGTCGTGTTATGGCGTTCGGCCCAGGGCCTGTTCCCCGGCCGCCTATTCTACCGGTGGAATCGGCTCCAGGCCCGGGTGGGCCATTGTCTGTACCTGATCAGCAAAGGCCTGGGCGACACGCTGCCCCTGCGCTACAACTGCAAAAAAGACGTTGTGCTCGTCACCCTGACGGCGGCCCCTCATTCCCTTCGTTAAACTTACTTAGTTACCCACCCTATGAAGTCTCTATTGGCCATTGCGCTGGCCGCCGTGTACGGGTTACTCACTCGGCTCTTGTTTGGCTCCGCCAACGGCTTGCTGGAAATCATGAGTGTCACGTTCCTGTTTTTGGTGCCTGTACTCATTGGCTTTTTGACCATTATCCTGACGCCGGCCGCGAAAACCACCTCAGCTACCGCCGCCTTCTTCCGGCCTTGGCTGACCAGCTTGGTATTGCTGCTCGGCACGATCCTGTTCAAGATCGAGGGCACGATTTGTTGGGTCATGATTTTCCCGATTTTCGCGACCTGCGCCGGCATTGGCGGCCTGCTCGCCTTTGCGCTGCGCAAGGCCAGGACCGATGGACCAAACAGCGCGGACGCCCCTGGCTGGCAAAAGCCCACGGGCATGAAGGTGTCGCTGCTCGTGGTGGTGCCGCTGGCGCTGGGGCTACTCGAAGGCGAGAACGCGTTAGTCCGCCAGCAGCTGGTTATCCAACGGGCCGTGACGCTACCGGCGCCCCCCGCAGAAGTCTGGCAGGCGCTGATCGCCAGCAAGGTCGTACGCCCGCCCCAAAGCCCCACGTCGTTGTCCACCCTGCTGGGGTTTCCTAAACACGTGCGGACCACGCTAAATACCGCGGGGGTGGGCGGCAAACGAACGGCGTACTATGAAAAGGGCTTATCCTTTGAGGAAACGATTACCCAGTACCAGCCCGCGCGCTTGCTCGTGTTGCGCGTCGATGCAAATCCCGCTGCCATCCCGGCGGCGGTCATGGATGAGCATATTCTGATTGGGGGCAAACACCTCGATATTCTGGAGGACGTCTACGCCTTGCAAGCCTTGCCAGCGGGCGGCACGCGGCTCACCCTGTCGAGCCGGTTTACGATCAACACGCCCTTTAACTGGTATGCCCGTCTGTGGGCGCATTACCTGATGGCCGATATTCTGCAGGGCGAGCTAGACCTGCTGCAACAGGAGATACCCCACCGGGCGTCACGCCCGTGGGCGGTGATAAACGACGGGATGAAAGACGTGGAGGAAGGGAAAAGCTATTAAACAGCTGGACCACGTCTTCAGCGTGGTTAGTTTACCAGGCCACAGCACCCGCTTCAGGCGCTGCGCCGACGCGGCCAGCGCGAGCGCAACGGGTTGGGCAGGGGCTGGTTGCCCGTCCATTCCCTGCCCTCGGTGGACAGGTACTGCTGGTAACGCTCGGGCTCAATGCGGCGGCGGTCGACGAAGTACAGGCCACCGCGGAAGCCCCGCCGCCGCACCCAGCTGTTGATCAGGTAGGCGTGAAGGCGCTCGAGGGAATGAAAGTCGCGGGTCGGCACCCCGAAGTCCCCTTGGAAGTAGCTGCCGCCCATCACCGGCGGGCGCACAATGCCGGCCGCGTCGCCATGGCGCAGCCGGCTGATGTCCGCTACCCAGGCCCCATTGATAATGTTCACGGCCGGGTAGGGGGAGGGGTTGCCCCACATGACTTTGCGCCCCGCCCCGTTGACATTGGCAAACCAGGGGAGGTGGGACATAACAAAGGCGGAGAAATAAGCAAACTCCTGGGGGTCATAGTGCCGCTCGCGAAAGACGAGCGTGACCTCGCGGCGCTCGACGCGGATCAGGCGGCGCAGCTCCCGGCGAAAGCGCGGGTCCGCCAGGTACTGCATGGCTTCGGCAAAGGTGTTGAAGAGCAGCGTCAGGCCGTTATAGTGCACGGCGCCGTGCAGGTAGTTAATGGCATGGGGCATGCGGCGCTGCGGTCCATGGGGAATCTCGGGCGTCAGGATGGACTTACGCACCATGCTGGCCAGGAAACGGCCGACTTTGCCCACGATGGCCTCGTCTGGTTCGGGCACGTAGTCTGGCGTAGCCCAGAGGGTGCCCACCGGGGTTCGAAAGACGATGTTACGCGGCCATATCAATTCCTCTTCCTGCGGTATCAGGCCGGTCACCCAGGGGTGATCGGCGGTGAGCAGGCCGGCCGGCAGCTGGTGGATAGACAAGAGGCGGAGCACGTGAAAGGCCCCGCCCGTATTGTGAATCAGGTTGCCGCGCACGATGTTTTGCGTCATGAAAAAGGCTTCTTTCAGCCGGTCGCGCTTCCGGGCATTCACAGAAGAAGCTGTAATAGTCGGCATAGCGGGGGAAGAAATACGGGTAGCAGTTGACATGGCGGGGATGGGGGAGGAGGAGCAGACGGAGCTCAAGGTACGCATAACGGACAGGCGTGAGCAGCGGAAAAGCAACGAATGGCCACGCTGGCAATAAAGCTTCAAAAGTAACATTTATAATTTTTCATAATACTATATAAAGTTTTTTGTGTAAAATTATGGCATGGAAAACTTTTTCGTGCTGGTAGTACTCGTCGTAGCCGGTGTTGTTTACCAAAAATTCTCCGCTCGCTTGCTCGACCTCGAGCAACGCTTGCGCAGCCGGGAGGAGGAGTATACCCGCCTAAGAACGATGGTGGATAGCCTGCGCGAGCAACTCCAGAACCTACGCACGGCCGGGTCCTCTCGGGAGCCCGAACCGACTATTCCCACGCCACTTATACCCCCCGTTGCGCCACCTATCGTTTCCGTGGCTCCCCCCACCGCTCCGCGCGTGGTCCCCTCCGTGGAGCGGCCGCACCCAGCAGCAACCGCGCAACCAGCTTCCCCCGCCATTCCCGCGCCGACGCCAGCTCCGCGGCCAGTGGAGCCCCTGGCTTCCCCGCCGCCGCTCACATCTCCAACTTCCGTCCCGCCTCCGTCGCCCCCGCGGCCCCTTACAGCACCCCAACCCAAACCACTACCTGTGCCCCCAGCACCTCCCGCTGTACCACCCCCGCCCACGTGGTGGGACCGCACGGAGCAGCTGGTGCTCGACAACTGGACGGGAATTCTTGGGGCGATCGTGCTCGTCACCGGCGTGGGCTTTCTCGGGGTGTATACCGCCTTGCAGGTAGCTCCCCCCGTGCGCTTTGCGATGATTGGCAGCTTCGCCCTCGCTTTACTGGGGGTCCAGCACTACCTGCGTGCGAAACCCTTCGCCTACCGCCTCCACGTCTGGCTGCAGAGCAGCGCGGCAGCCATTTTCTTGTTTGCCTGCGTGGGCGCGGTGAGCGTCCCGGGCCTGCGCTGGGTGGAGCCGCCCTTTTCATACCTCGTGCTCCTGGTGGGCATTGCCGCTAACCTCTGGCTCGCCTGGGCGACCAGCCGCGAGGCGGTCGCTACCTTACATGGGGTGCTGAGCCTGGTGGCCCTGGCCGTGCTGCCTCCCACGCTGCTACCCCTGGGCGCCGCCGCCGGGGTCACGGCCTTTAGCATTGCCATTACGTACCGGCAGCGCTGGAAATTTCAACTGCTGCTCAGCATCCTGAGCTTTTTTGCCTTTCACCAGTTCTGGATCTTCCAGCAGCAGGCGCCGGTGCTGGGGGCCGCCCGCTGGGGCGCGATGGCGCTGGTACTACTCGTCGGCGCGGCCGCAGCGGTGGTGCAGTACCGCCGCGTGTACGCCCACCAGCAGTTTGATGCCCTGCTCTTCGCCGCCCACGTGCTGAACTGGACCGCCCTGGGCATCAACCTGTATAGCTACAGTACCGGCTCGCCCTGGAAGACAGTACCGCTGGGCCTGGGTGCCCTGCTTACCTTCTGGGTAGCGCGGCAGGCGCGGCAGCTAGGCATTCAGTGGCTGTTTCAGACCGACACCATCATCTCCCTGCTGCTGGCCTTAGCTACGGCCTTTTCCCTGCAGGGCTGGCACGCCACGGGCAGCATCATCCTGTTGTTTATGCTGCTGGAAACCCTGCTCGTGGCCTTTATCATGGCCCGGGAGGGGGAAACCCTCGTGTTTCAGGTAGCTTCCTGGGGAGCGCTGGCTTGCGGCGGGTTGCTGCTGGGCCTCAACCTGTTCTACCTGCGCGACTACGCGGCGGCGGAGCTGCCCCGTAATGCGTGGCTGCTGGTGGGGGCGGGCCTGGCGGGAGCGGCCTATTTTCGGCTGGTTGCCCTGCCCGATAGGCTCGCCGACGGGACCAGCGGAATGGGCGTGACCGGACAGGCGTTAGCCCGCCGCTTTGGCTGGATGGTCGGCGTCCTCTACGGGGGCGGGGCGCTCCTGCTCGCGCACGCCTTATTTGGCCGCGCGCACCCGCCGGTCGCGGGCTTACTAGGGGCCGCCGCCGCGGCCAGTGGGGCAATCTTTGGGGTGGCCTGGTGGCTGGGCCGCACCTGGCCCTGGTTTCGCCTCCTACACCTGCTGCTGGGGCAGACCATGCTGCTGGTCGTCCTGGTCGGGTTGCATAAAGCGGGCCTGAGTTGGCCGGCCACGGCCCTACTCGTGTACCTGGAAACGCTGCTGCTCACCGGGCTGCTGGCCCGCGGGCAGGAGCAGCCCGCCGCGTTGATCTACCTGAGTACTGCCCTGCTGACGGGCGGCTGGTTGATGCTGGTCAGCCTGCAGGACGTGGCCTTTTTACCTATCGAGTCTCTGGGCCGCAACGCCAGCCTGCTCGCGCTGGCCGGCGGCGTGACGACGCTCTTCGTGCCCTTCTGGAATCGCTTTTCCGGGGAACAGGAAGAGGAGGCCGTCCCCCGGTGGTCCGGGGCCCCGCGGCTCTCCTACGCCACCGGCGGGCTGGCGGGGTCCTATGGCTCGGGTGTGCCGCCCTGTTGCTACAAGGCTTATTCGGCCTGGCTCACCCACCCGTAGCCGGGCTGATCGGGGGGGCAGCCCTGGCCGCGGGCTGCGTGTTTGGGTTGGCCTGGTGGCTGCGCACCACCACGGCGTGGCTGCGCGCCGAGCACCTGCTGGTGGGCCAACTCCTGCTGACGGTCGCTTTCTTGGGCTTGCACGAGGCGGGCCTCAATTGGCCCTTGACGGTGACGTTGCTTTACGGAGAGGTACTGGGCATGTTGCTGCTGCTCGCCTGGCAGCGGGAATGGCTCGTGTACCGCGTGCTGCTCTACGGGTCGCTGGGGCTGGCTGGTCTGCTTCCCCTCCTCATTTACCGTGGCAGCCCGGGCCTGCTCAGCCCCGAACAGCGGGCGCTGCTCTTGGTGCTGGCGGCCGGCGCAACCACAGCGGCCCAGTCGCTGCTGCACCGGCAGGCGGCCCCCGCCTACGATGGGCTGCCCTTCTCGTATCTGCCTACTTACCGGCTGCGGCTACTGGGCTTTATCGGCGGCGGGCGGCTTGGTCTACCAGCATACGTGGGCTACTGGGCTGGCCGTGGTGCTGGGCGCGGGCGGGCTGCTGGTGCGGCGCAGCCGGCCCGTGCCGGGCTTGTGGATGGGCCTGCTGTTGGCCGTCAGTGGCTATCATCTGCTGCAGTGGAGCTACGTGCTGGGGGGCGCCGCCGCATCGTGGCACAGTGGGGCGCTGCTGATTTACCTAGGGCCCCTCTTGGCCTTGTCCGGGGTAGGCCTGGCCTGTTCCTGGTGGGAAGCACGCCAGCAGCACACCCGCTGGCCGTGGCTATACTTACTGGGCCTGCACGCCGCGATAATTGCGTGGGCCACCCTCTCACCCCACGCCATGGCGCTGCCCGTGCTGGGCTGGCTGGGCCTCGCGGCCGGCGCGGCGGGAGCCGCCCACTGGCGGCGGCCCCGCGGGCTGGAAGCCTCGTTGCTGCGGCTGGATGGTAGTCCCGATCGCTATTTGCTGCACCTGACCTATGGCTTGATTGGCCTAGCGCTGGCCTATCACTTGGTGCGGCTGGTTCCCAGTCACGCCCTGCTACTGCAGGTACCAGCGCGACGCGTGACGGCCACCGCGCTGCTGGCCCTGCTCGCGGGCTTCGCGGCCCTGCGGCCGCCCGGCCCGGCCGCCCCCTACCGGAGCTGGCGCCTGCTGCACCCCTTGCTGCCGGAGGTCACGCTGCTGCTGGCGTCTTTCACGTTCGGCTGGGAAGTGCGCGCGCCCTGGCAGCCGCTGCTGTGGAGTATGGCCGCATTGCTCTTAACCCGCGGAGGGCGTCTGCTGCCCCCGCGCCTGGCCCGGGTGCGGGTCTATGGGCTGCTGTTCTATGGCGCCGCGGTGCTGAGCAGTTGCTTTGTCTCGTTAACCTACCTGAGCCCCGGGCACTGGCTCCGGGTGGACTGGCTGGTGAGTGCGGCGGCCCAGGTGGGGCTGTTTGCCTACGCGGCCCTGGCTCTGCTCGGCGCAAGCCAGCCTGCGGCGGCCGTGTGGTGGCCGGCGGGACTGCGGTCTCTGGAGCCCTTAGAGCAGCTGCAACGCCAGCCCCGGCGCTTAGTACCCGTGCTGCTCTACCCGGCCTTTGGCGCCCTCACCCTGCTGCTGGTGCAGTCCTTCGATCAGTCCATCCTGACCGTGTTGCTGATGCTGGAAGTGGTGGGCATCTTTGTGAGCAGCTTGCTGCTGCGCCGGCAGGACCTGCGTTACGTGGCTCTGGCTGGCATTGCCTTTTGCTTGGTGCGCTTGGTCTTCTTTGACCTGCGGCAGAGCGGCACGATCGCGCGGGCCGTCGTCTTTATCCTGATGGGCCTGTTGCTGCTGGGCATGAACGCGTTGTATGCCCGCTTTAAAGATCGCTTTGGGGCGGTCGCCCTCACGGCCGAGGTCGCCGCCGAGGAGCCTACCCTACCTCCAGAAGAAGAGGGATAAACTCCGTCACCACCGGCTCGTGGCGGCTGCCCTCCGCCCGCTGGTCATCGTCTACCTGCTTATCTTTCCCCATGCCTTTGCTTCCTAGTTCCGATTCCCCTCCGGCCGCCACCCTGGGCCTCCAACAACCAACTCCTGCCCCCGGGCACCCGGCTCATACCCCCTCGAGTCGGCGGGCCCAGGTGGGCGGAGCCGTCGTGGCGAAGCTCCTGCCGCTGCTGGCCCTGCTCGACACTATTCAGCCCGCCGTGGCCAGTGACTCGGTGTTCCGCACTCGCCGCAAGAAGATCCAGGCCCACCTAGCTCAGGTTCGCGCCGAGCTGCACCAGCCCCGGCCCAAACGCCAGGTGCTGAGCCACGCCGTGCAGGCGTTGACGGAGCTGGTGCGGGAGGAGGCGCGCGACATCAGTCAAGATGAAGTCAAGCAGGCGGCGAAGGAAGTGGTCCTGGCCACCCTGCTCAATGCCCCGACCCTGCTCAAGGCGGCCCACCAGGCCCGCCTGCTCTCCTAAGCAGGGTAAGCCTCGCGAACCTTAGGACGAACACGGCTTGCTACCTAAGCATGATCATTTTTTACCAAGCAGTATACTCCGTGTACCTGAACTTCCTCTTTTCCTTTCTGGCTGTCCTACTACTCAGCTGCGGGACGCGGTCGGTGGGTCCGGTCATCACGGCTCAGCAGATTGCTTGCCTGAATAAAGACAAAGCCTGGGTGCAGCAGTCGATTACCGCCCAGCAGCAAACCTTCGTGGGCAGGGAACAGGACGTGTATCTATTTACCACCCCGCAGGGGGCCGTGCTCGGCTACCTCTTCGAGCAGGGCGAGTGTTCGACCGTTATGACCCAGGTGCCGGCGGGCCGGCTGGCGCAGGCCGAAGCGTTTATCGCGGCCGAGGTCAAAAAGAACTTCGGACCCATGCTCATCAGCCCGGCCAACGTGCATTACAAGCTCTACACGGCCCCCATCTGGCAGGACACGGAAACCTACGTGGTCGCCCAAGCCCTGAACTAGGGGCCGGGGGGATGCCTTCTGATTAGGGCCTCTCAGGCCAACAGTGCATGCCACCCGTTACTCGGGCTCCCGACTCCTATCCCTTTCCTAAAAACTAACTTCTTCATGTGGAACCTACTTAAAGGCTTGGTGGGGCTGGCCGCTAGTTGCCTGGCGACGGTGTCCGTCGGCTTGGCGCAACCCACCGGCCATAAGCTGCCGACGGCCGCCGAACTGAAGAAAAACCTGGCACTGGTGGAGGCCGGTACCGAAGGGGAAAGCGAGGCATGGGACCGCCTGGTCGAGCAGACGGCCCGCCAACTGGTGGCATATTTGCGCACCCATGAGGTCTCGGCCGCAGCGGCCGAAAATCTGGGTCTTGACTTGTCGGTCGATTCCCGCGACGCCACCCAGCTGAGGGTATTCACGTATTCCTACTCCTCGGGGGCACGCGCGGCACGATTAACCGCCCCGTGTTTCAGTGGAAAAACGCGGCGGGGAAGCTCTTCGCCTACCATGCCGACCTGGAGTGCGGGTACGGCGAAATTTATCGGCTCGCTGCTCCGGGCCGTCAACGCTACTTGCTGCTTGGCAATGAAAAAGGGGACAGCCGATGCTTCGTGAGCGAAGCGCGCGTGCTCGAGGTAAAAGGCGATTACCTGCTGCTCGACAATCGGGCCTTCGGTACGGGCCCGGACCTAACCGTCTGCAATGTCGAGATGACATTTGAGGCTAATAAGCAGGCGCTGCACCTCGACTATTCGTTCTACCAGGAAGACTTTCCCGCCTATGATCGCACCTATGAAGACCAGCGCCTGACCCAGCAGGGGTATCGGCGTAAGGCGAACGGCAAAAGCTTGATACTCTCACTTCAGGGAGGGCGCTTTGTGCAGGCACGGTAGCGGGGCCGCTTCAAGCTCAACTATTGCGGGTTGCTCGCCGAATGGATGCTCGCGGTGTTCCTCTCCATTCATAGTTGCGAGTTAGTTTACAGGGCTAAATCCTGGGCCGCATTATGCTGACGGATATTATCCAGGCGGGTGTAGCGGCGGATCATGGCCGTGGTCTTGTGCTTGGTCTGGTTCATGATCTTGCTGTCATCGGCGCCGGCCAGCTTGGTGATGGTCACAAAAGAGGCCCGCAGGGAGTGGGCCGTATACTCCGCGCCCAAGTACTCCTGCACGACCAGGTTCACCCGCTCCGGGCTCAGGCGCTGGCGGGTCAGACGCTGGCCGTTGTAGAAGGACACGAACAGGGGCCCACTGGTGCGACCGTTCTCCGCCAGGAGCTGGAGCCAGTCCTTGACGGCCCGCACGGGGCAAGTACGCCGATCCGGGGCGAAGAACACGGCCTTCTCGTCTGCCTCCCCGAGTTGGTTGGTTTTACTGCGCTGCAGATCCACCACGAGCCCATCCTCGTCGAAGCGCAAGTGCTCGACGTCCAGGCTCACCAGCTCTTCGCGCCGGAAGGCCCCGGCCAACCCCAACAATAAGATCGCCCGGTCGCGCACGCCCTTGGGCCGGCTCAGATCGATACCCTGCACGACGCGCTTGAAGTGAGCGAGCGTAAAGGCCGGGGCCTGCCGCTGGCGTTTGCCCTTCTTGCGGCCGACCCCTTTCAGCAGGACTTTAAATTTCTTCTCGTCCGTGGGGCTGGGCAGATCCTGCAGCTGGTGGGCCTTGGCCACGGCGGCGCAGTGGCGCTGGATGGTGGCCAGCTTCTTGCCCTCCGACGCCAGGTGGGTGACAAAGCCGGCCAGGGTTTCCAGCGCCGCCGGCAGTGCCGGCCGGTCCATGGCCTTACACCAGGCGGTGAAGCGGCGCCAGTCGCCGGCGTAAGCACGCTGGGTGTTGGCTGACCCTTCCAAGCCGGCGGCCACAAACGCGCCGGTCTCGGCGGCGTAGTCGTCGAAGGCGCGCGCGCGACCCACGGCCGGCGGGGTGACGGGGATCAGGTCCGGCATACTCCTTATATAGATGTAAACGAAGAGTGAGTAATTAACTAGATGTGGGCCGACTTAAAGGTAGCATTAAGGCTCCGATAACTAATGATTATCGGAGCCTTCATTAGAAAAAGTAAAGAAAAATTTAGATAGTGCAAGCATCTAGTGAAAATTATGATTTCCTAGTGTAAAGTACTATTTTCATTTACCTAAGCGGTGCACCGCCGGGGTCACGGGCAATCACCCCGATTAGCGCTTCTCAGCGCCATGCCTACTTCCCCGCCCGACTTTCAGCTATATCAACTCAAGGCCCCAATGGCCGGTTGGATCAGCCGCGAACCCCAGGTCATCCTGGTGACATACCGCTGTCAATTGCCGGGCGTAGGTTGCGACCTTATCTACTCATACCATTCCTGCCAGTAAATCCTGCTACAACCATGGCCTACGACCCTAAGCTTACCGATCGCGTTCGTGAATACTTGGCGGCTATACCAGAGTTAGTGATTGAGGAAAAAGAAATGTTTGGCGTGTTAAACTTTCTGGTCCAGGGCAAAACCTGCGTGTGCGTCCGCGAGGACAGTCTCATGTTGCGCTTCGACCCCGGGCGGCAGGAAGAAGTGGCTGAAAAGAACGGCTACCACACGATGCTGATGAAAGGCAAGGAATACAAAGGCTATGGGTATATCGATTCCTACGGCATCCAAGACCCGCGGGACTTTGCCTACTTTCTCACCCTGTGCCTGGACTATAATAAACGAGCGAAGGCCTCCGCTAAAAGCAAAGGGAAATCCAAAACCGGCGGGGGAAAAACCCGGGGGCAGTAAGTGCTCCCGCCGGCTGACGTTCCGCTAAGCCCTGAATTGGCGAGATTAGGTACGATAACCGTTCCTCAGCATAACTTGACGCGGACCGCCCCCTGTTATAGGGGCTTTTTTATTAAGCCCGCGGTAAAGAATTGCGTGTGAAGCAGGCAGCGAAGAAGCGGCAGAAACAGAAAGCTCCTCAGTCGAGGAGCTTTCATCAAATGAGCGCTTTAAGGATTACTGTTGTTACTCAGCGTCATGCAACTGCGCCACATCGGCCATGTATTTCTTCAGTTGCGCTAGTTGCGCTGGCTTGTAATTGGTCAGGCGAATTCGTTTGAAACCATCCATTCCCATGTCTTCATAAAGGGCACCAAGGGATGAGTTTAAAAAGGAGCTGGAGAAACCAATAACACCTTGTAAGGATAAAGTGATAACCCCCTGTTGTTGGCGAAGGCCATCCTTCATCGCCACCAGCAAAGAAAGTCCATCGGTATTGCTGTACGTACCGGTTGTGATAGCAGAAATAGTCAGTACTACCCCGTTTGCTGCTGTATTGCTCATAGTGTGTGGGTGCAAGTAGTAAAGGGTAATTTTAAGCAGTATACGAAACTAGCCTTAGAATAGCGCAGCCTCATCCTGGATTTCGTCCATACTGTCTTGTTCCAGGTCTCCATAAGACAGCTTGATGGTCACCGTTGTTCCGGGGAAATCAATACCAGGCAAACTGTGTAGGCTTTCCTTGCCATCGCGGCTCAAATGGTAGAGGGCGTGGGAAGTTTGTATGGTGAGAGTACCCCGCAGCGCCGTAAGACCAACCCGAAGGGTGTCCAAGCCACGTCCTTTGTTATGCGGCCGGGAATGAGAAGAGAAATGTAGCTCCGTGGCTTTCCGAAGTGCTTCAACCGGAATTAACTCCGGCTCCTGACGACTTCTGAGAAACCGGTTGACCGAGGTAGGAATACCCATCCCAAAATCAGATACGGAGGCAAATAGCCGTTTGGTCGTGGGGTAGTACTGAAGCATACCGAAAGCAGAGCGTTCCGTAGCGCCTTCGGCAAAGGCATGATCAAAGACATTATTGAACAGCTCCGTCAGATAAGTGGGCAGGAAGCTAATGTCTTTATCCTCGAAGAAACGATACTTGAAGTGGTCATAAGCGCTCAATACGTAATCGGTCATGAGTTCCGGCGAGGCTTTCCACACGGCAAAGGCAGTGGGATCATCCATGGGGGTAAACCCGGTGTGCTCGGTTGGCCTCTCCGTGCCCCACATATCCAGAAAACCAATGTTTTGGAGATAGCTATACGCCGGGGAAGCGCTGGGAGTAAAAGCGATGGGGATGCCCGCTGCGTAGTATTCTTCCAACAGGCAGGCTAGCGAGACGACATGGTGGGGCTTGACTGTGTGCGGTCCATCGAGCGTGATTCTTACACTCGTAAGTCCAGGCGTGGTGGCCTGCACCCTGACGTAGCGGTTCTCCAGCAGGAAGGCAGCAAGATCCTGGCTGGTGAGATAGGCATCAAAAGGGATTGTATGCTGCATTCCGGTTTAGTAGACGAATAAGTCAGCAAGATAAAGGGCCTTGCTCATTCCTGTTGTCTGAAGGCATGGTTGTATCACATGAGCTACTGCCCAAAAGATCTAACAATAGCCACCTTTTTCCATGGCGTCACACTTGTTCAACGGGCGTTTATGATCTGTTACAAAGTATTTGAATAGATAACTAATGAGACTACCGCTGCCTTAGGGTATAGCCATCTATTCTTGCGGTGTGACTTTTGCTCAACGCTTTTGTCTGCTGCTCGGTAGCAAAGTAATCATCCAGATTGTAGTAGGTACCGAAGCAAGCCGAAGCTGAAAAAGGCATACGGATATACTCCTGCTACTTACGCTTAGTAGATCGGATCTTTAGCCGTGTTACCCCTTACAAAAAATCGGCAGCCTTCTTGTACAAGGCAAATCATTAGCTTGCTGAGGAGAAGTGCGCATAAAAAATCTTCCTCAGCACTCCGATTATTTTGACATCTATCTATTACACGCGAACGTGTCTTTTCAGGACGCATAATAACCTTTCCCACTATTTTATCACCCTACAGTTGTAATAGTCTCCTGGCGTTAGCTGGCTTACGCACGACAATCTTCTTATCCTAGGCAGTGCAGATCGTTGCTACACAGGATGAGGAGTTGTCTTTCCGCTCGGAAGCACCGCTCGCCTAGCTCCTGCTGAATACTTTGTTCGGACTGGCCCTTGCTTGTAGCAATTGTCCTTACTGATGTGATATAGTAGCGCAGCTATGCATGCATGTGTATGTAAGCTGCGTCTGTAAGCCTTTTCAATTCTCCTTATTCAAGCTTACACTTTTAATGAAGAACAAAACTACCGCCGCCGTACTAGCCTTCTTTTTCGGAAGCATCGGCATCCAGTACTTTTATTTAGGCAAGCCCCTTAAAGGTGCCCTCTGCATCCTTTTTTGCTGGACGCTCATTCCTTGCCTGATCGCGCTGATCCATGTAATCTATTACCTAACCGTATCGGAGGCTGTTTTCAATGCAACCTACAATCCGCCGCCTGTCCGTGTTGCCCAACCAGTAGCAGTAACACGGCCCGCCCAGCAGCCGGCAACTGTGGCCCGTGCGACCCCCGTTGTATCAGGTCCTTCTCCGCAACCGGCCACCCCGCCAGCAATTAGGTCGAGCATGAGGCCCGCTTACCCTTCCATGCGACGAGCTAGGCAACAGCCAGAAGCTATTTTGAAGGCGGATGAGTTGCTCCACCTGCTCGCATTAAAGGAGAAAGGAGCCTTGACAGAAGCTGAATACATTGTTGAAAAAGCCCGTCTATTGGTATAATTCTACTTTTCTCGCGTATGCAAACAATTCCTACTCTAGTTCTTGTCTGCCTAGCCTTGGCAGGTATCTCCTTCTTTTTATTCAAGCAACTGCAGCGTCGCTCCGCTGAGCGTGATCAAGCCAAGCAGGAAGCCGCGGAAGCGACTATACAGCATCAGGTCATGGTGGAGGAAATCTCCCGGCACCGGGAGGCGGACCGCTTCGCAGCAGAGGCGCAAGCTCAGCTCGTCGCTACCCAACACCAGCAGCAACTGCACCAAGCTCAACAGGCAGTAGACGAGCTTCTACTTCGATTCAAGCCTATCACGGATGTGGAAGAGGAACGGCAGCGCGTACTCGACCAGGTCCAGGAACTGGAAGAGCAGCATCTACAGCACCAAGATACCCAGCGTACGTTTGAGCAGGCTATCACCATCCTAAAAACGGAATTTAAAGCCTTAGATGAGGAGGCGAACCTCCAATCTTTCGGCCATTATACTCCCCGTTACGACTTTGTCACCTCGGTCGAGTATCAGCAAAAACTGGAAGCGATTCGCCGGGGGCAGAAGGAACTCATTACGCTGGGTCTGGCCGCTAAGTGCGCCACGAGCTGGGAGGTCAACGGCAGTGTCAGCGAAGGCCGCAAGAAAACCAACCAGTACTTGAAGCTGATGTTACGCGGCTTTAATGGAGAGTCGGACGCGGCCATCGCCAAAGTGAAGTACAACAACGTGACCGTGATGGAAACACGCATTACTAAAGCGTTCGATGCCATCAACAAGCTAGCCACGGCGCAGGATGCGTCCCTGTCAGCCAGCTACCTGAACCTGAAACTGGAGGAACTTTATCTCGTGCACGAATTTCAGGAGAAGGTGCAGGAGGAACGGGAGGTGCAGCGCCAAATCCGGGAACAGATGCGCGAAGAGGAATTGGCGCAACGCGAGTTGGACAAAGCCCGCTCGGATGCCGAAAAGGAGGAGCGCCGGTACGCGGAAGCCTTGCGTAAAGCCCAGCAGGAAGTGGAACAAGCAACGGGAGAGAAGCAGCAGAAGCTCTTGGCGCAGATCCAGGCGCTGCAAGAGCAGCTCACGCAAGCGGCCCAACTCAAGCAGAAGGCTATTTCGCAAGCCCAGCTTACCCGCTCCGGACACGTGTACGTCATTTCCAACATTGGCTCTTTTGGAGAAAACGTGTACAAAATCGGCATGACGCGCCGTTTAGATCCGCTCGACCGAGTAAAGGAATTGGGGGATGCCTCCGTCCCCTTCCATTTCGATGTGCATGCCGTCATCTACTGCGATGATGCTCCCAAGCTGGAAAACAACTTGCACAAGGCTTTTCACCAGCGCCGGGTAAACTGCGTGAATGAGCGGAAAGAGTTCTTCAATGTGAGCTTACCCGAAATTGCCGAGGCAGTACTAGCCAACCATGGGACGATAGAGTTCCTGCATGAAGCGGAAGCCGTCGAGTACCGGAAAAGCCGCGCCATTCTACAAGAACGCGCCGCGGAAAAAGTGCTCCCTCTCCTAGCTTCAAGTTAAACTCACTTCTTCAGTGATTCAACCTGGCAGCCGTTACCAATTTAAATCTAGTGCACCCCTCTTTACGCAAGTAAGGGGCGATGCTGGATACCCTACTTTATATAAGTAACACAGCTCGATATATTCAAAATAATAATAAAATGAAAAAGATTTCCGTAAAGAATATTGTAACATTTAGAAATAAGACTGAAAAAAGTCAAAAAACTTTTCTTAATAGTTTAGGCAAAAGGAATGAGGCAAGCTTGGATGGCGGCGGCGATTATTGGGTGCGAAGCCTGAGCGCTTTAAGCAATGCCGTAAAAGCGAAGAATACGGAACCAATTAAGGAGAAAATAACGGATATATTGAATGACTTTAAGCCAGGTATGATAAAACAGACAAAGGATATGTATGAGAGAAACCTCAGCATCCTTCATAATTATGAGGATTTTAATGTTAGCAGTTGGCTACCCGAGGATGCCAGGATATTAAGTAAAAATAGTAAGAAGGCAATTATAGATATAAGTAACTTGCCTGTGCAAATAACACCTAGCCAAGTATATTCATTTGAGGAGAAGGAAAACAACTACGTTGGCGCAATTTGGTTCTTAGCCAAGTTAGAAGGTTTCAAAAAGGAAGAACTGGGTATTTTTGCTGAAGCTCTTCACATCTATATGGTCGCAAATTTTGGGAACAACCATCATGTAAGTGCTAAGAATTGCTTGATTGTTGATGTTCTTAATAAAGTGGAGATCAATTATCAAATGATAGTTGATGAAGAAATTCCATCTCTACTGTTTGCAACGCTGGAAAGCATAAAAAGCACTAGATAAATACAGGAAATACATAAACAGTAATAGACGAGCTCGTTTGCTCATACCTTGCTGTACACAATAAGTCACTCCATAATGGCTGTTTACATTACACTTAAAGAAAATATTGAACCAGAAGTACTTCTGCGTTTGATAAAAGAAAAGATTGAAGATAAAAGCATCAAAACTTGGGAATGTGCAACTACACCTGAGTATACCTTTATGCATACACCAGGTGAACCAGGAGATCAGCAATGGAATGAGGGTGCTCGTCTTCAAGTAGATTCAATAGTTAAGCCTCTAAAGCTGTACTATAAGTTAAGGCCTAACGCTGAAGTAAGAAAAGGGACATATGGAGTACTTAATGGGCGCTTCGTAGAGTTGCTTTTTAATCATTTCTCGCATTTAATAGACGCTGTACAAGTCGTTGATCTAAGAAATAAGTAAAAAGCAAAAAACCCCGTTATCAATTGTAGCGGGGCTTTTTATTTAATAGCTTTTATAAGTTACCAAATCAATAAAATTTAACGGCGGTTGGCATACTTCACTTTACGCGGATCCGTGCTGCCATAATAGCGGGGTAGGTATTAAGTGTTGAGATTCTAGACGCCTAGTTAGCCCACTTTGGATACGGCTGCGCTGCTGGGGCCCGTGCTTGTTTCGGCACTTTCTCCTTTTTAGCTGTGCCTTCGATGGTTTAGCTCTCTGGCGCGGCAGTCGTAGAGGATAGAATTTGGGCGGTAACACTAGCCCTCATGGTGCCTAGGGCAGCCGCAGTAACTAGAATATAGCGCTTAATAAATGAAAAAGTGAGGTTTAGGATCGTTGAAGAACCCAAACCTCACCATTTACGAAGCCAGCGCGAAGGATAGAAAAAAGCTTTATTTCTTACGGCCAAGCTGTTTGTCAATACTTACTTGAGCTTTACTGAGAGTCTCCTCAATATAATCGGTGACTCTAGAATTGTATTTCTCCATAAGGGTATATATATGCTCATCTGCCTCTGCTTCTGACATATGCCCACCTCGAACTAGCAACTCTTTTTGCAGTTCAACGGAAACATTTTGTAGGGTCATCAAGTGCCTAATAGTCTCTAATGTAACAGAGGGCGCATTTTCAGCAGTTATATATACTGGAGATTTGGGTGTTTCAGCCATTACTAAAAGAGTTTGTCGTGAGATAAGATTGTACAATTAGCTAATCTTTTTCGATTTATGATATCCTCTACAGGGGTTACTGTTTTAAATACTTGGCCATGGTGCTAGAAGGTATACCCAGCACAGTACTAATAGCGCGGTCAGAAATGCCGGTTGCCTTCGGGTGTTTCACGTGTGCTACCTTCTCGGAGCCAACATTGGGCCGTCCAATACTCTTTCCCTTTTCCTTGGCCCGACTCATGCCTGCTTTGGTTCGCTCCCCTAATCGCACCTTCTCTTATTTGGCGATAGCCGCCAGAATACTGATAATGGCATCCTCGAACAGCCAGTGCTATCTAGGTAACGGTTGGTAAATAATAGAATTATCTCCGCAAAGGTCCCGAAAACCGCAGTTTTCGGGACCTTTGCGGAAGGCCTTTTTTGGACACTTAAATTGTAGCTTATTGCATCTAAACTACTGGGTTATAGCCGTACCGTTTTGAGTTCGTTCTGCTCGCCTCTATTTCCTGGTATCCAGCGGGAGACTATTCGTGCCGTTGTGGGAACACCTGATGCTAGTATGTCACAAGATCCTAGCTAGTTGCTCATCCTGAAGGTAATTAGTTTATGCACTGTATTACCTGTCAGAATTATGTAATCAGCATTCACCACCTAAGGAAAGCGAGAACTGATGTTACGGTGGGCCAGCGTTAGTCTTGGATTTAGCGACCAAGAAATGATGCCAGGGGAGTAGGAACTTCGGGCGTTGTCTTAAGAGTTGGTTTAACTTATACCTGAGCTGCTTTTACGAGCTAAGGTTAGCTTTCTTTGTTGAGCATCACTTTTGAATGAAACTAATCCAGCAACAAAAGGTGAGTAGCATAAACATGCTGATTTACAGCGCGATTGACAACTAACCACACCAGTTGTAATCTTCTGTAATCAAATAAAATTTCTTTTGTACCTTTGCACTCCCAGTAAGAAAGACGGTTCTGGAGGGTCTAGACCCTTCGAAATTATTGGGCTGACAATTAGCATATTGATAATTTCCATTGATTGGATAACAAAAAATATTTTGCTAGAAACATCACAATTTGAAATGTTCTCTTACATTTGCAATGTGCCCAGTTAAGTGTTATTATCTTGTTGTTAATCAAGATGTTTAGTCAAGAAAAGATGCCGAATCATCGCATGACAAAACGACAAAAGCATAGACATCAAAACTTGTTTGTTTCAGCACACAAAAACAGCCAGTAAGAATAACCTACTGGCTGTTGGACACCCAACTTGGATGCCACCGATGCTCCAATCGAACGAAAAGCAGCTGCTTAACGACGATAAAATAATTCGGGAATGCTAACGTTTCTTTAGCTTATCCACAGGAATGCGGAATACACCGCCCCCCTTTTTGTACACCCGCACACCCTTTATCGTTATATAGGGGCTGTAGATATACTCTTGGTTCTCATCGCGCTTCATGGCTCAGATGGACTAAGGGTAATTTCGATGTGGTCTGTCTGGTAAACAGTTCACATCGCCGAATGCCCTACTGCGTTTCAGTAGGCGGTCACTGAGAGCGATTGTTGGTAGCAATCGCTCTTATGCTTTAAATGGTATTACTCTGCTCAAGGCCGACCATAATGGTTGGCTTTTTTGCTAAGAATGTTGTGGTAGCACCCTCTTAGGTATAGCAAATATACAAATAGGTTTTGGATGCCGCACAAGCGCTTTGCAATCTTTTTTGAAGGTGGAGTAGGTCAAAGTCTTTTGCGTGGCTTATAGAGGCTTATTTGGCCCTCCAACGATCGATTTTCAGTGGGGGTGTAACACTTGGTGTGATTTACGAAGGTGGGCCTCTAACAAAATTAGCAATTGGATAAATTGCATTTATTATTGTGCGAAGTTGAGCTATAGGTTAAAATATTTATATCACAAGAATCTTAGATCCCGTACTAGATGATTCATACTAGGTGTTAGTAGTAGATAACACATCTATTCCTAATCTTCCAGTAGGAACTACAGTTCTTCTTGACTACTTGTATTCTGAGTCGTCTCTACATTATTATAGCGATCGGGCTGCACTTGACCGACTAACCAAGATGACTTCGCTATTACTATAGGGCGTGATAAGCCAGTAACCGGGCTGAATGGTATCGAGAAAGCAATGAATCTGGCTAATGTGCTGACGAGTGGTTAAGGGTGATATTCGTTCTTTGGTAAGCTTTTCCTGGTGGAAGTTGAGCCTTGATTACATGTATCTGCCCGTTGCAGATGAAAAGTGGATTATGCCTTGGCAGCAGATACCAAATCTGTGGCCGTGGTTTTCAGGGCAGTAGCCGTGTCTACTACATTCTTGGTCGCAGCAGCCAGATGCTTGGTACTGGAATTCATAGGGGAAGTATCCTTGCCCAGTGAAGGCGGAGTATAGATGCTTTGGATGGCGCTCACTAGCATGGCGGTTTTCTCTGCTTCGACATGAATCATGTCGGAGTAGGCGGTTACTGTCATGGACACAGCCGCCTTGAAGGCATATTCTTCTTGTAGGTTACGTTCCTTCGTGTATTGCGCAATGGCAAAAAATAGCAGCGCGAACGCGGGGGAAGTTCGGACTACATTTAGTAGCGTGACGGACCAACTGAACCCGCCGTCGCCGTGGCTAGGAAACTGCGTGAAGATGTGCAGTACCCACCACAGGGCAAATACAGCCCCAGCAATTGCAACTGTAGCCCAGATGCGTACTGGCCACACCAGTTCTTTTTGGCGGCGGCTGAATGTGCCCCCTAGAGCACTATCAGCCGCAAAGCCCAAAAGCTCATCAATGCGTTGCTGCTTACTTAGAATAAGGGCCTCCTTCTCCGTTGCACCTTGAAGGATTTCAGCGAATCGCTCATCTTTTTCGCCTAATTCGTACAGCTGGTCCTTGGCAGAGCCACGTATGCTTTCCAAGGATTTGACTATCGTAGTGTACTGCTCGTGGTCCTCCGCCAACTTCTCTTTTGAATCAGTCAAAAGCAATTTTTGCTGCTCCATAATACCTGCAATGGTGGCATTGGTGGTGCTGGCTTCGGTCTGGAAGCCACGGATTTCTTTGAGCAATTCGCTGGACTGTTGCTGATTTCCGGTAAGAGTTTTAAACTCTTGTTGCTTATGCACGTGGTAGTCGCTCAACTTCAGTTGGGTTTGTTCCAGCTCCTCCCTGAGCGTGTCTACTTCGGTAACTCGCCGCTCAACCTCAGCGCTTAGTAAAGCGATAGCGTCTTGTGCTTTCTGCAATTGTAGCTCCTCCACTGAGTGGACACGCAGCTTTGATTTTTCCCAGAACCCCCCTTGCATTTGGTAGTGCACCAGCCATAGCAATTGGGCCACAATGTGATCAAACTTATACCCCCCGCTAGGTGGCTGTATATATGTTGTAGTTGCTGACTCAGGGGGGCTTGCCCCAACTCCGGGTCATTGTAGGTGTGAAACATCAGTTGCCAACTTCCTCGGTCTAATTCAGCCCGCAACTGCTTAATGGCGCGGTTAAACATGGCAATGAGCTCAGGTAATTTAAAGTCACCTATTACTACAGTGCGGAGGTCTTTGCCACTGTATGTTTTCTTGGCAATATCAGTCAGATTAAGGGACTCAAGTTGGCTAAGCGACTTTTCTACTGTGATTTTTTGCTGGGAAGTCATAATGTGTAGTGATGAAATCAGAAGAACACAGGTCCTTACAGCTGATCCGTGAATAGGACTCCTGCCTAGGCTTTTTGCTGCTGGCATAGCCCATGCTGAACACTCCTATTTGTCCTGCTTCGGCGGTGCCGAGCGGCGGTGCCGGACGGGTACTGGTCATGCCATCGGGTAAAGCTAAAGCGCTACTGACTTTAGGCAGGTCCAGCTGCTGATTTTTCTGTGAACAGTCCTAATTTGACGTATTGCAGTGCTATAGCTGATTATACAACCGTGAGTACAATTGAGGCTCTATGTATTATCCGGACTAACCAGAGGAATCGACCTGGTGCTCATATAGGTAGCTATATTGGCGGAGGCGTTCCTCGGGGAAGGAGGGGTTGACCGGAAGCGATCAGCCGAGTAGGAGAGAATGGGTTCGGGCCCCAGTACCTGCCGCACTACGGTATATAGCTCGGGGCCCACGGATTGATACAGCATCGCAAAAGTATCTTCCTCGATATTACCATGGAAAGGGGGCGCGTGGTTGACGGAAACGAATGGAGCGCACGTTTGCAGTAGTTGAACGACCTCGTCAGGATTACGCCGCAGCCGGGGTAAGACATACTCAGCCAGGGGTTGGGGGTTGGCAGCTAAACGCCAGTACAGGTGCATGATCCGGCAGCCGATAACGGGGAATACTGTGTAGATGGCCTGACTGCCAGCTTCGTGCAGAGCCCGTTCCACCAGCGTCGCGGCCAGCACTTGCTCCATAGGCTCCCATTCGGCTCGCGTAAATAAGTCTAAAGTACTGTCGTCTTGGTCTTCTAGCGGCTTAGCTAACGCTTTAGTACGGCGAGTAAGTAATTGGGACACTAGCCGTTCACAGAGACTAAACGCGGCGTCGCTGTCAAGCAGATCGAGGATATGGGGTAGGCGTTGGTC
Organism: Hymenobacter radiodurans; assembly: GCF_004355185.1. Taxonomy (NCBI): domain Bacteria; kingdom Pseudomonadati; phylum Bacteroidota; class Cytophagia; order Cytophagales; family Hymenobacteraceae; genus Hymenobacter; species Hymenobacter radiodurans. Next base: position 119,707 of record NZ_CP037921.1, read on the forward strand.
AGCGGGTAGCCGGGCCAACAAAGCGACCAGTAGCCAAGCGCTTTGAGACAGGTCCGTGCGGCCCGAGAACCACCCCACCCGCTCATCGCTAATGGAAGGGCTGAGCTGACGGAGTAAGTACCATCCGTTGGTGGCTTCCACCGGGCTTAGCAGGTCGACGCGGTAAGCCAATTTCTGCAAGAAGGTAGAGATGCCCAGCCGCCCAATTAGGTCCTGACTGGTACTGAATTGCTGGGCTGGGGGCTGCGCCAGAAAGGCTGCAAACTCCTGGTCGGCTACGTCGTCGCGCAGAATGGTATAGGCGAAGTACCGGGCAAAATGGGTAGGCGCAGCGACATGTTGCCGCTGCGCTAGTTCGGTGTTAGAAAGGCGGCTTGGCGAGTCGTCGAACAAGCTGCGACTCCGGTTAAAGTGTCGACTTACGCGGGGAAATAAGGTGCACAGCAAGTGCTGCGTCGCCTGTCGCTCTTCGCGCTGTGGATAGTGGTTATCAAGAAAATGTTCTATTTTGGGCTTCTTCGGATCACTACCCACCTCGGGTAAGAATTCATAGTTGCCATCGGAGCGCTGGGTGCTGCCGGTAAGCAGTTCGGGGTGGGTGGCAACGAACCGATGAAGCTCAGGGTAGAACAGGTGCAAAGCTTCGACTAAAATAAAATCAGCCAGATTGACCTCCCGGTAGAGCAGCGGTAAGCCGAACTCTACGGCATTGGCGTAGCGCACGGCCAAGCGCGGGGTGGTCAGCCGCGGTAACAAGGCAGCCCGTAATGTATTGCTGACCCGCTGCGCATCTTCCGCGTCGGGCTCGATGTTTTGGCTTTGGCACACCTCATTAAGACGAGCCAGACAGAAGTCGAATAAGTCATCGGCGCGGGCGCGGGGTAGGCGCAGCGGCACCTGAATGATTTTCTCCAGGAAGTTATGACCGGCCTGCTGGGCAGTGGCTGCTTCCCCTGCGGGGCTGAACACCTCCCCCAGGGCGCGGGCTACCATACTGTCGTCAAAGGCTAGTACATAAGCCGTATGACGGAAGTCGGCCGTAAGCTTGACCAAGCGGAACAAGGCTTGAATTTGCCCTTTTTCCAGCCGGTCAATGTCGTCGACAATTACAATAACGCGCCTGCCAGCATCGGCAAGTAGCTGCTCAATCCGCTGGCGCAGGCCGTCGGCGTCAGGCTGTGCCTTATTCAGTAGTGCTTGTACCTGGGTGCTAAAATCTACTTCCGTACTAGGGCCGTCGACCTGCGCAGAAAAGGTCACCTTAGGCAACAGTGGCGCTACGTACTCGGCGGCAAGCTTGGCCGCTCGCTGGCCAGGCGTGAGCAATTGCCGGTCGATCGTTTTAGCTAGCTCACCGAAGAAGTTGGTCAGTAACTGCGTTTCATCGGTAAAGCGCCAGGGGTTAAAGTTTAGTACCACTACCTTGTCAGTAACACGGCCCAACTCATGTCGAATGAAGTTAAGCACTGTGCTTTTTCCTTCCCCCCAGCTGCCGTACATGCCAATAACAATGCTGTCGGGGTTAACGCGAGAGATAAGGGTGTCGGCAATGCGTTGCGCGAATGAACCCCGCTGAAAATCATCATGGAGAGGATCATTCAGCGGCCGGTCAGTGGCGCGGTGCTGGCGGTCGAGATTATTAGTCATATTATGGACGATACTTTAGCGGCTCATGAATAGAGCAGATCTAATAGTTGAATAAAATAGGCTTGAATATTCGTAGTATTAATTCTAAAATAAAAGCACCAGTGAGCATAGTACTTAAGTATGTCAATGCCAGTTAGATGTTAAAATCATTAACCTTAGAAGAACTTAAAAATCAAGTAGCTAATTTTTCAGCGGTTCAATGTGACTACTACAGTGAGGCATGCGTAGTTCTGTTAGAGGAGCTCAATCATCTTTCTGGAGCACTACTTACTGTATTAGGGGATAATTCTACTACGTTTGAGTTGCTATGGACTAGCAAACCCCTTACTGCTGGCTGGAAAGCTGGTGCTAAGCTTACGGAGAATGCTGCGACTGCTATTGCTTTCTTTTTAATAGTTGAGCTAACAGACTATTCGATTATCGAGGAAGCTGTTATTGGCACTGGTGTAGATTACTGGCTTGGGTATAATAAAGGACATATCTTGTATGATGAAGACAACTTTATGAATGCCCGACTCGAGGTTTCAGGTATTCGTAAAGGTGACCTGAATGTATCCGGGAGAGTAAGAAAGAAGTTGAAGCAGACAGATGCATCCGATAGTACTAATTTGCCTGCGTATGTAGTTATAGTGGAATTTGGGTCACCAGTCGCTGTTTTAGTGAAGAAATGAGCAACGCTAAGCAATTACATCATGATGCTATGGACAGCCTGCATCAGGCTGAAGCAGCCTTGATGCAGCGCGATATCACGTTGTACAAGCAAAACTTGCGTAGCGCGTTGGAATTGGAAACCAGTGCCGCCTTTCTATTAAAAGATAAAATTACTGCAGAACCAACTCGTTCTGTTTTATTCAGAAGTGCTGCAAGTTTAGCACTGAGTTGTGGTGACTATAAGAAGGCGCAGGATTTAATAATACAAGCTCTACACGGTAATCCACCTCAAGAGATCAAGAATGAACTTTTAGACATTTTTAGTAATGCCTTGATTGAACCTAGCACTATACCGACGAGAGAAGTCGTTTTGAAGCGCGTATTTGATATAGCATTCAGTTTATTAGTTATATGCTTAGTATTGTCATGGCTTATTCCAGTGATTGGACTTTTAATTAAACTAGGTTCTAGAGGCCCCGTATTCTTCAAACAAATACGTACGGGGCGTAGAAATCGCCCTTTTTATTGCTTAAAGTTTAGAACATTTGCATTGAATACAGAAGGTAAAGCTTCTCATGTTACTAAGTTAGGAAGCTTTCTGCGCAGAACTAGTATAGATGAGCTCCCTCAGTTTTTCAATGTTTTAAAAGGAGAAATGTCAGTTGTTGGTCCTCGGCCACACCTTGTACGGCACACGGAATCATATTCACGTGTGATAAACAACTTCATGGTTCGTCATCTAGTGGCACCTGGAATCACAGGGTTAGCACAAGCTGTAGGCCGCAAGAAAGAATCAAGATCTTCAGATCAGTATATTCAAAACTGGTCTTTATTGTTGGATTTAAAAATTATACTTTCTTCTTTAGTACATGCTATTCGTGGATATAAAAACAATTATACTATTGATAGCAATTCAGAATAGATACTTTTTAAAACCAAATATTCCATGTTCTTCTCGGAGGTGGTAGAATTGCCTACAAAGTGCTCCTAAATAAAAAACGTCTTCAGCATTTTACTGAAGACGTTTTTTATTTGTTATATAAGGAGTAAAAATTTCAGTTGTCGTGTGGAGTTCACTACCTAATCATAAGCTGCTCTTGTTTTATAGCCACAATCATCACACTATATATACTCCTCAATTCTACGGTGTCTCATTAAGTCAGTTTCAGCATTAATTATGAGGCCTTGAGTTACGAGACGATCAGTTGGGACTTTCGCTTTCACTCTGGAGTTCATTTAAGGGGTAGCTAACTAGATACCGTCTTGTCTACAAAAATGCTCGAATAAAAAGACGGATGACACAACGGTCAACTTTTTCCAGGACGACACACAGTGGACTTCCGCAAAGCGAAACGAACCTATAATTGAACAAATCATCCAGTGACGTCCGCTGGGGTAAACCAAAGCCAAAACCAGCTGATTTGGTACAGAAAACTTGTTCAGCAATCAAAGTACGGTAAAGGCTATCTTCGGCACGGATAACCTGTACTTTGCTCTATGAACATCGGCTATGCCCGCGTCTCCACCCGCGACCAAAACCTGGAACTGCAACTCGATGCTTTAACCAAAGCGGGGTGCGAGACCATCTACCAAGAGAAGGTGTCCGGCGGGGCCAGCGCCAGTCGCCCCGAGTTAGAGCGGCTGCTCACACAGCTGCGCCCCGGTGACACCCTTTACATTTACAAGCTCGACCGATTGGGGCGCTCGCTCAAGCACCTACTGCAGGTAGTGGGCGACTTGCAGCAGCGCGGGGTGGGGCTGGTGTCCCTCACGGATGCCATCAACACCACTTCCGCCCAGGGCCGGCTCGTCTTCAACCTGTTTGCCTCCTTGGCCGAGTTTGAGCGGGAGTTGATTCGCGAGCGCACCCATGCCGGGCTGGCCGCGGCCCGGGCGCGGGGCCGGGTCGGGGGCCGCCAGCGGGGCCTCTCGGAAGAAGCCGAGCGCACGGCCATTATCGCCGAAACGCTCTACCGCGAGCAGCAGCTCGGCGTCAACGAGATTGCCCAGCGCCTGCGCATCTCCAAGGTCACCCTCTACAAGTACCTCCGCCATCGTAAGGTGGTCATTCACGCCCACCGCAAACCCGCCCCGGCCAATCCACCCGTTTAACCTTGGTACCAACCTTTACTCAAGGCCAAAAACTTGGTAGCAGCTTGGAGGCAAGATGGCCAAACCAATAGCTTTCGGAGCCGTCGATTCCGCCGAGGTAGGGGTGGTTTTTCTCCGCCTCCGCCCGCAGAACTCGAGTAAGCCGTTCGCCCGCGCAAGGCTTACGGCCGACATACGGGAAAATGCCCAAAAAGCCGTACGTTCGTCGCGTGTGCCTACGCCGCATCGTCCCGGCCTGGGTGTCGATTCAGGTGTTGTATCTACGAGCGCCCCTTCCTTCTCTTCCCTGGTGTTTCATCCTGTCAGTCCCCATGACGCGTTCCGAACTCGAAGCTGCGGGCTTTATTTATGCGGATTATCTGCCCCAGGGCACGCGCTACGCGCAGGGGGACCTCTATGTGCTGCTCACCCCGGCGAAAACCGTGCGCCTCTACCTACCCGACGCTTCCGATGTGGTGGAGATTGCCACCGGCGACTTGTTCACCCCCGACGTACATTACCAGGGCCCCATCCAAGATATGGAGGAGCTGCTGCGTTTCGTGCACGGGGCCTTACGGTAAGCCTGCCCACGGGGTGGGCAGGACCTTCAGAAAATTCAGTTTTTGGCTTCACGCTTGCTTTGGGGCCGCCGTCCTCCTCCCTCTTCCTGCCCACCCCCCGTACATGCTCCTCCACCAGCCCTTTCAGGGCGCCTTACGCACCGAGTTAAGCTCCCTCGAGCCGGGCAACCCCGTCGCCCAGGCCTACGCCCTGTATACGCTGGCGCAAGCCGCGCAAGCCGCGGAGCCCTTTACGCCCACCAGCATCACGGCCCGCCCCCGGCTGGTACCGACACGCTGTGGATTCCCCCGCTATGGTGCCGTGCGGGGGCCATGATCGCCCCCGCACGGCACCATAGCCACCCCGGCAGGAGCGGGGTAGCGAGGAGGGAAGGAGAACCAGCCCGCCCAGCGTGCTCCGGGCAACGTGGCACTGGCTTTGCCAAGAAGGAGAAAGCACCCGGCCGGCAACCCGGGCGTCGTTGTTCTGCAGGTGATTATCGGTGCTATTTCGTAGCTATTAGGTGATGAGTAACGTCTATTTTCCCCTTCCCCCCGCCACCCTGGCCCCGGCCGCGCAAGCGCAGTGGCTCGGGCGCCTGCAGGAGGCCGAGCGCATTAGTGGCCTCCGGGAGGCCGGCGGGCCGCTAGTGAGCCGCGAAACGCTGGCTTTCCTGCAGCGCTATGTGCAGGGCGAGCTGAGCTTGGCCCAAGTCGTGCGCCTGCAATCCCAGCGCTTACCCGGCAAATAAGGCCCAGGCAGGCAGGCCCCATCCGGCGGTAGCGCGAGCACGGGCGGCGAGCAAGCTGGCGACATTCTTGCGGGGAAAAAGCACAAAATGCCCTAGGGTAGTGCGCAGGCACGGTGCTTAGGGTAAGTAGATAAGGGGGTTAGTCAGAAGAAAATGCTTACGTGGATTAGTCTTCATCAAGCTTGGTTGCTGAGCATGGCGGGCATTCTGACTGCTATCCTTATCATCAACCGGGTGCTCCGCACCTGGGCCACGCATGCCGGCGGGCCACCGCGTACCGGGCACTCGGGGGCGGATGGCTCCGTCATCGACCCCAGCACGCGGCCTGCCAAACAGAATAGGGCTGCCAGTAGGCGTGAGGCGGCCAGGGAAATAGTGTAGTCTAGGGCAGCGATGATAGGCATTGCCCTGGAGCAACAAGTGGAGCTGCGCCAGCAGCCCACTAAGCTTGCAGGCCTACCTTCACGACCAGATTAGGTCCCCAGCGGCAGGCCTGGCATCACTTATCGATATTAAAGCCCAAGCCAAACTGAATCAGGCTGTTTTCGGATGACTGCTGGTAGGACACCGAAAAGGCGAGGGTTTCGACCACGGGCGCAAGGTAGAGGCCGCCGCCGTAGCCCGCATGCCAGCCCCCAGGCGAGTTGCCTTGGTAGTATACCCGCCCCTGATCGTAAAAGCCAAACACCCCGAAGTAAAACGGCAGAAAGCCGTTCTTGACCTGCCCTAAGGCCAGGCGCAGTTCGGTATTCACATAGAGGCTGGCGTCGCCGGTGAAGCGGTTGCGGTAGTAGCCGCGCAGGTTTTCGCGCAGGCCCAGCGAGGTAAGCTTGTAAAAGGGAATGTCGTCGACGGGCCCGTAGTTTTTGGCCCCGCCGCCCTTCAGTACCAGGGTAATGGGCAGCCCGAGGCGCGTGGTGCCGTAGTACTCGGTAAAGCCCTGAGTGAGGCCAAACGTGCGTTGCGGGCCGCGAAGCTGGCGGTAGCTTTCGTGCCGGGCCTGCAGGCGCACCCCGCGGCGGGCAAACCTGGGCCGGTCGCGGAAGTCCAGGTCCAGCAGGCCCTTGACGCCCAGCAGCTGCTGGGCGCTGGCGTTGGGCCGGTTGAATGCGTCCGGCGGAGGGGTCTGGGTCGAGAGGCCCAACAGGCTGTTGTCGGCAAAGTTGGAGGTGTAGTCTTCAAAGGCTGGCCCCAGGCGCAGGGTGCTCCGCTGCAGGAAGATGCGCTCCAGAAAGGCGTTGAGCGTGAAGCCCCGGTAGCGGGCAGTGTAGAACCTGTCGTTGTAGCGGTCCTGGCTGATGTCCGTATCGTTGCCGATGCCGAAGAAGTTGTAGTAGGGAAAGTAGTTGCCGAAGCTGGCCTCGGCGCCCGCATCGACTTTGCCGATGGCATAGCGGTGACGGGTGCTGCCGGTAAGTAGCAGCAAGCCGTTGCTACTGCTTTGAATATCGAAGGCGTAGAGGTTTTTGAAACCGGGCTTGCGGAACCCCTGGCGGAGAAAGCTGACCCCAGCGCTGACGCCGAAGCCGTCGTTGCGATTGTAAAACAGCATGAAGCGGGGCTGATATGAGTTGTAGTCGAAGGCTTCAAAATTGTACTCATTGATATTCGACCGCGTCGAGGTGCGGTTGTCAGCTTCTTTACCCAGCTGCAGGTCCGTGTCGGGCACGTCATACACCTTGGTCAGGGTGCGCAGGCCTTTCACCCGCGATTCATCTACCATATGGTCCTGGCCCGCCCCACCAATGAGGCGCACCAGAATGCTCCTGGAAGCTTCGCCACGGACGTAGAACACGTCCCGGCCGTCAAACCCGTAGACGCTGATTTCCTCGGTTTCGGCGGGCTTAAAAGTGCGGTCATACAGGGCCAGACCGTCGGGGCTTTCGCCTTCTTTGGACCGGTCGAACACCTGCACCCTCACTTGCCCAGCAGGCAGGCGGTCCACCTGAAATACCTCCCCCTTGTTGCTGCCGTGCACATCCACGCGCCGGGCCAGCAGCCGGTAATAGTCGTCCACGGCCTGGGGCAGGTCCTGGATACGGGCCTTGAGCTTGCGGTTAATGTCGTTGCCGGACAGGGGCTGTATTTCCGGGGGCAGCTTGCCAGTGGCCTCGTCAATGACGGCCGGCGTCAGTTGGGTTTGCAGGTAGCGGGCGGCCTGCTGCCACTGCTCGCGGCTCAGGCCCTGCAGCAGGAAACGATCGAGGTCCTTGGCGGGCCAGTTGAGGCTTTTCAGGTCGTGGAAGTGGTCTTCAAACCCCTCAATGCTGCCCACGGCCCACTCGCGGTCGGACAGGTACGTGAGCAGGCCGTTCCACTGGGTAAACGCCTGGTCGCGGTCGCGCGGAATGGGGCGGTACAGGGTACCGCCGTCGGGCTGCTTGAAAGCGGCCCACTTCCAGTTGTCCTCATGCTTGCCGAAGTCGGCAATAAGCATATCAAAGGCCCGGGCTTTGGCCAAGCCCAGGGCATCGACCTGGTTGTCGTGGTCTTTGTAGAGTTGACGAAACAGCCCGAAGCTGCGCTTTACCTCTTCACTGCCCCCGAAACCGGGCAGGTTGGGCTTGGCATCTGAGGGCCGGTCCTCCAGGGTGCCGAGCAGACCGGCATACTGCTGGCGGTAGGGGCCAAGCTGCTGATTATCGGGCAGGCGAAACAGCCGTGGCCGGGCGTGCAGGATGTCGGTGTGGTCGAGTAATGAGCCGGCCACCAGGGCCGAGTAAGGATGCGCCGTGGCCGTGACGTCGCGCAGGATGTCGGCCGCAATGGAGTGGCGCAGCTGAGGCGGCAGGATGTTGGTCACGTCCTTGTCCACCGAGCGAAAAACGTACTCTGAACTGTCCGCGGCAATGAGCTTAAGGGCCGTGGTCTGGCGGCCTCCACCTTTACCGAAGGGGCGCAGGCCGCCTTTCTCGGAGCGCAGGTCCAGCGTAGGTACTTCTACCGGCTGGATCCACGAGGTGCGATAGACCGGGCCTATGAATAGGCGCTTGCTAAACGTGCCCCGATACTGCGGGCCCGGAGCGACGACCGTGGATGATTGAAAAGGCGCATCGGGTTTCGGGGTTTTGGGGAAATGGCTTTCAGTAGCGCACGTGAGCAGAAAAGCGTTGGTGGGGGCCTCCTCCTCCACTGCTCGTTTTTGGAGGGAGGGAGAGCCAGGGCCGGCAGCCAAGCAGGCAGAGCGGAAGAGCGTGGTAGTAAAGGGGGCCTTCGGAGGGGATTCATCCCCGCTGAAAACATAAAAAGAAGCTTTCACGGTACCATCCGCGAAGTAGTCCAGACGGGAATAGCCCTCCTCCCGTTGGTTGAACAGCGACTCGCCTTGGGCACCGATGTGGTGCCCTTCGACCAGGCTGCCGGAGACGAGATGATAGTTGCCCTGAAAGGGGGTGAGCTGCAGGCTGTAGTCGTGGGCGGCAGCGTATACCACGCCCGGGTTGCTTTGCAACGTATTCAGCAGCTCCTTGCGGAGTTCCTGGTAGCGCGGATTGGCCATGTCGCGTGGGGTGCCTACGTTCTGCCGGTAAGCGGCGTACACCGTGCCCAGCACCGGGGGCAGCAGGTGACGGGTGAGAGGCGGGTAGCCACCATACTCGCCGTTGCTCACAACGGGATGGTGGCCGGCCAGCAGCACGTTCCTGCCCCGGGTTTCGTCGAGAATGTCATGCAGCTGCTCCCGAAATTCCTCCGCGGTCAGGGTTTTGCAGTCCGTATCGGGCGCTTCGGGTCGGTCGTAGGGGTGGGTAAACCAAGGCGTGTTGAGGGCCACCAGGCGCACCAGCGGGGCTACGTCCACCACTTCAGGGCCCGGACAACCGTTGCTCGGCAGGAAGGCGTTTTGGCCGGGCAGCTGCTTTTCAATGTACTTCTCCAGCCGGCGCACAGCCTTCAAGCCATCGGGGCCGGAGTTGGACCAGTCCTTATCGCCGGGCAGGAAGTAGATATGACCCTGGGGCAGGCCTTTTACCAGGGAAATGAGCGCGTCGGCGCGAGTGCGGGCGGGCTGAGCCAGGACACTATCAGCTTTGCCCGCCAGACCGGTGTTGCCGACGATGTCGCCCAGGTGGACAACAGTAAAAGGCCCTGTCTGCTGCTCCAGCACCTGCCGCAGCTGGGCCAGGCGGGCAGCCGGTACTTCCCGCTGGGCCGTGTTGCCAAATAGAAAAACCCGATGCTCAGGCACCTTTTCCTGCGCGGCGGCGGGGGCGATGGCCATTACGGCCGCGGCCAGCAAATAGGTATAACGAGTACACATTGGAGTAAACCATCTATGTTTTTTTGATTGTATAGCGCTGGGAGCAAGTGAATGATCAACTCTACCCCTTGATTTTGTGGCTACGCTCGTAGGCGACAGCTCACAAAATGTGTAAGTCGACGTGCAGGGCCAGGAGCAGGAGAATGGTGAGACCCACCAGTACCCGATAGACCCCGAAACTTCGAAAGCCGACGCGGACCACCACGCGCAGGAAGGTCTTCACGGCGAGCAGTGCCACCCAAAAAGCTATTACGTTGCCAAACAACAGCAATCTCAGTTCTTCGCCGTTGGGTAACGTCGTATGGTAGACTTTATAGAACTGATAGGCGGTAATGACGGCCATCGTAGGCACGGCCAGCAAAAACGAGAAGTCGGCGGCTGAGCGCCGGTCAAACCCCTGAGCTAAGCCCCCGATGAGGGTGGCGGCCGAGCGCGAGACGCCCGGGACCAGGGCGACGCACTGAAACAGGCCAATGTTAAATGCCTGCCCCAAACTGGGCGTCGTGACCTGCTTACGCTCCCTGATAAACCACCTGTCAATAAAGAGCAGCACAATACCCCCCAATACCAAGGATACGGCCACCACGGTTACACTTTTCAGCAACACCGTAATCACATCCTTGAGCAAAAAACCCAGTAGGCCAAAGGGCACAAAGGCCGTGATTAGCTTTAGGTAAAAGTCTAGGCTCTGCACAAACCGCCGCCAGTACAGCGCCACCACCGCGAGAATAGCCCCAAACTGAATCGAGGTAATGTAAACTTCGGTAAAGGGCACTTGCCCGATGCCGAGCAGATTCGCCACGATAATCATGTGACCGGTGCTCGACACCGGTAAAAACTCTGTCAGGCCCTCGACAATAGCGAGGAACAGCGCTTGCCAATAGGACATAGGAGGCGATAGTAGCTGGCCGCATGAACGGGCCGCGAGTGAAGGATTCTAAAATTCGAGCAGGTGCGGTGGGCTCACCAGCAGCGGAATGACGACCAGCGCAATGGCGGACACGAGTAGCTTGTTCTTACAGCAGGAAGCAGGTTAGTAATGCCTGTTTCCCGGTAATTAGGAGGGCTTAGTGACGCAGATATACGGAAGCATTCTGTAGTAATTCTGAAGGCTAGGGGAGTGGCCCGCGCCGGGCCAGTCAGCAGGTGCGGATAGCACTCCCCTGGCAGTTAAAAGCCTAAACGTAGCGGTCAAAGAGCCGGTGCATCCCTTTCACCCCCAGCTTGGCGCCAACCTCGCCGGCCAGCACGTCGGAGGGAAAGGGCACGACCCGGGTAGAGGCCACCACTGGAAAAGCTATTCGGTGATTCCCAAAGCGATGGGTGCCTGGAAGGCCGGGCTTGAAACAAAGCATCTCATATCCACCGTTGGCTCGTAGAACCGCGTGTGTCCTACCCGAATCTCTATTTTGTGCATTAGCTAGCTTCCTTAGCCCCTTTCGCGCGCCCGAAGGCCCAGTATAAGGCTGGCATACCCAGCAGGTTCAGCACCGTGGAGGTAATAACGCCCCCCAGAATTACCACCGCCATCGGGTGCTCAATTTCTGCGCCCGGCTCGTTGCCCGCCAGGATGATGGGCAGCAGGGCCAGCACCGAGGTCAGGGCCGTCATGATAATGGGCGACACCCGTTCCAGAGAGCCACGGATGACTAACTCTCGGCTAAAGGGCATTCCTTCTTCCCGCTCCAAATGCTGGTAGTGGCTCACGAGCATGATGCTGTTGCGGGCCGCTACGCCCAGCACCGTAATAAAGCCCACAATGGAGCCGAGCGAGAGCACGCCGCCCGTCAGAAATGCCGCCAGCAAACAGCCTGACACGGCAAAAAACAAGCTCAGGATGCCCAGGGTGGCCAGCCGAACGGTGCCGAAGTCGGTGTAGAGCACCAAAAAGATGCCGATGAGCGAGAGGCACACCAGCAGGGCCATGCGGTTTTGGGAGGCCTGCCGTTCGGCGTACTCGCCCAGAATTTCCGGGTGGTAGCCGTTGCCGAAGGCCACGCCATCGACCTGCGCCTGCACGTCGCGGGCCACCGAGCCCAGGTCCCGGCCGCGCACGTTCAGCGTGACGTCGATGCGGCGGGAGGACGCCTCGCGGGTGATTTCGTTGGGCGTGGGCACAATGCGCACGTCGGCCACCTCCTTAAGCGGCACGGCCCCGCCGCCGGGCAGGCCGATGAGCAGCTCGCGCACGGCCCCGAAGTCGGAGCGCACCGCCGGCTGGCCCCACACGGCCACGTCGAAAATCTTCTGCTCCTGGTAGATCTCGCCCACCTTGCGGCCCTTCACCAGCGTGCTGATGGCCTGCAGCACCGTGCCGGGGCTCAGGCCAAAGCGGGCGGCGGCTTCGGGCTTCATCTTCACCTGAATCTGGGGCACGAGGGTTTGCTGCTGCACTTTCAGGTCGACTACGCCCTCCACGCCTTCGAGCTTACTGCCCACTTCCTTGGCCTTGGCATAGAGCTGGTCGAGGTCGGGGCCAAATATGCGGACGACGATGGTAGCCGAGGTACCCGTCAGCACCTCCTTGATTCGTTCGCGCAGGTAGGTCAGCAGGTCGCGGTAGAGGCCGGGGTAGCCGTCCACCACTTCCTGGATTTTGGCCACGGTGCCTTCGTAGTCCACCTTGGGGTCCACGGAAATCCAGAGCTCCGTGAAATTGGGTCCTACGACCTCATCCGCTACTTCGGCCCGGCCGATGTGGGCGCCGAAGTTGCGCACGCCGGGGATGGCGCGCAGCTCCTTGCTGGCCCGCACCGTGATGCGCGACATGGCCTGCAGCGAGGTGCCGGGCTTCTCCACCCAGTGCATCAGAAAGTCGTATTCCTTGAAGTTGGGCAGGAACTCCTGCCCGAAAAACGGGACCAGCAGCATCGACACCACCGCCACGCCGGTCAGCGACCAGGCCACGCGCTTGGGCCGGGCCAGCAGGCCGGGCAGCACGCGGGCGTAGCGGCGCTTGAGCCAGGCCACGACGGGCGCATCCTTGGATTCTTTTTCCGCGGCTTTGGGCAGGAGTAGCAGCGCCAGTGCCGGCGTCAGCGTCAGGGCCACGAACAGCGAGGCCAAAATGGCCAGCACGTAGGCAAAGGCCAGCGGCTGGAAAAACGCGCCCGACAAGCCCGGCAGCAGGAAAATGGGCAGCAGGACCAGCGCCACGATAACCGAGCCATAGATAACGGCCGAGCGCACCTCCATCGAAGCTTCGTAGACCACGGCAAAGGATGTTTTGGGGGAGCCGGCCTCCTTGTTGAGCCGCAACCGGCGCATGATGTTTTCCACGTCGATGATGGCATCGTCGACCACCTCGCCCAGGGCGATGATGAGGCCGGCCAGCACCATGGTGTCGATGGTTTTGCCGGAGTAGCGCAAGGCCAGCGCCGCCGCGATGAGGGACGTGGGCAGCGCCAGGGCGCTAATCAGGGCCGTGCGCCACTCGTAGAGGAAGAACAGCAGCACCAGCACCACCAGCACGCAGCCGATGAGCAGCGACTTGTTCAGGTTGCTGAGCGACATCTCAATAAAGGTCGCGGGCCGGAAGATGGTCGAGTCGATTTCCAGCCCCTTCAACCCTGGCCGCATGGCATTGAGCGCGGCTTCCACCTGGCGCGTCACGTCCAGGGTATTCGCGCCGGGCTGCTTTTCCACGATGAGTAGCAGGCCCGGCCCATCGTTAATCACGGCGTCGCCGATGGGCGCGGGGAAGCCTTCGACCACCTGCGCCACTTCGCCCAGCTTCAAACTCACGCCGTTGCGGAAGGTTACCGGCATCTGGGCTAGGTCGGCGGCGGTCTGGATGGCCGAGCTTTGCGAGACGGCCAGGCGCTGGTTGGGCGAATCGATGAAGCCGCCGCCGGCCAGCGTGGTGGCATCGGCCGCGGCCTTTTCCACTTCGACCAGGGTGAGGCCCAGGGTGCGCAGCTGCTCGGGGTTCACCAGTACCTGTAATTGCCGGTCGCGCTGCCCCCAGATGGCCACGTTGGCCACGCCGGGCACGGCCATCAGGCGCGGGCGGATGCTCCAGCGGGCCAGCGTGGTCATCTCCACCTGCGTGAGGCTGTCCGACGACACGCCAATCTTCAGCACCCGGCTGGTAGAGGATAAGGGCGAGAGCATGACCGGCGGGCGGGCCACGCCAGGCAAGGTAGGTGCTACCCGCGCCAGTCGTTCCTGTACCGCCTGCCGGGCGTTGTTGATGTCGATGCCCTGCGGGAAATACAAGACTACCGACGAGAGCCCCAGCACCGACTTCGACCGGATTTTCTTCACCTCGGGCGTGCCGTTCAGGGCGTTTTCCAGGGGCACGCTCACCAGGGCTTCCACCTCGGCCGTGCTTAGGCCCGGCGCTTCGGTCTGCACCTCCACGTAGGGCGGCGCAAACTCCGGGAACACGTCCAGGGGCGTGTTGCGCACCACCTGCAGGCCGGCCACCAGCAAGACGCCAAACAAGATGACGACCACCAGCCGCAGCCGCAGTGCCGATTCGATTATCCACTTCATAAGTCTAGGCTAAAGGGCTGAGCAGCGAGATGGGCGAAGGGGAAAAAACTCCACTGAAGCTTTTACCCACGCCGCCATTCGCGCACGCAACCACAGGGTTAATGGCTGCCGCCAAATTCGGTTCCGAACAACTCCGCCGCGCCGTCGGTCACAACCTCCGCGCCGGCTTTTACGCCCCGCGAGATGACGATTTGGTCCCCCACCGCCCGCTGCACTTCCACCCGCTGGCGGGTGTACTGCCGGGGCTTGGTGCGCACGTACACCCACTGCCCGCCCGAGGCGTCGTAGAGCAGCGCCGCCGCCGGAATGGTCAGCGCCGGCGTACTGGCCGCCGCTCCCGCAGCGCCGTTCGTGGCGCCGCCGGCCGCGTTGCCCAGCCTCACGTCCACGGCCACCCGCTCGCCGGGCCGGAACGCCTCGTCGGAGTTGTCAATTTCGTAAAACACGTCGGCCGTGGCCGTCCCGGCCGTGCCCCCGAGGGTGGGCGCTTCCACCGGCCGGGCCTGGCGGGGGGCACCCCCGTTCAGGGGCCGCACGGTCACGGATTGCTCCTTGCCCAGCCGGCGCAGGTCGCCCACAAACAGCGGCACGCGTACCCAAACCTTCGTAAGGGACGCTAACTCCACTAATACCGTGTTGGCTGTTACCACTGAGCCAGGCGCTACTGTCACGCGCTGCACCACCCCGCTCAGGGGCGCTTTGATCGGCAAGGCTTGTCCACCACCAACTCTACCGTTCAGCGCGCTCTGGCGGGCGCGGGCATCGGCCAGGGCCCGTTGGGCCAAGGCCACGTCGGCGCGGGCATCGTCGCGGGCGCGCACGCTGCCGGCGCGGTCGGCCAGCAGCTCCTCGGCCCGCTGCAGGCGGGCCTGGGCTACCTGTAGCTGCGTGCGGGCCTGATCCGTGCCCTGGTCCAGGGTGAGCAGGTCGCGCTCGGCGGGCAGCGGCACCAGCTGGTAGAGGGTCTGACCCTGCCGCACGCGCTGGCCGGCCGTGATCGTGGCACCCCCGCGCAGCGTGCCCTGCACGGGCGCCACGATGGTAACGGCCTGGCCCGGCACGGCTTGAATCTCGCCGCCTACCTCGCGGGTGGCCTGCACGTTATCCGTTTTGATGGCCACGGTTTTAATGCCCAGCCGCTGTTCCGCCTGCTCGGTGATGGTCACGGTGGTCAGGTCCGATTCCTTGACCGGGTTGGCGATCTCGGAAGGGCTGACATGCTTAACGGCTTCTTCTTTGACACAAGCAGTGACTAGGCCGAGCAGGCCAGCCAGCGCCACGGCGCGGGAAGCAACAAAAAGAGGGAATACGGGCATAGGAGAGGACAATTAGAGATTAAAACCGGCCGCCCACGGCGTAGCGTAGCCGGGCCAGGGCGCGGCGCTGGTCGGCGCGGGCGTCGGCGACGCGCTGACGAGCGTCGAGCAATTGGCGGGTGGTTTCAGCCACCTGCACGTAGGGAAAGTCGCCGTTGATGAAGGCGCTGGTCGAGCGGCGCAGCGCGTCCTGCAGGCTGGGCAGGTAGCTGCGCTCCCACAGGGCTACGCTCTGCGCAGCCTGCTCGTACTGGGCATAGGCTTCACGCACGTCCAGGTTCACGGTCTGGCGCAAGGCCAGGTACTGCCAGGAAGCCTGCTCCAGTTCGGCTTTCACCCGGGAGATGCGGCCTTGGTTGCGGTTAAAAATGGGCAGACCGATGGCCGCGCCCGGCCCTAGGTGCACCGGATTGGGGTCGTTGAGGCGGGCGTTGAGCGAGAGCACGAAGGAAAACACCCGGCTCCGCTCCCACCGCAGCCGCTTGCCGATGCCCTCAATACCGATGCGGGCGGCCCACAGGTCGGGCCGGGCGGCGTAGGCCGAATCCAGCAGCACGGGCAGTGGTGGCACCGTGGTAGCCGCCGCAGGGGCCGCAGTGAACCGCACGGAGTCGGCATTTACCGAATCCAGCCCCAAGGTGGCCAGCAGACGCAGGCGAGCCACTTGGGCGTCGCGGCGGGCGCGGTAGTAATCATCCACCGCGCGCAAGGAGTCGGCGCTGGGGGCCACGGTTTCCAGCTCGCTGGCTTCGCCCACGCGGTAGCGAGCGCGCACAATGCGCGCCACTTCGGCCCGCATGGCAATGGCCTCGCGGGCGATGCGTAGCCGCTCATCGGCCAGGGTGATGTCAGTGTACGATACCTGCGCGTCGCGGCTCACCAGCAGGCCGCGGGACACCAGGCTTTCGGCCACGCGCTGGGTTTCCAGCTGGGCGGCCCGGACCCGGCCGGGGCGCTGCCAGAGCAGATCGGAGGCGAAGTTCAACGCCAGGGACGCGGGCGAGGTGCCAAAGGCCGTCACGCCGCTGAGCACGGGGTTGGCCAGCAGGCCCGCGTCCTGCAGGTCAGCCTGCGCCAGAGCCAGCGCACTTAGGTCGGCCTGAAAGGCGGGGTTGCGCGTCAGGGCCAGGTTCACGGTTTCGTCCTCGCTCAGGCCGTCCTGCAGGTTGGGCAGCGCAGGAGCCGGGGCGCGGGCCGTGCGGGCCGCGCCCAGCTCGTAGCCGGCCCGGGCCCGCAGGCGCTGGGCCACGTGCTCACGGGTGTAGGTGGACTTGGTGCCGGCGCAGCCCGTCAGCAGCAGGGGCAGCGCCAACAGCCAGAGGCCGCGCCAGCGGGGTGAGGTAACCAGGGGAACAGGGGTTTGATTCAGGGAGGTAACGGTCACGGCAACGGGTAGTGGGGCATCGGAAAAAGAACGTGCAACGGCTGCATCGCGGGGCATGAAATAGGACTACTAATGAAGGTGGCAGGTTAGAATTAATTTTAATGCCATTTTAATCTCAGTGAAGTAGCACTATAGGCAGAGGTAGTGGATGCAGGAAGCGGCAGTACGCACAAGGTTAGGCGGCGTTTCTGAAGCAAATCTGTAGGGGCCCTAGAGGCATCTTAAACACCGCTTTAACCCGAAAAAAAGCCTGAACAATCGCACCCTCATTGCCTCGTTCGTCATTGCTCTATTTCCTCCACCCGCAGCCCTTTGATCTCCCGACGCAGCAGCACCACGTTGCGGGCATACACCACGATGCCCGGTACATTACCCAAAATCAGCACGTAATCCACGGGGCGGCGCAGCACGGCATAGGCCAGAATCAGGGCGGAGCCAATCAGGCTGACCAGCCAGAAGCCCAGGGGCAGCACCGACTCGCCCTTGCGCTCGGAGTACAGCCACTGGTAGACGAAGCGCAGCAGAAAGATGGTCTGGCCCACGGCCCCTAGCACCAGCACCCCGCCCGGAATCCGGTTTTCGAGCATGGTGCGCAGACTAAAAAACGAGGTGCCGACCACAAACCAGCCAATAGCTGCTAAGGGAAACGTGTAAGCGCCCGCCCGAAAAGCGCCGTGGAGCTTGCCCCACTCGCCTAGCAGCTGCAGGTTGCGAATGTAAATGCCGTAGCTGATCAGTTGAGCCGCCAGAATAATGGGGTCGTGGCGCAGCATGCCGTACAGGATCATCAGCAACGATGAGATCAAGCTGATTTGCCAGAACCGCACCGGCACGAGCACGCGCTTGGCCCGCTCGCTCTCAATCCACTGCAGAATAATGCGGCTCGAAAACAGCAGCTGCGCCATAAACCCGAGGCCCAAGGCAGCGGTTTGGGTGCTCACTAGCGCCATTGGTCAAGGCATTTAGTAGCCCGATCAGCAACCGGTAGCAGAGGGAGAGTAAGCCAGGGGGTAAGGGATGCTAGACGTCGGCGTAAAAAAAACATTGTTTAATTTTTTATAGTGCGGGCGAAATCAGGGCGGCAAAACGCCTCAGGTTTCGGTTTCACGCGCTACGCCTGCGCACCGGCCCCGCCGCCCGGACCCAACCCTTGGACCCAACCCCGGTTGATTCGCTTAGCAGCTTAAAAAACAACGCGTAGTGTGTGCAGGGCCTGCTCGGGGGCGTACGCATAGTGAATGTCAAAACCGTATAACTCGCCGATGCGCTGCACAATAGAGAGGCCCAGTCCCGGCGAATCGGAGGCCATATTATGCTTGCGAAAGCGCTCGAAAAATTGCGCCGGCTGCTCCTTTGCGGGTAAAGCCGGACCCGTGTTGGTTATTTCCAACTCCGTAGCCGTGAGCAGAACGCGCAGCAGCCCGCCCTCATGATTGTGGCGGATGGCATTGTGTAGCAGGTTGCTGACCAAGGAATCGACCAGAGCGGGGTGGAGCGGAAGCGCTGGCACGGGGGTTAGCGATACTTCCAAGCGCAGGCGCTTGGCCTGAATAAAATCTTCCAGTTGGTGCAGTTTCTCGCGCAGCACCTCCTCCAAACGGATGGGCTCGGCAGCGATGAATTGCCGATTTTCAATTTTGCTCAACAGCGTCAGGCTCTGGTGCAGCCGGGTGAGCCGCTGGGTCGCCGTGTACAGGTCACTAATCAGGGGCGCCGCGGCGGGCGGTAAATCCGGGAGTTGGAGCAGCTGCTCGAGTTTGGCTTGCATGATGGCCAGCGGCGTCCGCGTTTCGTGGGCCGCGTTCTCGGTGAACTCTTTGAGCATGGTGTAGTCGTTGGCCACGCGCTGGCTCATGCTGGTAAGCGCGCGGTTGAGCTGCGTGAATTCCTCGATGCGGGTATCGGGCAGGTGCAGAACCTGGTGGTGCCGCACGTCATAGCCTTGCAGTTGGTGCAGGGTGCGCTCAAACGGGGCCCAGAGGCGGCGGGCCAGCCAACGGTTCAGCACCACCATCCCGCCCAGCAACGAACCCAGCACGCCCAGTAACAACTGCAGGATAAGCCGCCGCACATCCTTGGTTTCCAGCAAGGATTTACTCAGGGACACCCACTGGGGGCGGCCCTCCAGGGGTAGGACAAAGGTCAGTTGCCGGTAGGGCTCCAGCTCATTTTCCAGGGGCTCGAGGAGCAGTACGTCGCGCAGACCCACTGGCTGGGGCGTGGCGCTGAGGCTCGTGCGCCCTTCAAAGGGCGTATTGGGCAACTTACCGGTACGCTGCACGGCCCGCGTGAGGTACTCCCGCTGCTGAAACAAGCGCTCTTCTACTTCTTCCCGCAGCGCCCACAGCACACCCACGTACAGCAGCACGCTGCCGATCGTGAACAGCAAGCCCGCCAGCAAAAGGTAATAGCGGTTGGTAGCGGCCAGTAATTTCATTCGACGCTCAGCTTGTAACCCATTCCGTAAATGGTGCGGATATAATCGCCCGCCCCTTTTTCCTGCAGCTTTTTGCGCAGGTTCTTCAGGTGCGTATAGATAAAATCAAACGAGTCGGCCGCGTCCGCCGCGTCGCCCCAGACGTGCTCGGCAATTGATTCCTTCGTCAGGACGCGACCGGGGTGGGCGAGTAGGTACAGTAACAGGTCGTATTCTTTCCGCGTCAGGGCCACGGGCTCACCCTTAACCAGTACCTGGCCCTGGTCGGGGAAAACGGTTAATTCCTGAAACAGGATGTGGCGGTTGCCCTGAAAGTTGCGGCGCCGGATAATAGCTCGGAGGCGGGCGCTGAGCTCGGACAGGTGAAAGGGCTTGGCCAAATAGTCATCGGCTCCCAGCTCCAAGCCCAGAACTTTATCATCCAAGGCATCGCGGGCGGATACGACCAGCACGCCGGCGGGGGAGCTATCGGCTTTGAGCGTGCGCAGTAAGTTCAGGCCGTTGCCGTCGGGCAGCGTTAGGTCGAGCAGCACGCAGTCGTACTGGTAGAGCTTGATCTTTTCGTGGGCCTGCGCGTAGTTGGCTGCCAGCTCAATCACGTACCCGTCCTGGCGCAGGTAGTCGGCCAGGGAAGTGCGCAGGGTGGGCTCATCTTCCACAATCAGAATTTTCACAATAGCAGGGCTTAGGGGAAAGGCGAAAAGTAGCGAACGAATCTGAAGACTTTCTGAACCCACTGCTCTACTGCCTCCGGATACATTCTCTTGGTGGCCTAGCTACAGATATTCTTCAGAATCGGCCGTCACCTTCGCCCCCTCATTGCCGGTGTTAGTTTTTAGTCGAGTATCCCTCTTTGCTTATGCCTTCGGTTTTGGTTACGGGTTGCGCCGGCTTTATTGGTTCTCACCTGTGTGAGCGGCTGTTGGCCGACGGCTATCAGGTTGTGGGCCTGGACAACTTTGATCCGTTTTATGCCCGCTCCCTGAAAGAGGCGAACCTGGGGGGCTTTTTGGCGCATCCCCGGTTTCGCTTCCACGAGCTGGACCTACGCGCCGGCCCTGACGCGTTGACCCACGCACTGGGCCAGACGACCGTAGAGGTGGTGGTGCACCTGGCGGCCAAAGCTGGTGTGGGCCCCTCGGTGCGCGAGCCAGCCGCTTACCTGGAGAACAACGTGCTGGGCACTACCCACCTGCTGGAATGGATGCGGCTGCAGGGGATCGGTAAGCTGTTTTTTGCGTCCTCGTCCTCCGTGTACGGCAATTCGCCCCAGCGGCCCTTTCGGGAGGATCAGTCGTTACTGCAGGCGTGTATCTCCCCCTACGCGGCTTCCAAGCTGGCCGGCGAGCAGCTGACCTATACCTACCACCACCTCTACGGGCTGAGCGTCATGAACGCCCGCTTCTTTACCGTCTTTGGCCCCCGCCAACGGCCCGATCTGGCCATCCACAAGTTTGTGCGCCTGCTGCGGGCGGGTGAGCCAATACCCGTATTCGGCGACGGCACCACCGCCCGCGACTACACCTATGTGCTGGATACCGTCGATGGCGTGGCCAAAGGCGTCGCGTACTTACTGTCCCAACCAGCAGGCTTTCACACCGTGAACCTAGGGAACAGCCACCCTGTGAGCCTGCTAGCGCTAATTCAAGCCGTGGGCGATGCGGTCGGCATTGCCCCCAGCTGGAGTTTCAGCCCATGCAGGCCGGCGACGTGGAGGTCACCTACGCCGACATCAGCAAGGCCCAACAGCTACTGGGATATGCCCCCCAGACTTCCCTGGCCGAAGGCCTGAAGCAGTTTATAGAGTGGGTGACCAGATGAAACGCGCAAGACTTCTACTCCCTCCGCGACCGCGCGGCGCTGTCCGTGACGTCCGTTTTCTGTTCGTAATTTCTGCTTTCCTGCGCCCAGTTCGCTGGCTTCCCCCCTGGTCCTGCTGGTCGTGTGTTTGTTCAGTTGCTTTATGCACCTGGGGGCCCCCGAGGCCAGCCTGATGGAAGCACGCAATTTCACGGCCGCCCGCGAAATTGCGGCCGGCGGCTCCTGGCTGTTACCGACCATGAACGGCGAGCTGCGGGTGGCCAAGCCCCCGCTGCCGACCTGGGCCGTAGCAGCGGTGATGCGCGTGACGGGACCGACGGAGAACCTCGGGGTACTGCGGCTGCCGGCGGCGCTAATGGCTACCCTGCTGGTGTTTTTCTTCTGGCGGCTCGCTCAGGAGCTCACCGCCGACTTGCCCGGCGAAGTGGAAGCGCCGGGCCGCACCGCCTGGCTCGCGGCGCTGGTCCTGGCCAGTAGCCTGCTGCTGCTCACGGTCGGCCGTGATGGACAGTGGGATATCTTCTCTAACAGCTTCTTGGTCGGGGCCTTATGGGGGCTCGTGCGGGGCTGGCGGCAGCGCGGCAGCGGCTACGGCTGGTTTGCGCTGGGGGGCTTATTCCTGGGGTTGAGTATCCTGAGTAAAGGACCCGTGGCGCTGTATAGCCTGCTGCTCCCCTTTCTGGGCTGCTTTCTCTCGCCCCTATCTCCCTGGCGGGCCACGGTCCGTACCCACTGGCGCGGGGGGCTCGTAGCGGCGGGCGTAGGGCTAGTGATGGGCGCAGCGTGGCCTTGGTATGTACTCTACCACGTGGCACCCGAGGCGCTGCGCGTCGCCCAACTAGAGGTGGCGGCGTGGTCGGATCGCCACGTCAAGTCCCTTTGGTACTATGGGCAGCTGCCGGTGTTCACAGGCGTCTGGGTGATCGTGGCCCTGGCCGCGCTCGTGGTGCCCTATAGCCGGCCCCGCCTTCAGCGCTATGTGCCCGTGGCGTTCACGCTGGCTTGGCTCATTACCGCGTTGGTGTTGCTAAGCGTAGTGCCCGAAAAGAAAACGCGGTACATGCTGCCCCTGCTGCCGCCGCTGGTGTTGCTGATGGGGGGCTTCTCCGGTCTTGGGAGGTCCTGTTTCGCGAGCGGGTCGTGCCCCGAGCTGACCGTTTGGTGCTCAGAAGTTGGGCGGGCTTGCTGGCGTTGGTGTGCGGGCTGATACCCGCGGCCATGGCGTTCTTCCCGCTACCTGGCTTCGACGGGCACAGTGTCCGCTTCTGGGTCGCCGTGCCCGCGTTCGGGATGCTGGGGGCCCTGGCGCTATTCTATGGCTTCCGCCGCCCCCACCCGGGCCGATTAAGTGGAATCTCCGTCACGCTGCTCGCGCTGGTGGTCACCCTGCTTATGCCCGCTTATCCGGTGTGGGAATGGCGGGACAAGGCCGGCCTGCGGCGCTTACCGCAGGTGCGCCAGCATCCCGGCCTGCAACAGCTGCCCTGGTATAGCCTTGATGAGGTGCACATCAAGCAGGTGTGGCAGGCGGGGCGCTCCATTCCCCAGTTACAGCCGGAGTGGCGGGCCGTTCCCCACCACCCGATCGTCGTGTTTTCGCTCTCGCCGGTCGCCCCCCAGCTGCCGCTTTTCTGGCAACGGCAGGTGCACGTGCAACTAGTAGACAGTTTCTACACGGGCCGGTCCCGCGAAGCGGGGCGCTGGCTGGTGTCCCTTGTCCGGCCCAACGCGAACCCTCCCCATTAGGTAACTTACGGTGCCTGCGGGGGCTATTGGCTGGTCGTTTTCTGCAAGAACTTACGCGGGGGCACCAAGAATATTTCCACGCTGGCATACGGGGCGCCGCCCAGCGTATTGTCAATAATACGCGGACGCGGGCTACCGCGCAACAGGCTTAGGCCTTCATTCCCCTCTTCATCCAGGGCGTTGAACGAGGCATTGTAGCGGTAACCGGCTTCCAGGCCTACCCACACGAAATCATAGATTTCCCGCTCCAGCCGCACCCGGGGCTTGAGCTCGGTCTGGCGCAGAATCAGGGTCTGCAGGCCATTCTGCAGCGGTTCGCGCAGCTTAATATTATAGTTATAGCCGTCCACGGTATACCCCGCGAACAGCAGGGTGGTGGGCGACAGGTTGTAGCGCACCGACACACGAGCCGGAAACAGCGACTCCACGCCCCATCGGTTGTTCCACGTCCGATTGTACAAGATAACGGGGTAGATGCTCTGACGCCCAAACGTGTAGCCAAGCTGCGCGCCCACGCCCCAGGCGAAGGTAGGCGACCGTTTCCAGCCGTAAATAAACTCACCCGACACCTTTAGATAGTCCGGCACCGACAGCTCGCCGGAGGTATAGTCGCCATTCAACTCGCCCTTCACCCGCGCGATGTACCAATGGACCTGGTCGACCGGCCGAATAGCGGCCAGCTGGGCTCCCAGCACCTTCAAGCCTTTATCTTCGAGGTCGCGGTAAAACGTGGAGGCATTAGGGCTCTTAAATTGAAACTCCTCCCGGTCGTAGTTCACGCCCAGAATCAGCTTGAGATGCGGGTGGTTGATCAGGGGCGCATAGGCCTTGATAAAGGCGCGGGCATTTTTCGTGACGGTGGTCGTCGCCCGGGCTTCGGGGTTCTGGTCCCGCAGCTTCGTGCTAATAGAGAAGTTGCTGAGCCGTTCGTAGTGCGCCACGACGCCCTTGCTCGGGCCGCTGCCCAAGACCGAAGGCACCGCGAATTCCTGGCTTTGCCCGACCTGGTTGGCCGCCGCCGTATCGGTGGCGAGGGGAGCAGGAGGCGGGTACACCGGGGTGCGCGGCGGCTGGACTTGCGCGCCCGCAGGCAGACTTAGTAGGCAGACAAGGCTGATCACAGCAAGTTGCCCGCAGCGAACAGGAAGAGCAAGGGGTCGCATAGCCGGGAAAAAGGGGTTAGAAGAAAAGCTAGGGTGGGCTGTGTTGAGCCCAGCCCAGCCAAATAGGTTCTACGCGGGTGTGCGGGTTAGTGGTCGACCACTAACCCGCTAGCTCGGGTGAAGGAATAGGCGCGTGTTTCGCCCCTGGGGCTGGTTAGGTGCAGCCGGAAGAAGCGCTTGTTGCCGGTTTCTACCAAGCGCAGCTGCCGGACCTGATACGATGGATACTGGTGCTGCTGCGCATCCCACAACGCTGGCGGAACGTCGAGGTCCTCTACTTCCAGTTCCGTTTCTGCGATCACGCCGCCGCGCGTCACCTGGCTCCGCATCGGAATCGTCCGCCAGCGAAAAGTGGCGGTCAGACCCGTTGGCGTCGTCTGCCAGTGCAGCTTCTCCAGCGGCCCCTGGAACCGTTGATGCAAGGCCTGTTGCGCAGCTTTCGGCACGAGGACGGATGCTGAGGTGGGTGACTGCCGGTGGGTTGAGGGCGGGTCCGCGTCGCACCCTGCCAACCCCGCCGCGAAACTGATTAGTCCCCAGGCGAGGCCCGTGGTACAACAAGAAAGCTTCTGCAAAACAAGGAATTGTTAAGTAAGCATGGGGTGCGCCAGCGCGCTAAGGAGCTGCCATAGTACCCTTCAATTCTGTCGTAAATCTGTGCTTCGGCGTCCAAAAGCCGCAGTAGATCTTTTTTCCATGTTGAACGGCTACCAGCAGTCCGGTCGTTGCGGGCGCCGTCCTTTTAGAAGCCGTGAATGTGGCAGCCACGGCCGGCTTCCAGGGGGCCGCACGGGCGTCCGCATCCACCCCGATGCTGCCTAAGCCGCAGTAACACCGCTCATCCGGGGCCCACTGCTTTCGTTAAGGTACTCAGGTAGGTAGCTGTAGCTGACCCTAACAATCCTAAAATTAGGTAGACTACGTATAGGAGGCTCATGCGTAGTGCTCCTTTCTGTTCGATGATCTGCTTACTTGGATGGTAACTCAACAAGCCTCCGTCTTAGCGCTACTTGGCATTGGGGCCGCTATTGTCGTGATCAACCGCCTGCTTTATCGGGGGCACACCCCGCCCCGCCAGTGCTGCAAGCCAGGCGAAAGCCAGCAACCCTGCCCCCAGCCGCCGTTGACCCTCCCCCACCAGCAGCTTCCCTTTCCCTTGATGCGGTCCGGCAATCTGATACCGACGTAAGGGCACCAGTGCCCTAGACTTGGGCGCTACGCCCGCAGATCCGGTCGCTAAGGGTTGGCATAAGTCTGGCGCTAGACAAGGATAAGGTCCGATAAGCCGGCCTTATCAGTACGGACTGTTGACGCTGCACAGGTGTGCAACGAGCGTTCAACAACTGTTCAGCCTCCCGTATAGGGACCGAAAAGACCCTGTGGCTGTTGCAAAAGTCGGTCAGTGGGCGGAAACCAGGTTATTCGTGCCTCCATACGCCACCAGTTAGGGGCGCTACCAAGCCTTTTCGCCTCTTACTAGTGATTGATGCGACCGAGTAGATTCACTAGAGGGGGTTTTGCAACAGTCACGGCCATTACGTTAACTACGATTCCCAGAATCCAGACGGCTTGCTGCTGGAAGTTCCTTCTTGCTTTCGTCTAGTCGAAGGGAATCATTAATTAGGAAGCGTCTATGCTTCGTTCTCCTCGGCTGTCGCGTATAGCCACTGGGAAGGCCGAGATCCCGGCTGTACCTTTGCCTCGCTTCGCTCTTTCGTGCCTCTGCTTATGCTCCCTGCCCCCTGGTTGACAGCTGATCCCTCCGCTCCTTTCGACCTGCTGCAAACGGTGCTGGACGTCTCGCTCACGGGCATCGGTGTGCTACGCCCCATTTATGACACCACCAGCGAACTGGTCGACTTCACGATTGAGTACCTCAATCCCCCTGCCCAGCGCATGATGGGCCTGCCGGAGCAGCCGGGAGGGCGGCTGCTCACCCATTTTCCGCATACCCTCGCCGCCGGCATTTTCGACTACTACCGGCGCGCGTACCAAGACGGGGCCCCCGACCGGCACCAAGTCAACTACCAAGCGGACGGCCTCGACAACTACTTCCACATTGTGGCCCAGCGCAGCGGCGAGCGGCTGGTGGTCAGCTTTACCGATACCAGCGACCAAGACCGGAGCCAGGTCGAGCAGGCCTTGCGCGAGAGCCAGGCCCGGGAGCAGGCGGCCCGCGCCGAAGCCGAGGCCCAGCGGCAGCGCCTGCACGACATTCTGATGCAGATGCCGGCGCAAGTGGCCCTCAACCGGGGGCCCGACCACGTGTACGCCCTCGTTAACCCGCGCTACCAGCAGCAGTTTCCCGCGCGCGTGGTGCAGGGCCAGCCCGTGCGCCAGGCCCTGCCGGAGCTGGCCGGGCAGCAGTTTTTTTAGTTGCTCGACCAGGTGTACCAGACCGGCGAGCCGTTCTACGGCCGCGCCATGCCCGCCGCCGTGGATTATGCCAACGCCGGCCAGCCGGAAGTACGCTACTTCGACGTGTTCTTTCAGGCCCTGCGCGACGCCCAGGGCCGCATCGACGGCGTCCTGAACTTCGCCTACGACGTGAGCGAGCAGGTGGAGGCCCGCCAGCAGGTGCAGGCCCTGAACGAGGAGCTGGCCGTGGCCAACCAGGCGCTGCAGGCCCGCAACGCGGAATTGCGGAACAGCAACCAGCAACTGCTGCGCACCAACATGGACCTGGACAACTTCGTCTACACGGCCTCCCATGACCTGAAGGCCCCATCGCCAACCTCGAAGGCCTGCTCACCTCCCTGCGCCAGGAGCTGCCCGCCCCGGCCGAAGGCAGCGCCGTGGCCGTCCTATTGGAGCTGATGCAGGACTCCATCGCGCGCTTCACCCATACCCTGGCTTTGCTCACCGACATCACCAAGCTGCAGGATTCCTTCCGTGAAACGGCGGCCCCCGTCGCCGTGGCCCCGCTCATTGAAGCCGTGCGCCTGGACCTAGCTAGCCTGCAGCAGCAGGTGGGCGGCCAGCTGCGGGTGGACGTGGCGGCCACGCCCACCATCACGTTCGCGGAGAAAAACCTGCGTTCCGTCCTGTATAACCTGCTCAGCAATGCCTTCAAGTACCATGACCCCACCCGGCCCGCCCAGGTCACGGTCCGCAGCCGGGTGGAAACCGAGTACGTGGTGTTAGAAGTGCAGGACAATGGCCTGGGCCTGGATTTGAGCGGCGAGTACCAGTTGTTTGGCTTATTCCGCCGCTACCACACCCACGTGGAAGGCTCGGGCGTGGGCCTGCACATGGTCAAGAAGCTGGTGGAAAACGGGGGCGGCAAAATCGAAGTCGCCAGCATGCTGGGCCAGGGCTCGACCTTTTCCATCTACTTCCCGCGCTAACCGGCGGTCGGCCACCCCATGCCGTTCCCGGCCGGGCCCTGCTGGCCGGCTATTGCTCCGCGACGACCTGACGACCCTATTTTAGGACCGATACGACCCTTTATTCTTATCGGTCCTTATGTAGCCATCTTTACAACTTGTAGCAGGTCGTTTGCAGTACCTAAAAGCGCTTGCACCTCCTCGAAACCACCATTTTGCTTTCCCTCACGATCGATTCCCCCAAAAGCGCTTAGTTAGGAAAAAATGACGGGCAAAAGGTTTACACCGTTTCCAGTGTTGAAAACCGGACGGCTGACATTGCGGCAACTCAGACGCAGCGATGACCAGGAAATATTGGCTTTGCGTTCGAACGAGCACGTGAACAAATACCTGGACAGGCGACCCAGCAAATCAATTGACGAGGCCAGGACCTTCATCCACACCATTAACGAAAATGTCCAACGCGACGATTTAATTTATTGGGCTATTACGCTGAGCGGGGCTGACAACGTAATGGGAACGGTCTGCTTGTTTAACTTTTCGGACAACGCTTCGAAGGCAGAAATTGGGTATGAATTATTACCGGACTGTCAGGGAAAAGGGTTTATGCACGAAGCGATTGCAGCGGTAATTCACTTTGGGTTTCAACAGGTCGGACTACAGGCAATAGAAGCCTATACCCACTTCGAAAACCACCGTTCTACCAGCGTTTTGGAGAAATTCCATTTTAAGAGCGACCGTGCGGCCGCCGAAAACGTCACGCTGTTCAACTTGACCCATAATGGCTGGAAGAAAGAATAACGGACCGCCAATCATGTAGTTGTAAGACCCGGTGCGCCACCGCCACCCCCTGGCCTCCACCGCTTACTGTAATTTTCCCACATGTTCTATGCGGACCCTCCTGTCCGTGAACGCCTGGCAGTTGGCCGGCACCAAGTGCCAGCCGGCCGCTGTAGGGCCAGGGGAGTGTACGAAACTCGTCTGCGAATCCACGTGTACGAAGTACTCCGAAAAAACGAGTTTCGTAAACGCCCCTATGGGAGCCTAGTCCCCGCCAAAGTACCACGGTTTGAGGCCAGAGACAACAGGGCCAAAACCGCACTTATTCTAAGACAGCTCTTATAACCTATCTTATGTTAAGAAAGGATTCCGCGAAACCCGCCAAGCTGACAGATGCGCCTTTTCTGCCTTTTGTCTAACTAGCGTACCTTTCACAAATGCAACCCAAGCGCCATTATGGGACTAGACATTTACTGGCAGGCAGGACAAAAGAAACAATACCTCGGTAGCTTGGCAATTGATACTCCCTTGGAGGACTTACTCTATGCGTATGGGCAAACCACGGGTATTCCGGTTGATCCCTATGGCAAGGCCCGCTTATACCTTACCCAGTGGCAAAAGTTAATCGAGATGGCCCAGCAACGGGGCTACCCAACTAACGCGTTGCAGGAGATACAAGCGGGCGTATCATCTCCGGAAACAGAAGGGTTTTTGATTCTGCTGGGCGATTGAGTTAACGCAGAAGATGAACTAACGCTTTTGCTTAATTATACTTCGCGAATACAGAGGTAACGGTCCCCTGGCGAATGCCCTTCAAAATAGGCTACTTTGCCCGCGATGAAGGAGATAAGCGTCGTGGAGCTATCCCCTACGATCGTGTCCAGCGCTTCGCTGATTGTCATCGTTTGCTCATGCAACGGTGCGTAAGCCGACAGCACATAACAGGTGGTCAGCTTATACCGGGCAAGGGCTTGGTTTACGAAAGCAATATCCTGCTGCTTGCTTCCTTTGGCTAGTTTGACGCAGTAGCGCTCATCGAATTCTCGGGGTAAGGCATCCATCCCCCGAAGCAAGTTATCACTCGGCTTGGCCCGGTTCACCTGGTCCAACCATTGCTTCTTGGAATGCTTGTTCAGAAAGGATTCCAGGAACAGGTAAAGGTGTTGATTCATACGTAGCAAATTGCATGAAATAGTGATAGCAACCGCTGCTCTCACACCAATACAAAATTTAAGAAGTCACTTATCATAATGGCCATTATACGACGGCAAACCTATCCTCTTGATCAAACCCGTTGCGGCTCGGTACCTGGTCAATCATAGATGTAATACTGCCAGTGCGGGGCACCGGCGGAAGAGAGCGTGGACAGCTCGCCTTGCGCCCGGTGATGGTCGCTCGGGTCATAGGCCACTACTTCAAAGTTAAAGCCTAACAACACGTTCTGGGCGAAGGTGAGCTGGAAGCAGTCCGGATGCGTCTCATACGCATAACCTGCGATGCCCATCACGCCGGGACTAGGAAGCTGGGGTAAGTAGCGCGGACTTAGTTCGGTTAAGTGAACCGGATAGCGCTGGTGCTTTGCCTGGTAGGTTGCCAACGCAGCCAACAGCGGCGCACTGCGGGTGATGGCTCTGCTTCTGCTCCACGAACGAAGCACTTGGGCACTGCCGATACTATGCACGAATAGCATCACGGGTAGGGTACACACGAGCAGTGGGTAAAAGCCAAGGCGCGTGGCCTTAGCTTGCCGCCGCTGGTGCCACAGCCATAGCAAGCCGACGGGCACGAGGAGCAGGCAGGGCAAGCTTAGGAGCTGAAAAACACTAAAGAGGGCATTCGTCGCTTGGCTAAAGGCACTGGGACCGGGCAAAAACGGGGACAGGATTAGCATCGCGGTAAGCAGATGAATGACGAGCAAGCGGATGGCATCGCCTGTTGTCAGGCCGAAATGCCTTTTGTCCTGCATAACTAAGTTCATAGATGCTCTTTTTAACATAACGTTACCTTCTAAGACCGATGAAGTCTAGCGGGTTTTTCGCGGACGCATCCATAGTTGGGTAATAGAATCACCCCGGATCAGATAGAAGTTGTTGTCCTCGCCCGGGGCAGGAATGGATATAGCCTCTAATGCTACCGAATCCTGCCACAGAACCCGGATGCACTTTGCTAGAAAAGGCACCCGCGCGAATACAGTATCCAGGTTAGGCGTCTCCCGCAGTTGGGTGCGAAAAACGGAGGCATTGACCAAGGTGTCCTCGTAATCCACATTGGCTCCTCTGCGAATGTCGTTCTCTAAACTAAAAAATTCTTCTTGCCTATAGATTGCTAGACGATAGCCGGCTACTAAACCTACAAGTGCAGCACCAAGGCTACACCCAACGGCGACATAAATCGTTCTTTTCATAGTAAGATCTTGAGAGGCATAATTAGACCTTAACGAAGATCTTCCTTCGTTAAGATCGAACTTATGTTCGCAGAAATATCGCTTGACATGAACTGTGTTAAAAGTCAAGCGTTGAGGGCCAGTTTGGAGGTAAAATCAGCTTGGTAGGGCACGCCCGATTTGACGATGGCAAAGGCTTGCTTGAGCAGCTTGTTGCAGACGGCAATCAAGGCGAGTTTCTTGTTCTTGCCTTTGGCCACCAGGCGGTCAAAAAGCGCGCTACAGGCCGCGTTGGTTTTCTTGGCTGCGAAGCTGCACATGAACAGTTTGCCGCGAATCAAGCCTCCGCCCATCTTGGTGATGCGCACCTTGCCGCGAATACTCGTGCCCGAACTGTGCTCGCGCGGCGAGAGGCCCGCCATGGCAATGAGCTGGCGGTAGTTATCCAGGCGCGTAAAGCCGCCGGCAAACAAGAGCAACATGCCCGCCGTCTTGCGCCCGATGCCGGGAATGGAGCACAGCAAGGTCATTTCCGCCGCAAAACGCTGTTCCAGTAAAGTCAGCAGCTCGGTCTCCACGGCTGCTACCTGCTGGGTGAGGGCTTTCAACAACCGCTGGAGGCGCTTACAGGCCAACTTACTGATAACCGGTTGGCGCTGCAACGCTTCGAGCGAGTTGCTGACCATGGTTTTCTGTTTGAGCAGTTGCTCCGTCACCTGTTCGAGTTGGCGGCACTCCACCAGTACGGATTCCTCGGGCTGCCAGACGGTGACTGTCTGCTGTTGGCCATAGCGCAGCAGCCACTGGGCATCCTTGCGGTCAGTCTTGCCTTTGCTCAGATGCATCTGAATAAAGCGCCGGATGACCAAGGGATTGAGCACGGCGACTTGGCCACCCTGCTCATGCAGGTAATAGGCCAGGGCCAGGTTATAGGTGCCGGTGGCTTCCATCACGAACCGGCAGTGCGCTCCGCACGTCTTGATTACCTGCTGAAAGCCAGCTTTGGTGTTGGGCACCTCCAAGTGCTTGACTTGTTCACCCACTTGGTAACAGACGGCCAGCGTGGCTTTGCTCACGTCAATGCCAACGACAGAGAATAATACGTGCGAGACCATAACAAGCAGTAAGTAAGGTGGTAAGATGACGCGACAAGGACTTCTAGGGAGTCTTTTGTTATCCTGATACAGGCTCTGCGGCCTCGTGGAACTGTCCAAAGTAGCCCTAGAAAAGGGAGGGGATTGTCATGTCAAACGAGCTTGCAATAGCCCCATAATGGCGGAATCTTATTCCTCCCTTTTCCTTCTCAGCAGCCTCAAGTTAGGGCGGGTTGGCGAACATAGGATAATCGGAGTTATAGGCAAGGTCTGGGAATAGTGGTAGATACCATTCAACTTTTCAGCTGACGCAATGCATAACTTTACTGCGATAGCCTCGGCATTTATCCACTTAGCTTATAGGCGAAAGCAGCGGGCGCATCTTGGCCATCATGCTTCCTGCACCAAGCAGAACGTCATGGTCTGTTTCGCACAATAGCCACGCATACTTTTTAGAGACGAGATAATACTCAAAGGCGTAATGTTCTTGAATCAGAAGCTGGATGGCTCGGACAGTGCCTTCAAAGAGCCAGAACTTCGTGTCACACGCTACGAACCATACCTTCTCCGAGTCCTCAACGAGGCTCGGTAAAACCTTATAAGCCTGCCCATTCGCAAAGGGCACTTGGCAGTACGGTTTTTTTAGGTTATCCCAAGACCAAGAATAGGAAGTACTAGATTCGGATTGGATAAAAAAGGTGGTTTTTATCCGGTGCATAATAGCAGGCCAAGAATGAATACCAACGGCAGCAAACTCCGCCTCGGCTATACCCAAGTGACGCGCGAGTTGAAGCAAATCGTTTTTGAATTCAGTCATGGCAGTCCCCCTAGTAAAGGCGGAAAAGATACCGTCTTTCGCTGTAATTCCAGCGGAAAGGTGGATTGCTACTCTTAGGATAGGGACCGATAAGAATAAAGGGTCTTATCAGTCCTTATCGCGGGTAGTTGATCAGGGCTTACGCATCAAACCTAGCGAAGTGCCTTTGCGGCGCTAGTGCCGTTTTCCAATCAGCTATAGCATTCAGGTTTTCGAACTCAGTATGCTCTCACAAGCTAGAAAAGAAGTCTAGAATTTTTGATGCGTACGCCCTGGTCCATACACTGGGATAAGCCAGTATTGGTGCAGCAGGTGATACCCTACGCTGCACCGGTTGGGATCAACAATTGGATTGGCCAGCAGGTGGTCTAAGTCTATCAGGATCCCTGCCAGCAGCAACAAGGTGGCTCGCTTGAATATTGACTGATAGAACAACCACGCAATAGCCATTGGAACAACCACCTGCAGCACCCTATGTAAAAGGAAAGCGCCGCTCATGCCAGTACTTTTGCCTATCTAGGAAAGGAACTCTAACTGTTTGCCCTTGCCACAATACTTAGTAGAAGTTCGTGCTTACTGGCAAGGAAACTTGGACTTTCTCCCAAGAAATGGTGATTGCTCCTTCTTCGGTAGTAGTAGCATGTATCTCGTACTTAAGTCTTTCCTGGTGTTGATCAAGCGTTTTCGGCTTTACCTTTACCCGCAGAACGTCTTTTTTCTGATCATAGTCATCTGCCAGGTGTTGCTCATAATCTTTGTTCAGGATGATGGTCCACTCTTCTCTCCCCGGTATAGTGAATAAGGCATAAGTACCTGCTGCCACTTCCTTTCCGTCAATTTTTACTGCCTTATCAAACTTGACAGCAGTTGCTTTGTGTGCCCCAGTCACCCATACTTGGTCAAATGCTACTAGTCCGCCCCAGATTGTCCGATCTTTCACACCCGGTGAGTGATAGTTAATCTGCACGTTGGCCTTGCCTATCTTTCCGTTGGTTTCTGACGGAATACTTTTCTTGATGGTATCTGGCTGAGATTCCGTAGAGGCAGAGATTTGTTCCTTATCATCTGCTTTTGTAGTCAGCTTGGCCTGGGTTTCATCTCTGTGTTGGCTGGGATTGTTACAGCTTACAACTGCTACAACTGCCAAAGCACCTGCTAATAGGTTTAAATAGGTTGTCTTCATTATTTGTTGATGGTTACCAAAATATTCTCCAGGTGAATGTCGGAAAGTTTTTTAAGGCTCTCGGTTAGAAAAGCTTTGTCCAAGTGTTCCAGCGAAGCGGTGTCAGACAGGGGTTCAAAATTTATATAATCCTGAAACACCACGCCGTTGATTTCCCTGTCGTTAAAAGCTTCCCTGAACCGCAGCCCTCCTCCATTGACTTTATAGCTATAGGCCAGATAGTGTACTTTATATGTTTGGGGGTGTATCCAATACACAAACTCATCATCAAAATCAATTCCTCCCCCTTCCGGGTTGAACGTTACCTTAATTTTATGGAAAGGAATATTTTTCAGCATAAACTGCCCCAGGTACTGTTTGTGGACAGAGGCATCGTTCAGACCATAAGGCAATAAGGCAAAATAGATAACAGAGTTTACAGAGTTTGAGTAGGCCAGTTTTTTATCTTCTGACAGGTCAATCCTTTTGCCATTCACTTCACGGTAAAAGCCGTTGTTCTGCAGTACGTCCTTCACATGGCCAGAAGAATCTCTAAAAGCTCTTGTATAGGTAAAAAAGCCATCATTTCTAAAAGCTGTATACTGCCTTTCTCTGAAGGTGAAGCGAACCAAGATTTTATCAAACAATTTGCCGCCGTGCGCTTTTATAGATAAGTCTACCACCTCCTGGGCTTTGCTTTTAGCCTTTATGGAAACGGGTATTTTATCGACTCCCTTCTGGCACGAAAGAACCGCGACTGCGTGTATTACAGCCAAAAAAAATTTACAACCTCGAAACCAATTATTTCTCATAAAATCAGCTAATCATTTTTTTTATTTTTCTAAATTCCCTTTCCTTTTGCAAGGAGAAGGCAATGAAACATCGAAAATGTAACCCCTAGAAAACCATATTCATCCTTGACACCGAAAAAGCTTTTAAAGCAAGTTTCCCAAGTTGCCTCGCCTTTATAATCCAAAATGTGCAGCATCCACAGGAACTCATACAATCTCTATTGGTTGAGCCGAATGGCCATCCCATTCAAACTTCATTAGGTTTGAAAAATCTATATTATCAGTCCTTAACTGATAAATAGCAGGTTGTGATAAGACTTCCTAATTGCTACCTATAATCCCAGGTTGAGGAGCTGTCATTTTAAGCAGGTTTTGGGATACTACATGACCGGCGTCCCTCCAATGCGTCTTCGAAATGGACGAGTCTATTGTTAGTGCCATTGTATCTGCCAGGATTAGGGAAACAGCCAGCGACACTTTCTGAGGGATTACAAAGAGAAAAAGAGGAGCCGGTAACAAGCGTGGGCTCCTCCTTTTCTCTTTGTTGCCTGACTTCCGGAATGACTGTTAAAGTACTGCCTCCATTCAAGCCTTTCTTCTGTTCTAACCTACTCAACCACCTCCCGGCCCAGAAGCTTCCGCACCCAGTTGCGCAAGGCATAAATACGGGAGTTGAGGTAGCACTCGCGGCAGTGGCTGAAGTTCCACAAGCAGTCCACCGTATCCGTGAACAGGTGGAACAGCAGCCCCACAGCCACCATTTGCGTCGCCGGCAGCAGCAGCAGTAGCGCATACACCGGGATGGCATAGAAGGAGTGCAGCGGGTGATACCCGATGCTGCAGCGCAACGGGTCGAAGATGGGTTTGGCTAGTAGGTGGTCCAAGTCAATGAGCATTGTAGCCAACATAATCAGGTAAGCGGTTTGCCACATCACGGGGAAAAACACCAGCGCCAATACGACCGGGAAAACAAAGTGCAGGCTATAGTGCACCAGCGTCTGGGCGCGGAATAACTGGGGGGAGGCGTACTGGCGGGGCCCGCGCGGGGCCACCGGCCGGGTAGCGCTGCTCACGGTATCCCCGGGCGTTGCTCTGGCATACCGGCGGCCCGGCTCGCCCGCTGGCTCTTTTTTCGCTCTGCGCACGTGGTCCCCCGTGTCCGCGACTTGGGGCCGCCCTTCCGCCTTTACCCGCCTGGGCAGGGTGGTGGGCTGCTCCTGGACGGTGACGGCCGTCGTCGTGTCGACGCGCGGTACTGGCCGCGGGGGTGGTACCCGCCCGTATGTAAAAACGTAGGGACGATAGCGGAGGACCGGCAACCGGTCACTACCAGCACCAGGCCGGTAGCGATGGATAGGATGAGGCGGACAACAGGCAAGGGCAGCATTGGACTACAATAGGCCGGATTAGTAGTGAATGGTCAGGCCGGCCCCCCACTTGTAGTCGCTGTCGTAGTTGGTGCTCAACGACACGTACTTGCTGACCATGTAGCGAAAGGTAAGGTTGTACTCCCGGTCCGTGTTCACCAGCAGGTCAGCGAATAAGTTGTTGCTCAGAGGCAGGTCCGTGCGTTCCAGCTGCAGGCGCACCTGGCCGTTGCTGTCCAGGCGCAGCTCCGAGCGCACGAGCAGGGGTAGTAGGTAATAGGCTCCCACGTCGAATACCCGTCGGTTGTTTTTGGTGTTGCGTTCGCCTTCCGCGAGCAGCGTGCGGTTGTTGCGGTAGTCGAAGCCGACGAACGCGGCGAGAAACTGCCGGTTGTCGAGGTAGCGCAGCAGGTGGGTTTCGGTTTCGAAGTTGCCCTGGTAGTTCACCCGGCCCTCGAACTCCAGCGCGTGGCGGTTGTTGGAGAGGGTGCTTTCTAGAAAAGTGCCTTGCGAGTGCGCCATCAGGTCGGCCCATAGGTAGGGCCGGTTGTCTTCCTTTTTCAGTTCCTTGTAGTCGGTGCGGGCGTACTCGTTCTGCGGACTTCCCTCGTAGCTGATGACGCGGGCCATGCCAGCCATCATGTGGTAGAGGATGTGGCAGTGGAAAAACCAGTCCTGCTCCTCGTTGGCGTCGAACTCGATGGTGACCTTGCCCATGGACTGAATGTCGAAGGTGTGCTTCATGGGCGAGTAGGCGCCCTGGGCGTTGACGAGCCGAAAAAAGTGCCCGTGCAGGTGCAGGGGGTGGCGCATCATGGTGGTGTTGGTGAAGGTCATGCGCACGTTCTCGCCCTTGCGGATGGGAATCTTGTCGGCCTGCGACAGGGTCTTGTTGTCGAACGACCACACGTAGCGCAGCATGTTGCCGGTCAGGGTCAGGTTTATTTCCCGCCACTGCTTGGTGGAATCGAGCGTGGTAGGGTTGAGAGCCCGGAGCATATTGTAATTGAAGTCGCCGGCGCTGCCGCTCATGCCGGCCATGCCGCCCATGTCCATGCCCGACATGCCGCCCATGTCCTGCATGCTGCCCATGCTTTTACCGGCTTTTTCCTGGGCATTCTCCGGCCGGTTCTGCGGCGAGGGCGCCGTGGTGGCGGGCGGCGCCCCGTGCTGCATGTCCATCCCCGGCATCGGCGAGCCACTGGCTGGCTTCTGGCCCGACATGTCCATGCCTTTCATTTCCCCACCGCCCTGCTGCTTGGTCATGCCGGCGCCGCCCATGTCCATGCCGCTCATGCCCTCCATGCTGTTCATTTCGCGCATCATCTGGAAGTAGTTGATGCGGGGCAGGTCCGGCGCTTTCATCGGCTCGCCCTCCCCGATGTAGGTGGAGGTGTAGCCCGTGATGTCGTTGGCCGTGGCCCGAAACTCGGCCGCGCCCATGGTGGGCACCGTGACCAGCAGGTCGTAGGTCTCGGCCGTGGCAATTTCGAGCTTGTTGACCGGGAAGGGCTCCACGTTGATGCCGTCGGCGGCAATCACCTGCATGGGGCCGCCGGCGTACTGCAGGAAAAAGTACGAGGAGGCGCTGCCGTTGATGACGCGCAGGCGCACTACCTCCCCGGGCTTGGCGTCCTTGAAATACCCTTTTTCCTGCCCGTTGGTCAGAAACTTGTTGTAGTAGATGTCGGTCAGGTCCATGGCCGGCATGCGGCCCCACTCCTGCTTGAGCTTGTCCTTGAAGTAGCCGGCGGCCAGGGCTTCCCCGTAGCTCTGGGTGGCGCCTTTCTGCACGGCAAACCACTCGCCCGTGCGCTTGAGGTAGCGCAGCACCTCCTTGGACTTGTGGTCGGTCCAGTCGGAGAGCACCAGCACATACTCCTTCATCTCGTAGGGAATACGCTTGGGGTGGATGACAATGGAGCCGTAGACGCCGTCCTGCTCCTGCAGCATAGTGTGGGAGTGGTACCAGTAGGTACCGCTCTGAATCAGGGGGAATACAAACGTGTGGGTGCCGCCCGGCTCGACCGGGGCCGTGTTCAGGTAAGGCACGCCGTCCTGCTCGTTAGGCAGCAGCAGGCCGTGCCAGTGAATGGAAGTTTCCATGTGCATCTGGTTGTGCACCCGAATCACGGCGGTGTCGCCCTCGTTGAAGGTGAGCGTGGGGGCCGGAATCTGGCCGTTGATGCCGATGGCCCGGCGGGTGCGGCCGGTGAAGTTGACCAGGCGCTCGTCGACGTATAGGTCATATTCCACCCGCTTGCCCACGTAGCTGCTGCGGGGCGTCACGACTTTGCCTTGTAGCTCGGCGGCCGGGGGTGCGGACTGGGTCAGGTGGGGTTCGGTGCCCTTAGCTATGCGCATGCCGGACATGCTTTGCGCCCAGGCGGGCAAGGTAGCCAGCAGCGCAGCCAGTAGAAAGAGTATTCTCATTGTCAATTAGTTACTGCTTTTGGGTTGGTTGCGCGCCGGGTTGTTGTCCTCGAAGCGAAACTTGTCCAGGGGACTGGGCATCGCCATGCCCGGCATTGTCCCCGCGCCCTTCCCTTCCATTCCCTTCGTATCGCCCATACTAGGCATGGGTTCGCCCTTTTTCATGCCGGGCATGCCCGGCATGTCGTTCATTGGCTGGCGGGTCGTGGCGGGCTTTTGGCCGCCGGCGGGCGGCATGCCGGGCATGTTCTCCATGCCCGGCATCGTACCCATATTGCCCATGGCGGGCTGATTCCGGGGCGTATTTTTAGAGCGGGCAGGACCCATGTCCATGCCCGGCATGTTGCTCATGTCCATCGGTGCGGGCTGTGCTTTACGGCCGGGAGCCGGGGCGGAGGAACGCGGCGTGCTCATCCCGGGCATATTCATCCCCGGCATATCCGCCCTGGCCCCTGGCCGCGGGGCCCCGGCCGCCGGTGCCCGCGAGGGTTGGCCGCCGCGCGGTTGAGGGGGCATGTTCATGCCCTCCATTCCGGGTTGGGCCTGGTTAGGCGAGCCGCTGGCCGACGGGCCCGCGGGCGGCGGGTCGTGCGGTACAGGATCCAGGTGGGGCGCGTCGGTGCCGGGCGACGGCATGTCCATAGCGGGCATAGCTTCCTCCCCGCCGTGGCCGTGGCTTTTATCGAGCAGGTTGCCCTTGGGGCCCACGCCCTCCACGTATACTAACTGGGCACCCCGGTGGCCGGCCACGGAGAGCGCGCCGGCCGCGGCCACGGCCACCACCAGCACCAGCCCTTCGTAGGACCGGCGCTCAATCTTAAAGTATCGGCCTACGCCAGCCAGCAGCAGGGTGATGCCCGATAGCCACAGGGTATAGCCCGCGTACTGCTCGTGGGCGGCGTAGACCGCGGCCGCCCGGGGCGACAAACCAGCCGCCGCCGCGTGGAACACCGTGCTAGCCGCCAGGGCCCCGGCAAAGCCGCCGGCCATGATACCCAGCGTTATCCAGCGCACCGGGGGCCAGTTGCGATACACCAGCAGGCCCTGCAGGGCGGCGGCCAGCATAATCAGAACGATGGGCACGTGCACCACCAAGGGGTGCAGATTGGGAAAATCTGAAAACATAGAGCCGAATGGGATAAGGCTGGTACACGAGAAAACCCCGGCTCACCGCAAGCAGCAGCGCGGGGGACCGTTCCCGGAGGGCGAGGGAGAGAAGCGCTGACCGCCAGTTCTAGCCAAGTGGTCGGTGCTTTTCCTTGTGCTTCCATACGTGGTCAGCTCGCCCCAATGTTTGCATACACAAGGTCGCCCGGTTGCATAATTTCAAGCGCGCCGGACTCGGCTTTGAGCGGCTTTGGTGGGCCGCTAAAAGAAAAACGCCCGGCACAGGGCCGGGCGTTTCATCCAAGCGTGGAGCCGCTTACTTGGCGGCACAGCAGGCGGGCACTCCAGCCAAGGTGCAAGCGGCTGTTCCTTTATCGGGACAGTTTTGCACCAGTGGGCACTCTGGGGTGCCTTTGAGCGGGCAGTCCGTCGTGTTGCTGGGGCTGGCAAAGCCGAACAGGGCCCCGCCGGCCAGCAGAACCGCAGAGGTGAGCATCAACACTTTCTGTTTCATACAATAAAGGGTTTGAGTGAGCCGGCCGGATACGGCAGCCAGGCCGATGAGTAAACGCAGGCCGGGCCCTGCAAGGGTGAAGTGGCTAAGCCGCCTGGCCAATTCCAGCGGCCTCCAAGGCTTCCTTGGTGATGGCCCCGGTTTGGCAGCAGGCCAGCAGGGTACCGTTGACGGCCACGGCGGGCAGGCTTTGCACGCCCAGCAGGCGGGCGCGGCGCAGGGCCGGGTTGCCGGCTTCGGTCTCAGTCAGGTTGTGGGTGATGATGTCGCAGCTGCTGCAGGCGGTGCTTTTAACCAACTCGACCACGGGGCTGCACAAGGGGCACCCGGCGGTGAAAACTTCTATAATGCGTTTCATGGAAGGGCGTTGATAAGTAATAGTACAAAGCTCGGCCCGCTCCCCGGGTATCGGTCAAGCGTTACTTCCTGTTTTTTTCTCCCCCTTGGAATTGTGCTGCTCCAGCCGGCCGCCAATCTCGCGCAGCTCCTGCATTTTCTGCGTCAGCTCGGCATTCGTCAGGTTCGGGAACTGCTGCCGCAACTCCTCGATGCGCCCGGCGTCCTGGCAGTTGCCGGGGCAGGCGCTCACCACGTCCACGAGTTGCAGGGCTAAACTTTTGCGAAATACCTCGTCCAGCAGCAGGTGCTCGGCGCTGCCCAGCCCATTGGTCACGGCCTTAAACTGCACCAATATTTGCTCGGGCTCGGTGGCTTCCGCGTCCAGCATTTTGACAATGCCGTGCAGTTGGCCGGCCAGCATGTTCAGGCGGCTTTTCAGGTCGCGGGTGAGATCTTTAGGGAGCATAGTTCACGATTTTCAGCAATAACCACGCCCCTAGGGGTGTCCGTCAAGCAAAAAAAAGAATGCCCAATTCGTGTTTGGACATTCCTTCTCATTCATTAGCGCAGTCACGCTTTGGGTTCACTTACTTGGCGGCGCAACAGGCTGGGGCGCCCGCCATGCAGGCCGGGGTACCGGCCTGCACGCAGTTTTGTACCAGCGGGCAATCGGGGGTGCCCTTCAGTGGGCAGTCAGCCGCAGTGGATGCGGGGCTGGTGAAGCCAAATAGGGCTCCGCCGGAGAGCAGCGCCGCGGCGCCGACCAGCATCATCTTGCGTTTCATCGGTTCTAGTGGTTAAGATGGGCCCGCCGGTACGGCCGCGGGGTAGTTGAAGAAAAGCCACGGTCCGTACGTCGTGGGTAGCACTCAAAAGAGAGTTTAGGCCTTCTCGGCTTTAAAGCCGGCATCTTCCACCAGGGCCAGCACCTGCTCTTCGGTGATGTCGCCGGTCACGGTCAGCACCTTGTTGGGGTTGGCCGTATCGACCTGCCAGGAGGTGATGGCTTTCTCGCCGTTGAGGGTGGGCGTCACGGCTTTAATGCAGCCGCCGCAGTTGATGTTGGTGTTGAATTGGAGCGTTTTCATGGAAGGAATAAGGTAGCGCCCTAGGCGGGCGGGTTCGATATAAGAACACCCAAAACTAGCGCGGGGTGCGCCGGCAGGGGTACAGAATTAAGCTTGGGGCTTGCATGATTTGTAGCCCGCGTCGGACCACAGGTTAGGTTGAGGCTGTATTATGGTTGCTGTGCACCCCTGGCGCGGTTGGCAATTAACTCTTAAGGACGGCTGTCTTCAAATCGCAGGAGCTGGAATTGGGTGTACAACCGGTACACGCAGTACAGGGCCAGCGCGTCGAGCCAGTGCCAGAGGGCGTGGCCGGAAATCCAGTGGTTAGTGGGGTCGCACACCAGGTGCTGCACATCCAGCAGCCACAGCCCGTAGCCGAGCAGAAACGAGGCCCAAAAGGCTCCGAACCAGCGGTAGTCCGGCCGGACTTTCTGGGTGAAGAACAAGATGGCTTCCAGCACGACGCAGCAGGCAAAGCTCTGCAGGGCGTAGAACTGGCGGGACAGGTCCGGGTCGATGAGCAGCAGGGCAAAAGAGACCCCGAAAAAGAGCAGATACACGGCCCCGATGCGCCCTTTGCCCCAGCGCGTGAGCCGGCGGATGTTCATGGCAAACATGTAGGCCGAGCCCAGGTAGATGCCGGAAAAGTCGAGAATGGCCCCGAGCCGCGTTTCCGACGCGTGAAAAAAGGCCGAGGTCAGGCCCGTGACCACCGAAATGTAGGCCAGCAACACCAGGTGCGCGTGGCCGTGGCGCCGGGCGTGGCGGTAAATAAGCCAGCCCCGAGTAGAAATCCCAGGTTGGAGACCGTGTTGCCGGGCTGCCGCACCCAACCGCACACCGACTCCTCGCAAAACGCAGCGGCGGTGAATTCGAGGCTGTGCCAGGGGCAGGCAGTGGAATCCATGGAGATAAGGGGGAGAATACTTACTAACGGTCAGGACTGCACGCCGGGCCGGTAGATTACATCTTCATACCGGCCATAGCCCCGCCGCCGCGCCGCAGCTCCCGCTCACTTTCCAGCAGGTACGCCCCGGAGGAAACGACCCGCTCGCCCGCCGTCACGCCACTCAAAATCTCGACGTTGCCGCCGGCCTGCAGGCCCGTGCGGACCATGCGCCGCTCGAAAACGGTGGGGGCCGTTTGCACCCACACCGTGGTCATGTTGCCGACGTTGAGGGCCGTCGCGGGAGCGGCGGTGGAGGAACGGGCCCGCTGGCCCACCAGTACCGTGGCCATCATGCCGGGGCGCAGTTGCCCGTCGGGGTTGGCCACCTGCAGCCGAACCAGGTTAATCTTGCGGTCTTCTTCCAGCACGGGCCGCTCGTCCACCAGCCGGGCCTCGAAGCGCTGGCCGGGGTAGGCCTCCACTTCCACCTGCAGGCGCCCCACCCGGCGCAGCACCTGCAGCTCCGAAGCGTAGAGCTGGGCCTCCACCCACACCGTGGCGGCGTTGGTAATGCGCAGCAGCGGCGTGCCGCGCGTCACGTACTGGCCCTCGCGCACCAGCAGCTCGCCCAGGTAGCCGCCGGCCGGGCTGTCGAAGCGCAGCGTGGCCGGCAGGGGGCCGGCGTTAAGGGCGGCAATCTGGGCGGCGCTGACCCCTTGCAGGCGGAGCTTGGCGGCGGCGGCTTTGCCTCCCGCCGAGGACGACGCACCGCCCATGCGCACGTATTCCTGCGCGTCACTCAGAAGCTGCTCGCTGTAGAGGCCGTAAAGGGGCTGGCCGCGCCGGATGAGCTGGCCCGGGGTATTGGCGTACAGGTGGTCGAGGCGGCCATCGACCC
The DNA here is from genome assembly GCF_004355185.1 of Hymenobacter radiodurans. Classification (NCBI taxonomy): domain Bacteria; kingdom Pseudomonadati; phylum Bacteroidota; class Cytophagia; order Cytophagales; family Hymenobacteraceae; genus Hymenobacter; species Hymenobacter radiodurans. The sequence continues at coordinate 163,000 of NZ_CP037921.1, forward strand.
GGGCGCTGACCACCACGGTGCTGTTTTCGTCGGCCGCCACGGTGCCCAGTACCAGCAGCTCGGCGGGCAGGCTTGTCGTCGTTACCAAGCGGGTTTGCAGGCCCGCGCGCGCCTGCTGGCCCGCGTCGATGCCCAGCGTGTCCCGTGTCGTTTCAGATTTGCCGTGCTGCTGATGGGCATCCGTAGCCATCCCGGCGTGTTCCGGTGCTTGGGCATCCGGTGCTGTTTTGCGCGATCGGCAAGCCCCCAGCCCGCTGGTCAGGGCCAGGAGTAGCGCCAGCCACCGCAGGCCGCGTGGCATTCGAAAGTCGGCTTTTAGGTACGGGCTCATGGCGTTTGGGGGTCTAAAAAGCTTTCACTGTCGACCAGGTAGCCGGCTTCCCGCGCCACTTTTTCCTGGGGGCCGAGGCCCGCCAGAATGGCCACCATCGGCCCGCCCAACGGGCCGGTGGTGACGGTACGGGCCTCAAAAAGGCGGCGGCCGGCGGCGGTCGTGCCGCGGTGCACCCACACCAGGTGCCGCCGCCCGGTGTCGTATACGCTGGATGCTGGTAGCTGCAGCCCGCGCGGGGCCGGGGCTTCCAGCGTGCCGGTGAGCAGGGAGTTGACTTTGAGTTGGCCGGCGGCGTTGTCCAGGTACACGCGCACCTGCAGGAACTTCTGGTCCGGGGCGAAGGCGGGTTCAATGTAGGCTACCCGCGCTTCGATGAGCTGCCCGGGGTTCAGCTCGCTGCGGAGCCGGACCCGCTGGCCCGGCCGCACGCGGTCCACGTAGCGGGCTTCGACGGCCAGGATGCCCCACACCTGCCGCAGGTCGTTGATGGTAAAGAGCGGGTCGCCCACGGCTACGTAGCCGCCTTCGCGCAGCCCACTCCCCGCGGCGGGGGCGGTTGCGCCGGCGGCCGGCGCGGCCGGCGCGGAACCCATGCCATCGTCAGTGGCCGTAGCCCCCATGCCCCCGGCCGCCGCCGGCATGGCCGCCGCTGGGGCCACTTGGCTCGGCACGACGTAGCCGGCGTAGGGGCTGACAATGAGCAGCGTAGGAGTGGCGTTTTTAGAGTCACTGGCCAGTTGGCTGGCGGACACGCCCAGCAGCTGCAGTTTGGCGCGGCTGCGCTGCTGCAAATCCGCGTCCACGCCCTGGGCCACCAGGTACTGGTATTCGCGCAGGGCCGTGTTGAGTTCGGGGCTGTAGAGGTCGAGCAGCCGCTGGCCGGCCTGCACGCGCTGGTAGTTGTAGCGCACGTACAGGCGCTCCACGCGGCCGCCCGCGCGGGCGCTCACCTGCCGCTGCCGCCGGGGTCGGGAGCCACGTAGCCGGTCAGGGCAATGGAGTCAGCCATGCCGGCCCCAACGGGTGCCACCAACGCTTGCGCGGATACCACTAGCCGGCTGGGTGACTGCAGCAGATGGTCAGCCGAGGCAGGCAGCCCCGACACCGTGACTGGTTCAGGCTTAGCACCGGAGGCAGCCAGTGGCTCATCCCGGCCGCAGCCAGCCAGGACGCTGACGCCCAGCACGAGGGCCGTGCGCCAGCCGGTGAGGTTGGCGGCCGAGAATAGCGAGTTATTGCTCGGTTTCATAGTCGTAGGCTGCTTGCAGGGCGAGGACCTGCCCGTAGGTGTCCCAATAGTCCATCTGCTTCATCAGCAGCATCTGCCAGGCATCGAGCAGCACGAACAGGTTGCCCGTGGTTTGGCCGTAGGCCAGGTTCTGCACCTCGAAAGCGCGGCGGTAGGCGGGCAGGATGGCGGTTTCGTAGTTGTGCAGCTGCTCGTGGCCGGCCCGGAGCTGGCTGCGCTTTTCGGCCACGGCCCGGTGGGCTTGTAGGCGCAGGGCCTGCTGCATGAGCTGTTGCTCGTCGAGCTGCAGGGCCACGGCCTGCTCTTCGGACCGGTACAGGCGGGCCGACCAGGGCGCGATGGGGACTGTGACCATACCCATCAGGGTGTAACGGTTGGCCATGCCCGGTGTCATCTGCATGTGCTCGAAGCGGACGCCAAAGTCGGGCTTGCGGCCTAGGCGGGCAATTTTCTGCTCTAGGCGCGTGGCTTCAATCATCCGCTCGCCGGCGGCCAGGTCGCTGCGGCGCGCCACCGTGGTGTCGGCGAAATCAGGGCGCAGCAGCTGGGCGGTGTCGAGGGCAAACGCCCGGTCGGTGGGCTGGCCCAGCAGGGTGTTGAGCACGATGCTGCCTTCGCGAATAAGCGAGAGCAGGGTGGCGTCGGTGTTGTCCAGCTCCTTGAGCTGGGCCTCGGCTTTGAACAGGGTACCCAGCGCGGCCTGGTTGTAGGTGTACCGGTCGCGGGTGAGGGCAACCACGCGCTGCAGGGTGCGCCGGCTTTGGCTTAGCACGCGCCGCTTGCGCTCGGCCACGAACCGCTGGTAATACGCCGCCTTGGCCCCGGCGCGCAGCTCGTTGAGCTGCCCGCGCTGCTCGGCCTGCACCACCTGCCCCTGCGCCCGCAGCAGGTCGCGCCGGGCGTTGAGCTTGGCGGGATTGGTCAGCATCTGCTCGACAGACACGACCATACCAGCCTGATTTTCGGGTGAGTCCATTTCCTTGAGGATGGCCGTGCGGTAGGGATATTGGGCTAGCCCGAAGCCCACCTGCGGCGGCATCTGGCTGCGGGCCCCCGCCGCCCGCGCATCCAGGGCCTGAATGCGGCGCTGGTAGGCCGTCAGCGAGGGGTAGCTGGCTTCCACCCCGGCCAGCACCTGAGCCAGGGAAAGCGTGGGCGCGGCGGGAGCTTGAACTTGGGCGCGGACCGGCGCGGGCCCGCTCAGGGCCGCCCCCAGCAGCAGGATACACAACAGACGAGGCATGGCGTTAATCATGGAGGGTGAGGTAAGTCAGCTGCCCGGTGCGGCGCCATTCCCATTCCTTCACCAGGGCAAAGAGGGCGGGCACCACCACGAGGGCGTACAGGGTGGCCGTGACCAGGCCGAACACGTAAGGCAGGGCCAGCGGCCGCATCAGGTCGCTGCCCACGCCGGTGGCAATGAGCACTGGAAACAGGCCCAGCATGTCCACCACTACCGTCATCAGCACCGGCCGAATGCGCAGCACGGCGCCGGCGTACACGGCCTTTTCAATGTCCTGCTGCGTGATCGGTGGCATTGGCGGCGCGGGGGCCACGACCCCCGCGGGCACTCCGGGCATTGCTGCATCGGGTGGTGGCGGGGCAGTGAGCGGCGGGGCCGCCCCATCTGGCAGAGCCGGTGGCTGGCGGGAGCGCACCAAGTCGCCCAGGGCCTGGTTGAGGTACACCACTACGAGCACCCCCGTTTCCATAGCCACGCCGAACAGAGCAATGAAGCCCACGGCCACGGACACCGAAAAGTTGACGTCGAACAGGTGCAGCGAGTACACGCCCCCAATCAAAGCCAGGGGGATGCCCGAGAGGATGATAAGCACCTCCCGCATGGCCTTGAACGTAAAATAGAGAATGAAGCAGATGACGAGCAGCACCCCCGGAATGATGAGCTGGAGCCGCTTTTGGGCACTGACCTGGTTTTCGTACTGCCCGCTCCACTCGATATAGTAGCCCTGGGGCAGGCGGGGGAAGTGGGCCGCCACCCGTTCCTTGGCCTCGTTCACCACGCTGCCCATGTCGCGGCCGCGCACGTTGAAGAGTACCGTGCCCCGCAGCAGGGCGTTTTCCGAGTTGATCATGGCCGGCCCCTCGGTGATGCGCAGCTCGGCCACGGCCGAGAGCGGCACCGGGCCGTACTGGGCCGTTTGCACCGGCACGCGCCCCAGCTCCTGCAGGTTGTTGCGGAAGTCCTGGGCCAGGCGCACGTTGATGGTGAACCGCTCCCGCTTTTCCACCGTGGTGCCGATGCGGGCTCCGCCCAGGGCCGTTTCGATGAGCACGCCCACGTCGTCCACGTCCAGGCCGTAGCGGGCCAGCTCGTGGCGCCGCACGGCAATTTCCAGGTACTTGCCCCCGTGAGCGGCTCCACGTAGAGGTCGGCCAGGCCCTCAATGCCGCTGATGGCCTGCTTTACCTGCTGCGCCAGTACGTAGATGCTGTCCAGGTCGGCGCCGTAGATTTTCACGCCCACGTCGGTGCGGATGCCGGTAGAAAGCATGTTGATGCGGTTGATGATGGGCTGGGTCCAGCCCACGGCCACGCCCGGAATGCGCACCCGCTGATTCATTTCCGCAATCAGCTTTTCCGTGGTCATGCCGTCGCGCCACTGGTCGCGGGGCTTGAGCAGGATGATGGTTTCAATCATGCTCAGCGGGGCGTTGTCGGTGGCCGTGTTGGCCCGGCCGGCCTTGCCCAGCACGTTGGCCACCTCCGGGAAGCCCATCAGCAGCTTGTCCTGCACCTGCAAAATGCGCTTGGCCTCGGCGTAAGACACGTCGGGCAGCGTAGTGGGCATCATCAGCAGTGAGCCTTCGTCGAGCGGCGGCATGAACTCGGTGCCGGTGCTCAGCACCAGCGGAATGCTGCCCAGCACCAGGGCCAGCACCAGGGCCAGCACCGTCTTTTTCCAGCGCAGCGCCAGCCGCACCACCGGCCCGAACACCCCGGTGAAGAAGCGCGACACCGGGTTGCGGCTATTAGGAATCAGCTTGCCCTTGAGCAGCACCCGCAGGGCCATGGGCAGGATGAGCACGGCCACCAGGGCCGAGCCCACCAGACAAAAGCTCTTGGTGAGCACCAGGGGCGTAAACAGCTTTTTTTCCTGGCCCGTCAGCAGCAGGATGGGGGCAAATGAGACGAGCGTGATGAGAATGGACGACACCACGGCGCGGCCAATGGTGCGGGCCGACTGCTCGATGAGGCGGATGCGCTCGGCTTCGGGCAGCTCACGGGTGTGGCCAATGCGTTGTTTCTCCATCATCAGGTGGCGTCGTTGGGCTGGTCCGGCCCCACCACCCGGTCGGTGAGCTGGCGGTAGGCATTTTCCGCCATCACGATGCCCGAGTCCACCAGGTCGCCCACCGCCAGGGCCACGCCGCCGAGCGACATGAGGTTGGACGAGACCCCGAACAGCTTCATCAGGATGAAGCCGATAAGGATGGAGAGCGGAATGTTGACGATGGCCACCAGCCCCGAGCCGAAGTGAAACAGGAACACCAGCACCACAATGCACACCACAATCAGCTCCTCGGAAATGGTCTCCTTCAGCGTGCCGATGGCGGCCATAATCAGGTCGCTGCGGTCGTAGGCCACCTTGAATTTCACGCCGGGCGGCAGGCCCTTGGCCACGTCAGCGAGGCGGGTTTTCACCCGGTCAATGACCTCCTTAGCGTTTTCGCCGTAGCGCATCACCACGATGCCGCCTACCACCTCGCCCTCGCCGTTTTCGTCGGCGATTCCCAGGCGCAAGTCGGCGCTCATCTGCACCGTGGCCACGTCGCGGATACGCACGGGCACGGACTTGTACTGGCCCAGGGGAATGTTCTGGATGTCTTCGACGCTCTTGATGTAGCCCAGGCCCTTAACCAGGTAGCCGGCCCGGTTGCTCTCGAACAGGCTGCCGCCCACGTCGCGGTTGTTGCGGTTGATGGCGCTGATGACCTTGGTCAGGGGGATGTCGTAGTAGAGCAGCTTGTGGGGGTTGATGCTCACCTGGTACTGCTTCTGGAAGCCACCGAAGGAAGCCACTTCGCTTACGCCCTCCACGTTTTGCAGGGCAAACTTGACGTACCAGTCCTGCAGGGCGCGCAGCTCGCCCAGGTTGTAGTCGGGGGCCTGCAGCGTGTACCAGAACACGTGGCCTACGCCCGTGCCATCGGGCCCCAGGGAGGGCGTGATATTGGGCGGCAGGAACTTCTGCGCGTAGTTTAGCCGATCCAGCACCCGCGAGCGGGCCCAGTAGATGTCCACGTCGTCCTCAAATATCATAAAGACGAAGCTCATACCGAACATGGAAGCGGCGCGAATGGACTTAACCCGGGGCACGCCCTGCAGGTTGGACACCAGCGGGTAAGTCACCTGGTCCTCCATAATCTGCGGGTTGCGCCCCATCCACTCCGTGTAGATGATGACCTGGTTCTGCGACAAATCCGGTAGCGCGTCCACCGGCGTCGTGTAAATAGAATACACGCCGCCCGCCACCAGCAAGCCCGCAAGCAGACTGACCCAGAAGCGGTGGTTCACCGACCAGGAAATCAGGCGTTCTAACATGTAAGATTGAAGTGGTGATTCATAAAAAGTGGGCGCTGCGCTTTGCCAGCAGCAAGGGCCCGCCGCTGTGTCGTTGGATAGGCGCTCAGTGCGCCGCTCCCGTCCGGCTTTGCTGGAGCAGCCAGTTGATTTTGGTCATGCGGTGCATCTGGTCGTAGGCGGTGAGATTGCCGTGCGGAAGCTGCGCGTCGAGCAGGTCGTGAAAGCGGTGGTTGTTGGGGAAGGCCTTTTTGACAGCCAGCAGCGTCAGCGGCTGCAGGGGCGCTTCGGCGTTGGGGCTAAAAAACAGGCGCACAAAGCCGGGGCTCTTGCCCACGGTGGGCTGCTCCACCTTATAGAGTAGCAACTCCTCGCCGGGGTTTAGGATGGGATAGTGCTGATTATTGGAGGCAAACCGATAGTCGCGTCCGTCGCAGTCACGAAACCCAAATAGGCTGTCCTTGGCTACCTGATACGATCTGCCCCCGTGAATGACCGTCATGGTGGGCTTGCCGCTGAACTCATGTAGGCGCAGCTTGTGGGTTGCCGTTTTGCAGTCCACGCCCAGCGTGAGGCGGTGCTGGCGGAAGTCTTCGGCCGAGCGGTACAGTCCGCTGCCCAGCCGGGCGGTCTGCCCCCGGGCACTGGTGGCCACGGCCATCAGCAGGCTCAGCAGGGCAAAAAAGTAAGTTTGCATGACAGTGGACAAGAGGCTTGGAGGAGGAAAGGGCGGAAAGCAGCAGCCCCACCTTAGAGGCGGGCGACCACGACGTGGCCCCACCAGTTGAGGTAGCGGTACGGGCGGGGAAAGGCCTGAAAATCGAGCTGCCTAAAGCCCGCTTGCCGAAAGGCTTGGTGCAGCTCCGACTTGTCGTAGAGGTTGGCGTGCCACCACCGGCCGATAAACGGCACCATGTACGGGCTCTGCCGCGTGATAAACACCACGAGCGTGCCGGCCGGCCGCAGCCGGAGCCGCAGGCTCTCCAGCGCCGCCGCCAGATCGGCCTTGGGCAGGTATTCGAGCATGGCCGAGGAGATAATCAGGTCGTAGTCCCACCAGCCGGCCGGCAGCGTGCCTAAGTCCAGGGCATCGGCTACTTCCAGCTCAATGCCGACCACAGGGTGCTGGTCCAAGTGCCGGGCGAACCGGCGGAGCATGCGCGGCGTCACATCGAAGGCGTGAAACCGGGCCGGCAGCAAGTGGCGCCCCGCTAGGGCCGTGTGCAGGGCTATGGTGGCCGCCCCAGTGCCACAGCCCGCGTCGAGCACCTTCAGGTCGGGCCGCAGAAAGTCGGCCTGCGCAAAGTACCGGGTCAGCCCCTGCGGGTAGCGCAGCAGCCCGATCATGGTCTCGTAGAGACCGGGGCGGCTGGAATACAGGCGCCGGGTCGAGGTTGTGCGGGCCGAAGCGGTGGAAACGGACATCAGCAATAGCGTAGAAAGAGTGGTGGAACCCAACTACCCTACCGAAAACAGGCAGGGCAAGAGTCCGCAGGTGGCGGGCCGTGGAGGGCTCAGGCCCCGGCTTTCGCGCCTTTGCTCAAGAAGCGCGGGTTCTTCATGATTTTGCCATTCTTCATCATGTGCTCCCCTTCTTTCATCTGGATGACGGTGCCATCCTTGCGGGTGCAGCTACCATTAGTTCGGCAGACGGTGCCGTCGCGCATGGTCATGGGTTGGGTCATCGGCAGCAGCTGGCCGCCCTGAACGAACATCATCCGGCCGTCCTTCAGCACGCAGTAGTCGTGCAGCGGCAGGGCGGCCGCCGGGCCAGGGGGACTGGTCTGCGCGTGGGAGGCGCTGGCGAGCCCCAGCAGCAGGAAAACGAACAGCAGAAAGGGTAGCTTCTTCATAACGGGACGGCAGGGCGCACGCGGGAGAGCGTAATAAGAGCGAGCAAAATTCCGGCTTTGGGGAGGCCCTCCCCATGATCTTCGTGCCCGAAGCACATGACCTTTATCATAGTCTACCCAGCAGTGATGGCTTACCCCCTGCCGAAAGGCCCGGCACGAAAGCCCCGCCGGGCCGGTACTTTGAGGAGTGGAAATGGATATCTGGGAACCAGGGCAGTCGCCTAAGCGGCCCTGCTAGTGGCCCGCGCCACCCAGTCAGGCGTTAGCGGGCAGGCGCTAATGATGCCCCATGCCCCCACTTAACAGGTGTTTGAGGATAACCAACAGCAGGCCCGCCCCCAAAAGGATGAAGAGCACGTACCGCCCCCACGGCGTGGGCGCCGCCGAAGCGCGCCCAGCGGCTACCCGCTGGGTGTGTTCGCGTTGTTGCCGGCGCCACTGGCCGATCCGCCCCCAGGGCTTGTACACCGAAATAGCGGTGGCCGCCAGCAGCACCACCAGCGCGGCGGCGGCATCGGCCAGCAGTTGCAGGCGCAGTCCACGCAGATCGGTCGCGGAAAGATCCGTTTTAGCGGCCACTTCGGCCAGGTAGCTGATGGGCTGCATGTGGAGCAGCAGCAGCAGCGTAGCCCCCACCGTGAGCACCAGCTTCACCAGCACCCAATAGTGCTTGAAGAGCCCCCACGGCGTACCCAGGGCCTGCACCACGCCCGTGAGCAACGCCCCCAGGCTGGAGGGCACAATAATCAACCAGCCGCTGAGTCCCATGGCCAGGTACGCCGTGCGCACCAGCAAGGCATCCTCGCTGGTCAGCCCGGTGATGGCCAGGGCCAGGAACACGGCTACCGCCCCGAGCCAGCCCACGGAGAACGTGATATGGGCCGTGAGCATGAACTTGCGCAGGAGCGGGGATAAAGTCATCGACATGGAATTGAGAGACGGAGATGGCCCGCGAATTTACCGGCCCTGGGGTAGGCTACGCTACAGAAGTGCGCCAACCACCTGCCTGTTTTTTAGGCCCCGAAAAACAGCAGCAGCCAGCTGGTACGAATACCGGCTGGCTGCTGGAAAGTCAGGCGGGGTAAGCTAGGCGGCCATGCCCTGGCGGCAGGCTTGTTCGCAGCGGCGACAAGCCTCGGCGCACTCGCGGCAATGCGCGGAGTGGGCGCCGTGCTGCTCGCACTCATCGCCGCAGGCCTTGCAGATTTCGGCGCACTCTTTCAGCAAATGGGCGGCGTGCTCCGAGCCGCGGGCCACAAATCGGGCGGTGAGGGCACAGATGTCGGCGCAGTCGCGGTCGAGCAGGACGCAGCGGGCCATCATCTGCACGTTTTCTTCCTGCAGGCAGGCGGTGGCGCAGTGCTCGCAGGCGGCGATGCAGGCATTGAGGGCGTCGAGCAGAGATTGGTTTTGGGTATGCATAGGAAAGAGGGTTAGGTAAGGGAATAAGCAACCCAACCGGGCCGCTGTATAGGTATACCCCCCCCTTCTATCTGCGGTTTTACATATTATCCCCCTTCCCTTGCATCATTTAGGGCCTTTGTGGTCTTGGCCGGAAGCAACTCGGCGCCGAGCCGCCGGCGATACGTGGAAGGCGAACAGCGGGTCAGGCGCCGGAACTGGCCGGAGAAGTGCGCCAGGCTGCTGTACCCCAGCCGCCGGGCAATGAGGCCCACGCCGAGGGCTGAGGAGGCCAGCAGCTCCTGAGCATAAGCCAGGCGCTCACCGAGGAGGTAACCCGCCAGGGTTTGGCCGGTGCCCAGCCGGGCAAAGGCCGCGCTGAGCTGCGGATACGACAACCCCAGCTCCTGGGCAACCGCCTCCCCAAACGCTCGGTGCCGCAGCACCTCCCCCGGTTGACGCAGCCGCCGGTTTACCGCCTCGCTCACTCGCTCTACCAGCGTCTGGTGCCAGGTTTCGAGCAGCGCGAACCGGGCCGCGGCCAGCGTGGCCCGCACCCGGGGCCAGTCCACCGCTTCCGCCGGGCCGGCTACCGTAGCGGCGCCCAGCCGCACGTCGAGCACCTGCAGGCCCAGCCCTTCCAGCTCCCGGCGCACCACCCGAATACCGCGCGCGCAGACCATGTGCTTGATGAAGAGCACGGTGGTAGGCGAAGCAGCGTCGGGGTGAGGGGCCATCAGTACGCGGCGTTAAGGCAGGTAGATACCGCGTTGCCAGCACTCGGTGTAGTCCAGCACCATGTGCAGCAGAAAGCCCACGGCCCACACCCGGGTGCGGGCGGGCACGAGCAGCAGCCCGTAGGCGCCGATGGCCCAGTAGGTGTGGAAGGTGTGGAAGTTGATGCTGCACCGCTCCGCGTCGTAGAAGGGCGTGGCCCACAAATGATCCAGGTCGAGCAGCAACGCGGCGGCCAGCACCAGCCAGACCCGCCGCCAGTGGGGCCGGTAAAACCCCAGGGCGACGAGGCCGGGCACCGTGATATGGAGAAAAGCGTGCAGCATCCCTTAGCGCACGGGCAGCACCGGGTTGCGGTCCCCGGCCGGCGTCAGCGGCTGGGCATCCAGTTCCTGCGGGTGGTCGTCGAGGCCTACTTCCTGGTGGGAAGCGAAATACTGGGCCAGGGCTTTTTCGCCCACCAGCCAGAACACCACGGGCGTGACGATGATGTCCAGGAACGTGGAGGAGAGCAGGCCGCCCAGAATGACGGTAGCCACCGGGTACAGGATTTCCTTGCCCGGCGCGTCCTTGGCCAGCGTCAGCGGTACCAGGGCCAGGGCCGCCACCAGAGCGGTCATCAGCACGGGCACCAGGCGCTCCAGGGAGCCGCGCACAATCATGCGCCTACCGAATTTCTCCCCCTCGTGCTCCACCAGATGGATGTAGTGGGAAATCATCATGATGCCGTTGCGCGAGGCAATGCCCGTCAGGGTGATGAAGCCCACGAGCGAGGCGATGCTGAACGTGCCCCCGGTGAGCAGCACCGCCACCACCGAGCCAATCAGGGCCAGGGGAATGTTGAGCATGATCTGCCCGACCATGTAGGTGGACTTGAAGTGCGAGTAGAGCACCAGGAAAATGCCGGCCAGCGAAAACAAGCTCAGCCACAGAATCTTCTGGGAGGCCGACTGCTGGCTCTCGAACTGCCCCCGTAGGTCAGGTAGTAGCCCGCGGGCAGCTTGACCTGCTGGCTGACTTTCTGCTGAATCTCCTTCACGGTGGAGCCCAGGTCACGCTCGGCCACGTTCAGGGAGATGGTGATGCGGCGCTGGGTATTTTCGTGGTTGACGGTGTTGGGGCCGGGCTCGTAGAGAATGTCGGCCACCTGGCTGACGGGGATTAGGGCCCCCGTGGGCGTTTCAATGCGGGTCTGGCCAATGGCGGTCAGGTCGTTGCGCTGGCTTTCGGGCAGCTTGACGATCAAGTCGAAGCGCTGCTGGCCGTTGAGCATCTGCGACACCACGGCGCCCTGAAAGAGGGTTTCCAGGTCCTGCACCACTTCGCCCCGCTCCATGCCGTAGGCGCGCAGGGCGTCCTCCCGGGGGCGGATGAGCAGCTGGGGGATCTGCACCTGCTTTTCCACCTGTAGGTCCACCACGCCCGGCACCGTGGCCGCGGCGGCGCGGACTTCGTTGGCGTAGCGGCGCAATTCGAGCAGGTCGTTGCCAAAAACCTTGATGGCGACCTGGGCCCGCACGCCCGAGAGCAGGTGGTCCAGGCGGTGGGAGATGGGCTGGCCAATGTTCACGTTCACGCCGGTGATCAGGCTGAGCTTGTCGCGCATGTCGGCCAGGATCTCATCCCGGCTGCGCATCTCGCGGCCCTCCTTTGCCAGCTCCTCTTCGGTTTTGAAGGCCACCTCGATTTCCGAGTTGTTGACGGACTCGGCGTGCTCGTCGAGCTCGGCGCGGCCCGTGCGGCGGGCGGTGTAGGCCACTTCCGGAATCTTGAGCATCTGCTCCTCGCCGATGGTGCCCAGGCGGTTGGACTCGGTGAGGGAGGTGCCGGCGGGGGCCGAGAAGTTCACCGTCAGCGAGCCCTCGTTAAAGGGCGGCAGAAACTCCGTGCCGAAGAAGGGCACCATGGCCGCCGCCATCACAAAGAGCAAGGCGGTGGAGGTGAGCACCAGCTTGGGATGCTGCAGCCCCCAGCCCAGCAGGCGGGTATCTTTTTTCTTGAGCCAGCGCACCAGGCCCCCGTCGGTTTCGGGGTGGTCCATCTGCTTCATCTTCGGCAGCAGGTAGTAGCACAGCACCGGCGTGATGGTGAGCGAGACAAACAGCGAGGCCACGATGCTGGTGATGTAGGCGATGCCCAGGGGCGCAAAAATGCGGCCTTCCATGCCCTCGAGCGCGAATAGAGGCAGGAACACGAGCACCACGATGATGGTGGCGTACACGATGGAGTTGCGCACCTCCGAGCTGGCGGCATAGATGACTTTCAGCACCGGCCGCGGCCTGGGCAGCTGCCGGTTTTCCCGTAGGCGCCGATACACGTTTTCCACGTCCACGATGGCATCATCCACGAGCTCGCCGATGGCAATGGCCAGCCCGCCCAGGGTCATGGTGTTGATGGAGATGCCCGCCGCGCGAAACACGAGCGCCGTCACCAGCAGCGAAAGCGGGATGGCCACCAGCGAGATGAAGGTGGTGCGCACGTTCAGCAGAAAGGCGAACAGCACGATGATCACCAGGATGGCGCCGTCGCGCAGGGCCTCCTCCACGTTGGTGATGGACGACTCAATAAACTCGGACTGCTTGAACAAGCGGGTGTTGACCTGCACGTCCTTGGGCAAAGAGGGCTTGAGCTCCACCAGCGCTTTTTCTACGGCCTCGGTGAGGCCCACGGTGGCCGCGCCCGGCTGCTTCTCGATGCTCAGAATTACGGCCGGCTTGCCGTTTACGCTGCCGTCCCCGCGCTTGAAGCGGGCGCCGAACTCCACGCGGGCGATGTCGACCACGCGCACGGGCGACTGCTCGCGGTAGCCCACGATGATGTTTTCGATGTCCGTGACCGAGCGCAGGCGGCCCAGGTTGCGGATGAGCACCTCCGAGCCGTTGCGGTCGAAGAAGTTGCCGGTGGTATTCAGGTTGGAGTTGCGCAGCGCGTCCTCCACCTGGTTAACGGTGATGCCCGTCGCGTTCAGGCGGGCCATATCCAGCAGCACCTGGTACTGCAGGTTGTCGCCGCCAATAGGGATGACCTGGGCCACACCCGGAATCGAGAGCAGGCGCTGGCGCACGGTGTAGTTGGCCAGGGTGCGCAAGTCGGCGGCGTTGGTTTCCTTGCCGCCCGACAGGCCTACGAGCATGATCTGGCCCATCACCGAGGAGATAGGACCCAGCACCGGGGTGATGCCCGTGGGCAGCTGCTCGCCCACGGTCTGCAGCTTTTCGCTGACGATCTGGCGGGCGGTGAAGATGTCCGTGCCGTAGTCGAACTCCACGAACACCATGCCCAGGCCGATGGCCGAGTTGGAGCGCACGGCCGACACGCCGGTGGCCCCGTTCAGGGCCGTCTCCACGGGCAGCGTCACCAGCGCCTCTACTTCCTCGGGGCCATACCCGGGGATTCGAGGAAGACGGTCACGCGGGGGCGGTCCAGGTCAGGCAGCACGTCCACGGGCAGCTGCTGGGCCGTGTACGCCCCGGCCAAAAGCAGGCCTACGGCGAAGGCCAGCATGAGCAGGCGGTTCTGCAGGGCAAAGCGAATTATCTTATCAAGCATCGGTTGTTAGCGCAAAAGAGGAAGAAGTGAAGGCGGCCGGGTGGCACCTCCCCTCCCGAAATCGGCAGCGTCCTAGGCCGCAGTCCGGGCCCACCGGACAACTTATTTTTTGACGCGGGGCGTGCGGGCCGAGGAGTGGGTGGTCATGATTTGCCACTGGCCGGCGGCGTTTTTGCGCAGCACGGACGTGGCCACCCCGCGGCGGACGATGGGCGCCTTGGCTTCCTTCTCTTTGGGATCGGGTTTCAGGTTGATGGTATAGGTGTAGGTTTCCGTGGCGAAGGCGTAGGGGCCATCCACCTGCACCGCGGCTTGGTAGTCGCTGAAGGTGAAGGCCTTGAACTCCTTCAGCTCCGGCGCCAGGTGGTGGGCGGCGTAGTGCTGGTAGGTGCCTTCCACCCCCCCCGACTCGAACACCTGCGAGTTGGCCGTGAACAGGCGGTGGGTGCCCGTGGTGTCCAGCTTCTGCACGGCCTGTTGGTACTTGGTCAGCGTTGCTTTGACGGCGGCCTCGTCAGCCGCCGACCCGGGGGCAGCAGCCGGGGTGGTTTGGGCCTGCGCCGTGGGGGCGGCAACAGCAAGGGTAGCGGTCAGCGCCGCGAAGGCAAGAACATGTTTCATGGGAGGGGAAGAGAAGGCCCCCGGTGGGGGCGGGTGGGTTACTGGTTGAGGTAAATGGATTTGAGCTGGTAGGTGCCTGTGGTGACGACCCGGTCGTTTTCGTTGACCTCGCCCTGGGCTAGCACGGTCTGCTCGCCGTTGACGGCGCCGGGCTGCACGTACTGAATCTTAAAGCGCTCGGGCGCGGTGTGCACGAACACCACGGGCTTGCCGTTCAGGTCGGTGACGGCCGAGGTAGGCACCACCAGCTGGGGCTCGCTGCCGCCACTTTGGCCGACTACCTGCACGTTCACCGCCTGGCCCGCGCGGTAGGCACTGCCGGCCGCGCCGTCGAGTTCGAGCACCAGTTGCCGGGCTTGATTCACGGGGTTCACCACGTTGCTGAACACCACCAGGCGGGCCGCTACCCCGGCCTGGCCCTGCAGGCCTTCCACCCGGAACTTCGCCCCGGGCGACACCTTGGCCAGATCCTGGGCAAACACCTGGGCTTCGACGCGCAGCTTGCGGGGGTTGATGACGCGGAAGAGCTCATCCCCCTGGTTTACTTGCTGGCCTACGGCCAGCGAGAACACGTCCACCGTGCCGCTGATGGGCGAGAGGATGGACACGCGGCGGTTGCTGGCCTGGCCGTTATAGATGCTGGCGTTCTGCCGGGCCTGGCGCAGGCGCAGCTCGGCGGCCACTACGTCTTTGCGCGCGGCGATGTCGGCAATGCTTTGCAGGCGGGCGTACTCCTGCTGAGCCGCGCGCAGCTCGGCCTGGGCGTTGGCCCGCTCCGTGCTGAGCCCGATCTGCTCGGTCGCGGCCAAGGTTTGCTCGATGACGGCCAGCGTCTGCCCGGCCCGCACTTGCTGGCCTACCCGGGCGGGGAGGCTGACAATGCGGCCCGTTTGAGGCACCACAATCGGCCCTTCGCCGCCGGCGGCGGCCGAAACCGTGCCGTAGAGCGTGGCCCGGCTGTAGGTTTGGGAGTAGCTGGCCAGGCTGGTGCCCACCTTAAACAGGAACTGGCTTTCCTTGGGCAGCAGCACCTCATCGGTGAGGGCGACGCCGGGGCTCGCGGGGGCGGCGGCCCCGTGGTCTTCCCCCCCGTGGCCGAGCACCGCAGCGGGTGGGGGCAGCAGCACGGTGAGCACCAGCGTAGTGGCGGCCGCGGCGGCGAGGAATTTATGCTTGGTTTTCATAGACTGCAGGGGTAGGCGTGGAAATGGACTCTTCCGCGCGGCGTGGGCGGCGGCGCAGCAGCAGGGCCGTCAGGCCAATGCCGAGGGCAAAGGCGCCCACCAGGGCCAGCACGGTCTTCCAGGAGGAAAACGGAGAGGCAGCTACCGGCGCGGCAGCGGCTACGGGCAGCTTTTGGCCGACCTTGATGCCTTCGAGCAGCAGCAGATCCGCTTGCTCCCCGGCCACGATGTTGGCCGTGAAGCTGTAGGTCTTGTTAGCCGGAAACTCCCCTTCCACCAGGTAAATGCCGGGTTCTTGCTCCGTCACGGCCCACTTTAGGTTCGCATCTTCCGGGTTGGTCAGGGTCAGCTTGGCGCCCTTGATGGGGGCGTTGGTGGCGTAGTCCGACAGGAACAGCCGCAGGTCGGCGGGCTGGCCGCCGTCCAGCGGCGCGTAGCGCAGCAGCACTTCGAACTGTTCGGACAGGGCCGCCACGGAAAAGGAGGTGGCCCCGGCGGGGGTGCCGGCTTGGGCTCCCTCGCCGTGGTCTTCGCCCCCGTGGGCGTGGGCGCGGCTCACGAGCAGCAAACCCAGCAGTAGCATCAGCAGTTGTTTCATCTTATTCGCCTCGCAGGTAGTTAAGCTCCACCAGCGCCTGCTGGTAGTCGCGGATGGTCGTCAGGTAAGTTTGTTGAATGGTGAAGGCCTGATTCAGACTTTGGATCAGGAACAGGTAGCTGATTTCGCCCGCCCGAAACAGGCGCTGGGACTGGCTGATGATGGCCTGGGCCTGGGGCACGCCGGTCTGCTCGTAGTACGCGAGGGAGGTCGAAAACTTGCGCGTGTCCGCCAGCGCCTGCTGGTACTGGCTGCCCAGCTCCAGGCGCTGGGTTTGCAGCTGGTAGTCGGCGGAGCGCGCGCGGGCCGTGGCCGCCTGCAGCTGGGAGCGGTAGGTCCAGAACCAGATCGGCACCGACACGCCAAATTGAAAGCGGTACTTGAGAGCCGAGTTTTCAAAGGCCTGATTCTGATAGCCTACCGTCAGCGCCGGCGTGCGCCGGGCCCGCACCAGGCTGATGCCGGACTGGCTCAGGGCCACGCCCTGGGTGGCGTAGGCCAGGGCCGGGCTGCGCAGCAGAGCGCTGCTGTCTTCCAGGGGCAAACTGCTAAGCAGGGCTGCTCCCGTTTGGGTGAGCGCCCGGCCCGTTTGGCGCAGGTCGGTGCTCGCCACCAGCGTCGCCGTGGGCTGGCCCAGCAGCAGCCCCAGGCGGCGCTGGGCGGCGCGCAGATCGTCGGTGGCCTGCTGCAGCTGCACGGTTATCTGCCGGGCCTCGGCGTCGGTGCTGATGCGCTGCAGGGAGGTGACTTCCCCGGCCGCGAACAGCCGGTCCGTGGCCAGGCGCAGGGCCCGATACAAGCTGTCCTGGGCCGTGAACTGCCGCACTTGCGCCGCGGCGAACTGCAGGTTCAGGTACGCCAGCCGGGTGTCGCGCAGCACGCTGGCGCGGCTGACCTCGCGGTTGCGCTCGGCCAGGGTGATGCCGGCCTGGGCCACTTGGCGCTGCCGCCGGTACACGTTGGGCAGGTCAATGGTTTGCACCACGCCCGGGGCCCACATCTCGCCCGTGGGCGCCGCCAACAGAAAGTCGGGGTTAGCGGGCGCGAAGGAGCCACGTTTGAGGGCGCGCTGCTCGGCGATTTCTTCGTCGGCCTGGCGCAGCCGCGGGTGGCGGCGCAGGGTCTGGGCCTCGGCGCTGTCCAGGCTAAGGACCGTTTGCGCCCGCGCTGGCCCGGTGCCGAAGCCCAGCAGCCCCAGCACGAGCCCGAGCAGGGGAAGCCTCCTCCAACCTATTCCTTTCATTTCAGGGTACTTCATACAATCAGGTTTTAACTCGCCTGCGCGCCGTCCCCTGCCAGCAGAGGACGGCGCGTGGCCCAAAGGCCGGGGGTCAGGATGCTGTCCCCGGCCGACGTTGCTTAGCTCTTTTTAACCAGGGCCATGCCGCACTTGGGGCAGCTGCCGGGCTTGTCGCTGGCACTGCCTTCGCACTGCATGGGGCAGAGGTAGGCGGCCCCCACGGCCTTCGCCGGCGCGGCCGTGGTCGCGTTCAGCTTCTCAAACCGCGCCGACAGGGTCTTGCCCCCCGCTTTCAGGTTGACGATGGCCGTGCGTAGGGCCGTGCCGGCGGGCAGCTTGGCCACCAGGTGGTCCCCGGTTGGGGTGAGCGCCACGGTGCTGGTTTTATTGGCCGTGGTCAGCAGCATAACCGAGCCGGTCGGCCGGGTGGTGGTAACCGTCGCCTCGTTGGCGTCGAGCAGGTACACGTGGAGCTCCGTGGGGTGCTGCACGAGTTCGATGTGCAGGGTGCCGGCCGTGCGTACGATGCCGCCGTGGGGGACTTATGGGCGTGCGATTCGCCCGCGGCTTTGTGGCCGTGCGGCGCGGTGTTGGGCTTGTGGCTGTGCTGGGCCGACAGGGATAGGGGAGCGGCGAGCAGCGCGGCGGCTACCAGGAGGTGGGAGAATTTCATGGAGAGGGGGGTAAGAAAGGTAAAGAGAGGTGAGGGGCCGCAGGGCCTACATTTTGTCGCCGTTTTTGGCGTGCCAGTCCTTGAACTGCTGGATTTCTTTCTGCTGCGCGGCGATCATCTGCTGCGCCATTTCTTTGAGCTTGGTGTCCTTGCCGTGGGCCAGCTCGGCCTGGGCCATGTCCACGGCGCTCTGGTGGTGCACCGTCATCATCATGTTAAAGTTCATGTCCGGGTCAGCGACCGGCTTCTGCATGTTCTGCATCATGCCGTCCATCGACGCCTTCATCTTGCTGGTGAAGGGGTCCGTAGGATCAGTGGGCTTATAGTTGGTCGGGGCGTTATCGAGGCGGGTAGCTACGGCTTCGAGCTCAGCGATTTCCTTTTGCTGGTCAGCTTTAATTTTCTCCGCCATCTGGCGCATCGTCGCGTCTTTACCGTCGCGAAGCTCGATGTCGGCCATAGCCACGGCCCCACGGTGGTGCTCCAGCATATGGTGGGCAAAGTCGTGATCCGTGTTGCCCTTCATCGGAATGGCTTCCATCTTGCGCATCATCTCGTTCATGGACGCCATTAGGGGGAAGTGCTGCCCGCGGCGGCGCTGCTATCATGCCCCATAGCTGAGTGGTCCATGCCGGCCATGTCCCCGGAAGCGGCGCCTTCCGTAGCCGTTGTTTCGGTCGTCGTGGCCGAAGAATCAGCCGCCTTGTCGCTGGTGCAGCTGGCGACCAGCAGGGTGCCTGAGCAGAGGGCGGCGAGGAAAAAGGTGGAGTGTTTCATACGGGTTGGTTGAGTGAGGTGAAAGGGAGCCCAGGACGAGCCGCGGCCCGTTAGCTGACGGCGGGGCCGCCGACGTTAATGGTGAAGTCGCCGGTGTGAATCTTGCCCCCGTGGTTGAACTGCAGGAAGACGCGGTAGAGGCCGGGCTTCTCGAAGTTGGTGTTGAAGCCGATGGTAGGGCCCTTGTCAGCCTGGTCGTTGGGGTGCACGTGCAGGTACTGCTCCGTGTCCTCGCTGATCACTACCACGTGGCCCAGGGCGCCGAGGTAGTTCTCCAGGTTCGTCACGGGCTGCCCGCCCCGGGTGATGTTGATTTTCATGCCCAGCAGCTGGCCCGTTTGCAGGGGCTTGTCAAAGGAGAGCGTGGCCTGGTAGCCGTCCTTGTCCCACTGCATGTCGTCGTTTTTAAACTTAACCGGCGTGTAGGCCGGGCCCTTGACCGTCAGGGGCTGACGACCCAGCTGGTGGCCAGCGCCCGTGGGCGTGTAGTCCTGAAACAGCACGTAGTCGCCGCCCTTGGGGAAGGTGTATTGTACCTTGTAGTCGCCCTCGGCGGTGTACTCGGGGTGCTCGTGGTAGAACTGGCCCAGGTCCTTGGAAACGATGATTAGGTGAATCTTCTTCTCGTGGACCACGGCCAGCGGCACGGGGGCCGACTCATTACCCGTTTCGCGGGGCGTGAACGCCAGCGTAGTGGGCTGCCCGGCGGTGACCTCCGTGGGGGTCGGCACGAGCTTCATCTCGTAGGCTTTACCATTGGCTACCTGATCGTTGTGCTCCAGGTTCATGCCGCACTTGGGGCACTTGTCCCCCTCCTTGGTGCTGGTCACCTCCGGGTGCATAGGGCAGGCGTAGGTGTGGCCGCCGCTGTGCTCGGCAGTACCTTCGGCCGGGCCGTTGGTGGGCGTAGTGACGGTGTTGGTGGCGCTGCTGGACGCGGATTCGGACGAGCAGCTGGCCGTGGTGAGCAGGCTGGCTACAGCCAGCAGGGAAAGCGGGTAGCGGTACATAAAGAGGGGATTGAGGGTTAAACAGGGGGCCACTTAGAAGGTAAGCAGCCCGGGGCTCCGCCGGGGCGTTAAGCCTGCCATTGCTGCCAGAGCACGAAGCCCAGCACGGCGGCCACCCCAGCGTAGAGCAGGTAGGAAAGTAGGCGGCGTACCGGCCCCCGGGGGGGAGGAGCGCCCGCTTCTTGGCAACAACTCTTCATTGTCGGGCGGGTAAACCAGGAAGAAAAGGGGAAGGTGGGGGAGCGCACGTAGGCGCTCGGAGGACACGCCAACGCAAAGGCTCGCCCCGGACATAGCATAGCTATCCCGGGGCGAGCCTTTGGCACGTCAAGGAATCAGACCGTCAGGGACTGAATGAAAATCCGGATATCGGGTATTTTGGGGGCAGGTGCTCGCGGAGCACCAAAACGACCGCGTGGGTGCGGTCCCACTGGCCGGCGGCCGGCCGGAAAAAGAAGTCGGTGCTGGCCGGCAGCAGGGCCGGAGCGGACGATACTAGGTGCTTTTCACCGGGCGTCGCGAGCGCCTTGAGGATAGCGGCCGAGTTATCCTGGCAGCAGTCCTGCTGGTCGGAAGACTTGGTCGACTGGTGGTCGTGCGCGGGCTTGGCTTTCACCAGTACTTGCCCGGCCGCTGCCGGGTCGTGGCCGTGGCAGCCGGGGTGCGTGGGCTGCTTTGAAGCAGTAGCCTGGGTTTGTGGCGCGACGGGCCCCGGATTTATCGCTGCGCAGTAACACTGACCCACAAACACGTTGACGAAGACGAGCAGGAAGCTCGTCGCCAGCAAACGGCGGAACAGGAACAGGCTACGAAACATAACAGGTGCTAAGCAGCTGCAAAACTAGGCTTCTGCGCATAAAGTGCAGCACTACTCCTTTACTGTTATTTCCTGGGAAGAGTTCCAGCGCGGGCCGATCGCCCCCTGGATCCAAGGGTCAAATATGCTTTCTACAAGGCGTATGACAAGTTCCTGCCTATTGGATAATCCGCGAAGAGCGTGGGCGACCGCAAAATTATGCAAGCGTGAGACCCAATTATATAAATCGGTGTCGGCGAAGAAAGACCCCTTGCACCCCGTAACTCCCCGGCTGCAGCCCCTTTAATTAATGCTTCAGGGGCCCGCCGGCCGGTAGTTTCCCCTTGCCGAGTTGGTCCAGGGCGGCTCGGAACCCAGCCGCCAGTTGCGCCGCCGGGCCGCGACCGTAGTAGTGCAAAAACATCATCCGGGGCTGGTCGAAGAGCATGTGGTTGTGCACGGCCACCACTTCCAAGTTGTGGGCCCGCAGGACCTTAATGACGGGGTTCACCTCGTGCTCCAGCATAGCGATGTCGCCGGCAATGTGGCTATCGGCTTGCTTGCCGGCGAAGGCGGCCCAGGAGTTGAGCCCAATGGCGGCGGTCATCTCGGTGCCCATCATGATGGATTGCAGGTCGGCCCGGCCCACGGTGTACTTGTAGGTGGAACCGTTTACTACACCCGGGTAGCCCACGAGCTTATCGAGGGCCGGCAGCTCGAACAGCTCCTTGCCGGTGGGCGGACCGGCGCTGGGCGTGGCGTTGTTACCCGGCTGCGCGGCGTGGCCGCCACGGTAGACTTCGGTTGATTGGCCGGCAGCAGCTTGGAGTCTTTCAGGGCCGCAGCAAACTTTCTGGCTAGCTCGGCGGGGCTGCCCATGCCGTGGATGTGCATGTAGAAGATGCGGGGCTCCTCGTAGAATAAGTGGTTGTGCACGGCCCCAATTTCCAGCCCCTGCGCCTGAGCCGCCGACATCAAGGGATTCACTTCCTCCTGCAGCAGCACCGTGTCGCTCATGAGCATGGCCGACTTGCCGTCGAGGGTGTGCTTAATGGCCACCCAGCCGCCAAAGCCAAACGAGATGGGCACGGGCTCGCCTTTGATGGTTACCTTCAAATCGTTACGCGGCAGTGGGGTGGTATGCGTGGCCTGGGCTTCCACGTAGGTGCCTTTCTTGCCCGGCGCGGCTTCAATGGCCGCTATTTCCGCGGCCGTGAGGGTCGGGGTTTTAGCGGCGACCGGGGCCGCTCCACTAGCCGGAGCTGGCAGGGAGCCCAGCAAGACCGGGGTGGTAGCCAGCGCGGCCGTCTTGAGCCAGGCACGGCGGGAAAAGCGGGAATCAGTTATATAGCAGGGCTAGAACAGCGTTACACGGCAGTTTATACTCAGCCTACGTAGAGCACCAGCAGACAGTACAGCGGATTGGCTTTAGCCCTACCCCTATCCACCGGAACAGCACTTCAAATTATGCAAGTTTGAGGAAGGATTTCGTACCAACTCCGGGCGTAACCCGCCGTTCCTTTGTAGGGTGTTTATGGGGCCCGTTCAGTTGCTACGTTGAACCTGTCCGGCACCCTTTGCCTCTACCCTCTTATGGAACCTACCACTAAAACCGAGACCCTCGACATTGAAGGCATGACCTGCGCCTCCTGCGCCTCCTTCGTCGAAAAGTCCCTGACCCGTACGCCCGGCGTGCAGCGGGCTGTAGTCAACTTTGCCACGGAGAAAGCCACCGTGGATTACGTGCCCACCCAGGCTACTCCCGCCACGCTGAAGGAAGCCGTCGTGAACGCCGGCTACGGCGTCACCGAGCGCGCCCCCGACACCTCGGCTGCTGACCGGCAGGCTGAAATCGACCAGCAGAAGGCGCTGGCCTACCAAAAGCTTAAGCGCCGCTTCTGGGTAGCGACCGCCTTGGCCGTCGTCATCATGCCCCTGAGTATGCTCATGCTGTGGCCGGCCCTGATGGCGCGCATCAACATGCAGTGGCTCAACTACGGCCTGCTCGTGCTCACCCTGCCCGTGCTCTTCTACAGCGGCCGCGAGTTCTTTACTTCGGCCTGGAACGGCTTCAAGCACCGGGCCGCCAATATGGATACCCTCATTGCCGTGGGTACGGGCGCGGCTTTTCTCTATAGCCTGGCGGCCACGGTAGCACCCGACTGGTTTATGCGCCGCGGGCTGATGCCCGAAGTGTACTACGACACCACCGCCACCATCATCGCCCTGATTCTGCTGGGCAAGGTGTTGGAGCTGCGCGCCAAAACCCAGACCTCGGCGGCCATCAAAGCCCTGATGGGGCTGCAGGCCAAAACCGCCCGCGTGGTGCGGCCTGGGGGCCAGGAAGTGGACGTGCCCATTGAGCAGGTTCAACTTGGCGACCTCGTCGTGGTGCGCCCGGGCGAGAAGGTGGCCACCGATGGCCTCATCGAGGAAGGCCACTCGGCCGTGGATGAGGCCATGCTCACCGGCGAGAGCCTGCCGGTGGAAAAGAAAACGGGGGACCCCGTCTTCGGGGCGACCCTCAACAAAACGGGTTCCTTCCGCTTCCGCGTCACCAAGGTGGGCGCCGACACCATGCTCGCGCAGATTGTGAAGCTGGTGGAGGATGCCCAGGGGAGCCGGGCGCCTATCCAGCGCCTGGCCGACAAGGTCAGCGCCATCTTCGTGCCCACGGTCGTGGTCATTGCCATCCTCACCTTTGTGCTCTGGTTTGATCTGGCGCCGGTAGAAGCCCGTCTGCCGCTGGCCCTGGTCAACTTCGTGGCCGTGCTCATCATTGCTTGTCCCTGCGCGCTGGGCCTGGCCACGCCCACAGCCATCATGGTCAGCACCGGCAAAGGGGCTGAACACGGCGTGCTGATTCGCAACGCTGAAGCACTGGAGAAGGCTTATAAAGTGAACACGGTGCTGCTCGATAAAACCGGCACCATCACCCGCGGGAGCCGGCCGTCACGGACTTTGTGCCGGCGGATGGGCAGGACGCGGGCCAGCTCCTGCAGGTGGTAGCGGCCGTAGAGCGGCAGAGTGAGCACCCGCTGGCGGAAGCCGTGGTGCGCTACGCGATGCCCAGCAGGCCACGGTGATTTCCGCCACGGGTTTCCAGCCATCGAAGGCAAAGGGGCGCAGGCGTCCGTGAATGGGCAGGCGGTGCTCATCGGTAATGCGCGCCTACTCGCGGACGCTGACATTACCCTCTCTCCGGCCGTGCGTCGTCAGGCTGAGGAGTTGCTCACCCAGGCCAAGACTGTGTTATATGTCGCCATCAACAAGCAGGCCGTGGGTCTTATCGGCGTGGCCGACACCGTGCGCGAGTCGTCAGCGGTGGCCATCAAACGGCTGCAGGCGATGGGGATTGAGGTGGTGATGATGACGGGTGACAACCCCCAGACGGCGGCCCAGGTGGCCGGACAAGTCGGCATTAAGCGTTTCTTCGCCGAGGTGCTGCCCAGCGGCAAGGCCGGCAAAGTGAAAGAGTTGCAGGCCGAAGGGCGCACCGTGGCTATGGTCGGCGACGGCATCAACGACGCGCCCGCCCTGGCGCAGGCCGACATTGGCCTGGCCATGGGCGGGGGCACGGACGTGGCGATGGAAGCAGCCGGCATCACGCTCATGCGCTCCGACCTGAACGGCGTGGTCACGGCCATTGACCTGTCGCGGCAAACCATCCGTACCATCAAGCAGAACCTGTTTTTTGCCTTCATCTACAACACGCTGGGTATTCCATCGCCGCCGGGCTGCTGTACCCTTCTTTGGCTGCTGCTCTCGCCTATGCTTGCCGCCGCCGCCATGGCGCTAAGCTCGGTGTCAGTGCTCACCAACTCGCTGCGCCTGCGCGGCTTCTCCCCCGTTAAAAACTAAGTTTATGGATATCGCCGAAATCATCGTGACCCTGACGGGCGTGGCCCTGTCCGGGTTTGTCATCTGGTACTTCTTCTTCTCTGCGCGCCAGACGGCCAGCGCCGTCTCTTCCTCCAGCGGGGTGCAGGAGGTGGACATCACCGTCAAGGGTGGCTACTCGCCCGACGTGATTGAAGTGGAGCGCGGCAAGCCCGTGCAGCTGAGCTTCTACCGGGATGAGGAAAACTCCTGCTCGGAGGAGCTGCTCATGCCCGACTTCAGCATCCGCCGCGACCTGCCGCCTTCAAGACCACCCTGGTAGAACTGCTGCCCAGCAGCCTGGCACCTTTCCCTTCACCTGCGGCATGGGCATGCTGCGCGGCAGTCTGGTCGTTAAATAAGTGCGTATTCCTGCCATGTCGCACCACGTGAACCCCTCGCACATGCTGCCAGCGCCCGGCACCCGGCGCTTGCTGATTAAAAACATGGTCTGCCCCCAGTGCATCCGCGTGGTGCGCGAGGACTTGAGTGCACTGGGTTGCAGGTGCACCACGTGGCCCTGGGCGAGGCCGACGTGACCGTGCCCGGGAGGCCGAGCCGGACTGGGACGCGATTCGCGCGACCCTGCTGGAAGCGGGCTTTGCCCTGCTGGAAGACCCCCGGGCGCAGCTGGTGGAACAAATTAAAACCCACCTGGTCACCCTCATTCACTACCCACCACCGGGCCCGCGCCTGCTCAACTACTCGGACTCCATCGTTGAGCAGCTGGGCCGCGACTACCACTACCTGTCCCACCTGTTTTCGGCGAGGAAGGCCTCACTATTGAGAAGTTCATCATCCGCCAGAAGGTGGAGCGGGCCAAGGAGCTCATCGGCTACGGCGAGTTGACCATCGCCGAAGTGGCCAGCAGCTGGGCTACAGCAGCCCGGCTCACCTCTCGCGCAGTTTCGGCAGGTGACGGGCCTCACGCCCTCCGAATTTCAAAAGCTGGGACCGGCCAGCGCCGCCCGCCGCAGCCTGGACTCCTTGGTGTAGGTCGCTAAATTATGCAAGAGAAAAGGCCGATGGCATAAAAACCGGGGCAGTAAGCGGGGGGTTTGTATGGCTCACCCTTATCCCCCCCTTTCCCGTGAATATGTTCCGCCTTTTCCGATTGCCCTTGTTGTCACTGCTCGTTATTAGCGTCCTGTGCACGGCCTGTCAAAAGGGCCACGACATGGACGACATGGCTATGGACAGCGCCTACATGAACATCATGATGGACATGATGACGCAGATGGATGCGCAGGGTAAACGCAGGACCCCGATCACGACTACGCTGCCCAGATGGTCCTGCACCACGAGGCCGCCATCTTGATGGCGGAAGAGCAGCTGCGGACGGGCACCAACCAGGAAATGAAAACCACGGCTCAAGCCATTATTACCAAGCAACGCGCCGAAATCGCACAGTTCAACGCCTTCCTGAACGGGCACCAGCCCATGCCGCCCTTAGTTTCGCAGTTCAACCAGCTGCAGAAAACCAACATGGACAAAATGATGGCCGCCAGCGACGCCCGCAGCATGACTGGTAAGCCCGACGTTGACTTTGCCCAGCTCATGGTCGACCACCACCAAGCAGCATCGACAACTCCGAGGCCCTGCTGCAGTACGGGCGCAACTCCACCACTCGCGCCCTGGCCCAGGCCATTATTGCCGACCAGCGCCAGGAAATTGCGGCGCTCCAGAATTGGCTCACGCGCAATCGTTAGTCCCGGCTTACCCACCAACAAAGGCAGCTCCCAACGAGCTGCCTTTTTGCGTTTGGGGTGCTGGTAATGCCGCGAGCGTTGCGCCGCTCGGCCACAGCGACTGCGTAAGCGATTGATAGCCAGCGGAAATTATGCAAGCAGAAGTGGGTAGAAAATAAATCCACGGCGCTGTAGGGCCGTTTGGTAGGTATCTATGTCTCACTAATTTACTACTGCTATGAATAAGTTTTTTCGCTTCCCCCTCGCGCTGAGTTTACTGAGCGTCAGCCTCTCGATGGTCATTGCAGTAAAGATGAGGGGGGCTTGGTCCTCGTCACTCCCCACGATGCGAGCCCGTACATGCGTAACATGCACGAGGGATGGCCTGATGGAGTCAATGCAAAAAACCCAGGATCCGGACAACGATTATGCGAGCATGATGATTGTGCATCACCAGATCGCCATCAAAACAGCCAGGAAGAGCTCCGCAGCGCAAGGACAGCGAAATGAAGGCCATGGCGCAGATGATTATTGCCAAGCAGGAGGCGGAGATCGCCCAGTTTCAGGCTTTCCTGGCGGGCCACCCCGCGCACGCCCCGGCCGTGCCGGCGTTCAATATGCTGCAAATGATGAACATGACGCAGATGATGCAGGCCGTCGATCTGCGCCGGCTAACGGTATCCGATTTGACTTTGCCCAGCTCATGGTCGATCACCACCAGGCGGCCATTGAGAACTCGGATGCGCTGCTCAAATACGGCCGGGAAAATGCGACCAGGCCTGGCCGAGCAAATCATTGCCGACCAAAAAATGGAAATCAAGGAATTGCAGGAGTGGCTGCTGGCCAATAAGAAATATTAGGCCCACTTTCTCCTTTTTCAACGGCAGCGGCTTTATAGCTCGCTGCTTTTTTCATGTTACCCTTCTGCCCATGAACA
>NZ_CP037922.1:4550000-4728901 GCF_004355185.1 Hymenobacter radiodurans
CCAGCTTTAGATCTATTGCTTCGCCTAGCCGGCGAGCGAGCGGAGTCATTGCAAGAAGAAGTAGCCGAGGCGCTGGCTACCGTCACAGAATGGCCCTGCCTTCTGGAGTACACCACCGAAGAAAAGCCCCCCGTCCCCCTTCCAAACGTGGCTATGAAGCTCGCCTGCACGTATCCGGCTACGTTGGTAGATGAAGATGATGAAGGGGAGGGTGAAGAAGAGGAAGAAGTCGACGAAGACGAGGAGGATGACGATGAAATTGCCCCCCACAATATCTTTTACTTAGAAGGCGTGTATCTGCGGCTCGAACCGTAGGCGTATGTGCTGTTTGCTATAGAGTTAAAAACACTTTTTTCTCTCAGTCTAGTGGTTGGTTACTAAGCTTGGTCGTCATGCCGAGCGCAGCGAAGCATCTCGCTCGCTTCGTTGATTAGCTTGGCAACATCAGCACGCAAGATGCTTCGCTGCGCTCGGCATGACGGGCGGGTTTTGAGCGATTACTACAGCAACTAGTTAAGAACACATCGATCACCTCTAGCACATTATGTTTTACCTGATTCCTGGTTTGGGGGCTGATGAGCGCGTTTTTCATAAGCTGCGTCCTTTGCTGCATGGTCCGTCTCAGGTGCTGGAATGGTTGAAGCCGATAGGCGATGAGCCGTTGCCGGACTACGTGCGCCGGATGGCGGCGGCAATTCCCGAGGATCAGGTCTGCTTTGTGGTGGGCGTATCGTTTGGCGGCGTGGTAGCGCAGGAAATCTGCCGTATCCGGCCGCGGGCCTGTGCGGTGCTGGTGTCCAGCATTCCGGATGCTGACCGATTACCTGCTCTACTCCGACTCATTCGGGCGACGCGGGTGTACAAATTGGTACCTCCACCTTTGCTCAAGCTTTTTCCGTGGGCCGGGCGCTGGTATTTTGGGATTGATGACAACCTGGAATACAAAATATTCAAGGCCATTCTGCGCGACATGGACTCCGCTTATACCAGTTGGGCCATCAAGCGGCTCCTACATTGGGACAGCACCGGCGTCGGGAGCTGCGTACAAATTTTGGGCTCCCGCGACCGGGTTTTTCCGCCTTCTCCTGCCCCCGTCGACTACCTTATTCCCGGCGGCACACACTTTATGGTTCTCACGCACGCGCAAGAGATAAGTCAGATTTTGAATGGCTTACTTCACAAGCAGCAGGCAAAACAAGAAGCTGCAGCCGAAAAGCGTATTGATATCGCGCGGTAATTTCTTCCTCTTTCGCTCCCCCGAATGCTTGCTACCTATCCCTACCACGGCCACACCTTTTCCTTCAACCCCAGCGCACCGCTGGATATTTCGCTGCCTCTAGCACCTGGCTCAAACCAAGTGAATTGCTTTTGGGCCGAGCCAGTACAGTTCGACACCATTCGGGTAGGCGATTTTGTGGGGAGTGTAGCGGAGGGCGGCAGCACTAATTATAAGCGTGTTCACCTCACGCCCCACGGCAACGGCACGCATACGGAGTGCTACGGCCACATTTCTACCGATCCGGAAGCGACTATCAACCGCTGCCTGCGACGCTTTCTGTTTGTGGCGCGGCTTATTTCCGTGGAGCCGCGCCAGCAGGCCAACGGTGACCAAATAGTGATGCTAGCGGACGCACAATCGGCGCTGGGGGCTTTTTTCCAGACTCTGCGGTATTGCCGGAAGCGATTATTCTGCGGACGCTGCCCAACCATAAAGCTAAGCGCAACCGCCAATATTCTGGCACCAACCCTACATACATAGAGCCAGCACTAGCGCAGTACCTTGCCGATCATCACATCGAACACCTTCTGTTGGACTTGCCTAGTGTAGACCGGGAAGAAGACGGCGGCCAGCTCCTCGCTCACCATGCTTTCTGGCAATATCCTGAGCATACCCGACGCACCAGCACGATTACGGAGCTAATTTTCGTGCCCGATGAGTTGAAAGACGGCTTATATCTGCTTAACCTTCAAATTACTAGCTTAGAGCTAGATGCTAGCCCAAGCAAGCCAGTGCTCTACCGTTTGAGCTAGCTATTTGCTCCAGCTATCAACACGAACGTAAAAAGCCCCCCAGGTAGAGTCTGGGGGGCTTTTTTGAATACTCTATCGTCTGGCCACGAAATGCGTGGCGTCCGATTAGCTAGTAGCTCAGACTAAGCAGCAGTTGCTTCGGTCAGTTCCGTCTCGTCGATAACGGGTACCACCGATACGAACGAGCGGTCCTTGCGGCCCTTGCGGAACTGCACGGTGCCGTCTACCATAGCAAACAGGGTGTGGTCCTTGCCGATACCCACGTTCTGACCGGGGTGATGCTTGGTGCCACGCTGACGAACGATGATGTTGCCAGCAATAATGCCTTGACCGCCGAAGATCTTCACGCCCAAGCGCTTAGAATGCGATTCGCGGCCGTTGTTAGATGAGCCGACGCCTTTCTTATGTGCCATTGTTGTATATGTTGTGCGTTAGTGGTGTTGAGTTGTCTGTTGGTGCTAAGAGTAGAAGGTTATCCTCACTTAGCAACACAATCAGTCAATTCAGTTACCCGATGCTGTTGACCATTACTTTGGTGTAGTCCTGACGGTGGCCGTTGAGCTTCTTGTAGCCCTTACGACGCTTCTTCTTGAACACCAATACCTTGTCACCTTTTACTTGGGCCAAGATGGTACCCTTCACTTTCACGTCCAGGAACGGAGCGCCGATAGTGAGCGAACCGTTATTGTCGGTCAGGAGCACGTTGCCCAGCTCAACTACGTCTCCGACGTTGCCGGCTAGTTTGTGGGTATAAACAAATTTCTCGGCTTCGACCTTGGTCTGCTTGCCAGCTATGTTGACGATTGCGTACATCGGCGTCTCGCGTGTTTTAAAAATGGGAAGGCAAAAGTAACAGGTTTAAGATTCAAAACCAAACCTAACTCACTAGTCTTCATTTGGTCGGCTGCCAAAACAGCTTTCCTGTTGAGCTGGCAAACAGTCTTTTAACAGCACGCGCCGGGCACGCGAATACACTTTTTGTGGATAAGTTGGATTGTCCACAGTCGAAATGTTGATAAGTATTCAAAATTCGGGCGTTTTAGGCCAGATTTGGCTCCTTTCCGCAAAAATATTATCAACAAGTCATCAGTGAGCATAGCTAAAAATTAACAGAATAAAAATGCTTTTTGGGGGGCATTTTGCCAGTAGTCGGGTTTATATTTGATCCATTGACCAGCCAAATTTTATCCGAAGCTGGACTAAACAATTCTGTTTAGCGCAGGGTTGGCAAGCCACTACCTGATCATATTTTTGGTCACGTTTCACCTTCAATACGCTATCTGTTATGGAACCACTGCTCGTTGAGAACCCCAACCGCTTTGTGCTATTCCCCATCCAGAACGACGATGTCTGGCAATTCTATAAGAAGGCCGAGGCTTCCTTCTGGACCGCCGAGGAAATAGACCTCTCCCAAGACCAGAAAGACTGGGAAAACCTCAACGATAACGAGAAGCACTTCATCTCCCACGTGCTAGCATTTTTCGCGGCCTCCGATGGCATCGTGAACGAGAACCTGGCCGTGAACTTCATGCAAGAAGTGCAGATGCCCGAAGCGCGCTGCTTCTACGGCTTCCAGATCATGATGGAAAACATTCACAGCGAGACTTATTCGCTGCTGATTGACACCTACATCAAAGACCCCAAGGAGAAAGACCGCCTCTTCAACGCCCTGGAAACCGTACCCTGCGTGAAGAAGAAAGGCGAGTGGGCCCTGAAGTGGATCAACTCCGAGGACTTTGCTGAGCGCATTATCGCCTTTGCAGCCGTGGAGGGCATTTTCTTCTCTGGCTCGTTCTGCTCAATCTTCTGGCTGAAGAAGCGTGGCTTGATGCCTGGACTTACCTTCTCCAACGAGCTAATCTCCCGCGACGAAGGGCTGCACTGCGACTTCGCTTGCTTGCTCTACGGCTACCTCCAAAACAAGCTCTCGGAAGAGCGTGTGCACAGCATCATCCGCGACGCGGTAACCATCGAACAGGAGTTCGTAACGGATGCGCTGCCTGTGAACCTCATTGGAATGAACGCCAAGAACATGGCGCAGTACATCGAGTTCGTGGCTGACCGCCTGCTTGTGTCGCTGGGTTATAGCAAGATCTACAATGCTTCTAACCCCTTTGATTTCATGGAAATGATTTCGCTTCAGGGTAAAACCAACTTCTTCGAGAAGCGCGTGGCCGAGTATCAAAAGGCTGGCGTGATGAGCGAGCGTACCGAGAATGCCTTCTCGCTCGACGAGGATTTTTAAGGTATTGATTCTAAATAAAAAGCCCCCGGCGTTGGCTGGGGGGCTTTTTTATTGGCTGGTTTCTCGTTCAACGATTGGCCTCACCCCCTAGCCCCCTCTCCTAGGGGAGCGGAGGAACTAGCTTTTAGCTCTTTTAGAATATTAGTCATTGTTAGAAATCTAATTTGATAAAGCTAGTTCCCCCTCCCCTAGGAGAGGGGGCTAGGGGGTGAGGCCACTCCTTAGTGCCGCCTACCAAATTTCCCTCAACACTACAACCCAATTTCACCTCCAAAATTTAGCACCAATCCCTAGCGCTACCCATCAATTTTGCCCCCCAGCGCTACATTTTTGGACTATGTGGATAACTTCTGTTGATAAGTCTTGTCCTACCCAACTGTAAGAAATATCTTCCGCAACGATTAGCCACATCCATTCGCGGCTTACCCCAATTTGCCGATTATACTGCCTGCTCTCACAGAGCCGGCAAACTCATATCCAACTACCAAAACGCACACGCTTATGCTGGTAATTAAACGCGACGGCCGGCGCGAATCCGTGAAATTTGACAAAGTCACGGCGCGCATCGAGAAGCTCTGCTACGGGCTCAACATGGTGTATGTCTCGCCAATAGAAGTGGCCAAAAAGGTCATTGACGGGATTTATGACGGCGTAACGACGATTGAGCTTGACAACCTGGCGGCCGAAACTGCGGCTTCGCTCACCACCAAGCACCCCGACTATGCTATTCTAGCGGCCCGCATTGCCGTGAGCAACCTGCATAAGGTGACCTCGAAGTCGTTCAGCAGCACCATGAAGCGACTGTACACCTACGAGGACCCCAAGACGGGCGAAAACGCTTCGCTCATTGCCAAAGACGTGTGGGAAGTTATCCACAAGCACGCGGCTACCCTCGACTCGGCTATCCTGTATGACCGCGACTACAGCTACGACTACTTCGGGTTCAAAACATTAGAGCGCTCCTACCTGCTGCGCGTGGATGGCAAAGTGGTAGAGCGGCCCCAGCACATGCTCATGCGCGTGGCCATCGGTATTCATAAGGACGATATCGACTCGGCCATTGAAACCTATGAGTTGATGTCGGAGCGTTGGTTTACCCACGCGACGCCTACCCTCTTCAACGCGGGCTCTCCGAAGCCCCAGTTGTCGTCGTGCTTCCTGCTCACCATGAAGGACGACTCCATCACGGGCATCTATGATACGCTGAAAAACTGCGCTCAGATTTCGCAGTCGGCGGGTGGTATTGGCCTCAGCATTCATAACGTGCGGGCTACGGGCTCTTATATCAAGGGCACCAACGGCACCTCCAACGGCATCATCCCGATGCTGAAGGTGTTCAACGACACGGCCCGCTACGTGGACCAAGGCGGCGGCAAGCGCAAAGGCGCCTTCGCTATCTACATCGAGCCCTGGCACGCCGATATTTTCGACTTCCTGGATTTGAAGAAAAACCACGGCAAGGAAGAAAACCGCGCCCGCGACCTGTTCTACGCTCTCTGGACGCCCGACTTGTTCATGAAGCGCGTGGAAGAAAACGGCGACTGGACCCTGATGTGCCCCAACGAGTGCCCCGGCCTGGGCGACACCTGGGGCGAGGACTTCGAGCGCTTGTACCGCAAGTACGAGAAGGAAGGCCGCGGCCGCAAGACAATCAAGGCGCAGGAGCTGTGGTTTGCCATTCTGGAAAGCCAGACCGAGACCGGCACGCCTTACATGCTGTTCAAGGACGCGGCCAACCGCAAGTCGAACCAGCAGAACCTGGGCACCATCAAGTCGTCGAACCTGTGCACCGAGATTATGGAGTACACCGACGAGAACGAAATTGCGGTCTGCAACCTGGCTTCGCTGGCCTTGCCGCGCTTCGTGAAGGAAGGCGAGCAGAAGGGCCAGCTGGTGTTCGACCACCAGAAGCTCTACGATGTAACCTACCACGCTACCAAGAACCTGAACAAGGTTATTGATATCAACTATTACCCCGTGCCCGAGGCCGAGCGCTCCAACCGCCGCCACCGCCCCATCGGGCTGGGCGTACAGGGCCTCGCCGACACGTTTATTGCCCTGCGGATGCCGTTCGAGAGCGACGAAGCTACGGGCCTGAACAAGGACATCTTCGAGACCATCTACTTCGCGGCCTGCACGGCTTCCATGGATTTGGCCAAGAAAAATGGCCCCTACGAGACCTTCGCCGGCTCGCCCATGAGCCAGGGCAAGTTTCAGTTCGACCTCTGGAACGTGACGCCCGACTCGGGCCGCTGGGATTGGGAAACGCTGCGCGCTCAGGTAATAGAGCACGGCATGCGCAACTCCCTGCTGGTGGCGCCCATGCCCACGGCCAGCACCGCCCAGATTCTCGGCAACAACGAGTCGTTTGAGCCTTACACCTCCAACATCTACGTGCGGCGCGTGCTGAGCGGGGAGTTTATGGTGGTAAACAAGCACTTGCTCAAGGACCTCATCAAGCTCGGCATCTGGAACGAGCAGATGAAGAACGAAATCATTGCCGCCAACGGCTCGGTGCAGAACATCGCCCGCATCCCGCAGCACATCAAAGACCTCTATAAGACGGTGTGGGAAATCTCCCAGCGCCGCATTATCGATATGTCGGCCGACCGGGGGGCATTTATTTGCCAGAGCCAGAGCCTGAACCTGCACGTGATGAACGTGAACTTCGGCAAGCTCACCAGCATGCACTTCCACAGCTGGAAGAAGGGCCTCAAAACCGGCATGTACTACCTGCGCACCAAAGCCGCCGCCGACGCCATCAAGTTCACGGTGCAGAAACAAGCCGCCGAGACCCTGGAGCCGCTGAACGTAGCCGCCCAGAATGCCTCGGATATGGCTTGCTCGCTGGATAATCCAGACGCTTGCGAGGCCTGCGGTTCGTAAGGCTAGACTAACAATACCGGTTCCCAAGACTTATCTTAGCACCAATCACTGAAAAAGCCGCCTCACTATGGGGCGGCTTTTTGCTAGCCCCTTCTATCATGTTTGCGAACCATGAAATAGACCTTGCTAAGCTTAACCTAAACTGGCTGCACAGCGTCAGCATAGAGTTGGATGAGATAACTAACCTCTTAGAGGTAGCAGAGCGGGCTCATACATATCTACAAGCCAATGGCCAGATTGAAATGGTCGGCTACACGAACCGTCGCAAGTTTATTTCTGTTATTTTTACTATCAACGAGTATAAGCTCGTGGTAAATGACGTAGAGTTACCTCGTTATGAAACAATCCAAGACGTCGTCCTCCGCCGACTCGCCGCAGAATCCGGCTCATCTTTCAATGAACGGGAAGACCTCTGAAGAATGGGAAGCTGGCCGCATCAGTGGGCCACTCACGAAGCGTGAGTTGTTTGCTTATCTAAAGAAGATCGGCAAATTGCCCCCCAATACCGAATTGAAACAAGCATCTTAACACGGTGCAGAAACAAGCCGCCAAGACCCTGGAGCCGCTGAACGTAGCCGCCCAGAACGCGTCGGACATGGCTTGCTCGCTGAATAATCCAGACGCTTGCGAGGCCTGCGGCTCGTAGCGAATATAACCTAAATAAAAAAAGCCGTCTAAGATCTAGACGGCTTTTTTTATTCTAAATGATGACTATAAATACTGGGGCAACTAAATGACTGTTGAGAAATTTTCAATGTGAAATACGTAAAGTAAAAGACGTTTTGCGGTCAAGTTTTTGCTGATCGGACTCGGCCATTTATGGTGCTTTTATTTTGCTCTAGTTTACCGCATTCATCATCTCATATGCATTTTAAAAACAAGCTTTTAGTTATCTGTCTATTGTTTGTAGTGCCATCTTGGGCACAAACACTGCCCCCTCCCGATAAGGCACAGATTCAAAAAACTGTTACACAACTGTTACCTAGCCGCAACTACACTGTTGCAATTATGGATGGGGTGACCATGAATCCGCGGCTGCAAGTATTAATGCTGAAATTTCAGCAGGGCATTCAAAAGAACCCAGATGTTGCACAAGCAATTCAAAAGGCGGCTGCGGCCAAGCAGTTTCCTATGCCATACGACCGCCGCTTGGGACTCACGAAGGCGGAGTATGAGGAAATGCAAGTATTAATAGACAAACGAGAGATAAAGTCAGTTTCCACTTGTACTCAACAAGTAACAGTAACTAATCAAGCAGGAATTATTCGTTTTACGGCTAAGGATAAGCTTGCTATGCTGAGCGACTTTTGGCTTGACACAAATCGCAATGAAGCTCACGTAGGAGAGCACATACTCACCTTTGATCAAGCATTAGACATCACCGACAGTAAAAATGCTTATGAAAGCGCATGGACAGGTTACAGATGGGAATTTACGACACCCAAGGATCTGGATTTAGCAAATTATAACATGCGTGATTTGAGTAATTTAAATGCCACGATGTATAGAATTATTATAGGGAAGATAACCAAAACAGGACAGACTTTGGTGCAAATAAAAGGTATGGAAATAGAGAGCGGAGTGCGCACCGTATCCTTCGAAACGCCTCTTTTCTTTGAATAGACCTTCACTAATTGGTTTGTAGTGCTAAGCACTCAAGACACTAACAATTATGGGACAACTGAGAAGACCCGACCATTTTGGTTGGGTCTTCTCAGTTGTCTAGTAATATCATCAGTTCGTAACCCACGTAAGAGCAAGCCTATTCTTAGACTAACAAATACTTATGAAACCTCAGGTAATCTGCCACATGATGAGCTCCCTGGACGGGCGCACCATTCTCAGCCGCTGGGGCGACTCACCCAACACCAAGGAGTACGAAACGACGGCCGCCACCTTCGAGGCCCAGGCCTGGCTGTGTGGGCGCGTGACCATGGAAAAGGACTTCACCCACGGCCTAGCCCCCGACCTGAAGCCCGTAGCCTCCCCCTGCCCCGCACCGATTTCGTGGCCGAGCACGGTGCCGAGTCGTTTGCCGTGGCCGTCGATGCCCACGGGAAGCTAGGCTGGGAATCGGCCGCCATCGACGACGACCACATCATCAGCATCCTCACCGAGCAGGTAAGCGACGAATACCTGGCGTACCTGCGCGAGAAAGGCGTATCGTATTTGTTCGGCGGCGCCCAGGAAATCGACTTTGCGCTGGTCCTACGCAAGCTGGGCGAGCTATTCCCCATTCAGACCATCCTGCTGGAAGGCGGCGGCCACCTGAACGGCTCCCTGCTCAAAGCCGGCCTCATCGATGAGCTAAGCCTGCTGCATTACCCCGTGGTGGATGGCGCGCCCACCTCGCCCACCATTTTCGAGCAGGGCGACGCGCCCGGCCCCGCCACGCCCTTCAAGCTCCTGAGCGCCGAGCAGCGCCCCGACGGGATTCTGTGGCTTCGCTACGAGGCGGGAGCAGCTTAGGAAAAAGCCCCCAAGGAGCCGATTGGCAGCGTGGGGGCTTTTTCTTATAATGTGGTTCTACTCCAGGCGGTCATGCAGAGCGGAGCGAAGCATCTCGCGTGCTGATGTTGCAATCCTATATCTTTAAACTGAACATGTTACCATAAAGACATCTAACTAGTGTACATCTACCTTCTGACCAATCCTTCTAAGTCAGTCCTTTACACCGGCATCACTAACAACTTGGACCGACGGCTATGCTATATGAACACGGTCAAAACTTAGGTACTGTGGGCAAATTCACCGGTCGTTATCAGTGTAATCTGCTCATGTACTTTGAGGTATATCCCGATGCTGTTCAAGCTATTGCGCGCGAAAAAGAAATCAAAGGCTGGAGCCGGGCGAAAAAGAAGCCCTGATTGCGACAATGAATCCGACTTGGGAGCCTATCGATTTGAGTACTTGGCCGAGCTAAACGAATTGCTAAATAATTCTTCAACACCAGAACGTCATGCAGAGCGCAGCGAAGCATCTCGCGTGTTTAGTAAGAGTAGTAATCCTGTGTTAGCACGCGAGATGCTTCGCTCTGCTCTGCATGACCGCCTTTTAGAGTAGCTTTTTGACCAAGGCGGCTAGTATACTACACAGCGCAAAACGCTAACAGCAGAACTATCAAGATGCAGCAGATACAGGTAAACCTCAGGCCAACCGAAAAAGCCGACTTAGAGTTTTTCTTTCAATTCCAGCTTGACGAAGAGGCAGGTTACTTAGCTGCATTTATGCCTGAAAACCATACTGATAAAGAAGCTTATGTGGAGAAATACACCAGATTTCTGAATGACCCGACCATCCATATGCAGACTATTTTGGTGGATGAAATCATTGCCGGTAGCATTTCAAAATTTGAGCGGGAAGGCGACGCTGAAATCACGTATTGGATAGACAGACGCTTTTGGGGAAAGGGAGTTGCGACAACCGCACTGAAGAACTTTCTTATCCTCGAAAACACCAGACCTATTCTTGGACGAGTTGCATTTGATAATCTAGGCTCGCAGCGAGTCTTGGAAAGATGCGGTTTTGTGAAAATCGGCACGGACAAAGGTTTTGCGAATGCGCGCCAAACAGAGATAGAAGAGTTTATTTATAAACTGACATAGTGACTACTAAACAACGGACCACTCAATTGACGTGAACAAACCCGCTAAAACAAGAAGAGTCGTTTGCACCGCAGACGACTCTTCTTGCTTATACTTGACCTGATGCGATGACAGACACGTCAGCACGCGAGATGCTTCGGCTGCGCCTCTGCATGACGGCTGGGAGTGTGACAGGCCATTATAGATATGGTTTACTCTTGAGCATACTTCTGGCTTTCTAACTTCCCAGCTTCCAGCTTTCTAACTTCCCAGCTTCCAGCCGGCGCGGTAGTCGCGCTTTACAAACTGGTTGACCTCGTCGAAGTTGGTGATTTTGCGCTGCTGATTATCCCAGAGCAGCTCGATGCCGCGGCCGGGGTAGTCAAAGCCTTGGCCGGAAGCTTTGGGGCGCTGGAGGTCGTAGCCACGGATGGCGAGGTTGGCCATGAGCAGGGCTTCGGTGAGCGGGCCAGCCAGCTCGAAGGGTGAGCTGACGGTTTGCTTGCCGTGGCCGGCGATGCAGGCTTCTACCCACTGGCCGTAGTGGCCGTCGGCGCCGCCGGGCACGCGGGCGATGGTCTGCTTCACCTTTACTTCGTTGTTGCGGGAAGTGGGCAGCAGGCGCGGATCGGCGGAGTAGGTGCTGGCCATCATCTTGCCCTTGGTCCCGACGAAGAGGGTGCCGTTGCCGCCGTCGCCAAACTTCTCGTTGGGGCCTAGTTCGTCGGGGCGGGTGGGTTGAATGCCGCCATCCATCCAGTGCACGGTGATATCCTGCTTGGTTTTGTTGGTTTTGGGAAAAGTCAGCGTGACGTGGCTGGAAGGCGGGCAGCTCTCGGGGAAGTAGCCGCGCTTAAACTCATCAACATAGACGCTGCCCACGCTGGCCTGCACGGCGTTGGCGTATTGCAGATTCAGGACGCGGAAGGGCGCTTCCAGCAGGTGGCAGCCCATGTCGCCGAGGGCGCCCGTGCCGTATTCCCACCAGCCGCGCCAGTTGAAGGGCACCAGCTTATCTACGTAGTCGCGGTAGGGGGCCGTGCCGAGCCAGAGGTCCCAATCCAACTCCGAAGGCACGGTGCCTTTGGTGGTGGGCCAGGCAATGCCTTGGGGCCAGACGGGTCGGTCGGTCCAGCAGTACACGGTATGCACGTCGCCGATGATGTCGGCATCGTACCACTCCTGGAGCTGGCGCACGCCGTCGTTGGAGGCGCCCTGGTTGCCCATCTGCGTTACTACTTTGTAGCGTTTGGCCGCTTCGGTGAGCACGCGGGCTTCGTGCAGATCGTGAGTGAGCGGTTTTTGCACGTACACATGCTTGCCCATCTGCATAGCTGCCAGCGTCACGACGGCGTGGTTGTGGTCGGGCGTGGCGATGGATACGGCATCGATCTTCTTCGCTTCCTTGTCCAGCATCCGGCGCCAGTCTTTGTAGTAAGGAGCCTGCGGATACGCCTTGCGGGCCGCGGCAGCCCGGCGGTCGTCTACGTCGCAGAGGTAGCCGATGCGGGCTTTACCGGTTTTGACAAACATAGCCAAGTCGCTTTCGCCCTTACCGCCCACGCCGACGCCGGCTATTACCAGTTGGTCGCTGGGGCGGTGTAGCCTTTGCCCCCCAACAC
The DNA here is from genome assembly GCF_004355185.1 of Hymenobacter radiodurans. Classification (NCBI taxonomy): domain Bacteria; kingdom Pseudomonadati; phylum Bacteroidota; class Cytophagia; order Cytophagales; family Hymenobacteraceae; genus Hymenobacter; species Hymenobacter radiodurans. The sequence continues at coordinate 4,562,369 of NZ_CP037922.1, forward strand.
GAAGCGCGGCACAATCATGATACCAGCGGCAGCTACGGCGCTTTGCTTGATAAACTCGCGCCGGGACGGCGAATCGGGGATCTGGCTCATCGATACGTACGGGATAAGGGTGGGTGGAAACGAGCCGACCGGGGGGCAAATTTGCTCCCCAGGCCGAACTATTCAAGCGGGTATTCGCGGGCAAAGCCACAAACGAAAGATACAGGAATGTATGAATTTTGCGCGGTCTGACGCTGACCTGTGGATTCTGTAAGTAAGCACCTTAGCGTACAGTACTACACGCAAAAACGCCCAACCTAATGGCTGGGCGTTTTGCGCTCTTTGTGCAATTAAGCACCAACAATAGGGTTCGTTTAAAACGTTACGCGCCGGATAGTGCCGTCGCCGTTGCTTAGAACATAATAGGTACTGCCGCTGATACGCTCGATATCGGTGGGGCGCTCGAGGCCACCTAGCAGGACGGTGCCCGCTTCGTTGCGTACGGCCCCGGTTTTGGGCTGGAAGCCTACGTTTGTTGGGGGCTGAAACACGAATTCAGCCAACTGAGTAACTACGGGGGCTTTGTTAGCCGATAAGGCGATGTCGGTGAGGGTAGTGAAGCCGGTGCGGTAGTCGCTCACCACGCCGCTGTTGCTTACCTGCATTATTTTGGCGGCGCCAGTGGTGAAGGGAAAGCCGGTGAGCAGGCTAACCAGGAACCGGCTGCCATCGTGCACAATACCTGTGGGTACGGGCTGGGTCTGGGGATTGATGTTGGGGAAGCGGGCAAATACGCTCAGCGTTCCGTTGTCCTTATCACGCCGGATGATGGCATTGGCGCCCGCATCCGTGATATACAGGCTACCATCGGGGCCGAAGGTCATGTTGTAGAGGTTGGAATCAATCGGGTCGGAGAGGTTCTGCGACAGCACGTACGAGCCGATATCTTCCGATGTGAGGCTGGAAGCTGGCCGCGCAGGGTCGCCGAGCCGGTAAGCAGACACATCTACCCGATACAATTTGCCAGAATAGCCCCCCAGAATATACAAGATGCCGTCACGGTAGAGTACGTGGCCAATACCGGTTACTTCTCCATCCGGCCGCAGATCAGACTGAAAACCAGTAAATACCGGATACACCTGCCCAGTGCCCGCTACCACCGATACCCGCCCATCGTTACCGCCCGTCCCCGTCTCGCTTACCCACACACGGCCATTCGGCGCTACACTCATCCCAATCGGGTTCACCAGATCATCGGTTAAAATAGGCCGTTGGGAAGCCAGCAATCCATCGAGGCCATCGATGTCGTTGCAGCCGGTAGCGAGGATCAGAAGTAAGGTTGCACTCAGGAGGTAGCGTTTGTAATTCATGGCAATTGATAGTTGGAGTGAAGAAAGAAAATATGATTATTTTGGTTGAAATAGCTGTTAATCAGCTTGTTACACCTAATTAATAAAGTTAAACCCGAATTTCATAGCATTATTTCAATCTATTTTAGGACTGGTATCATGCCGTTGTTCAGCTTCTGCGCCAGTAATTCTCCCCTTTCAGGAAGCCCTAAAAAAGCCCCCCAGGCTCTCCGCCCGACGGCACCAAGGGCGGTGTGGCACCGAGCCTGCATCTTGTGTAGCTTAGGCGTCCTTCCGTCTTTGTCTTATGTTACCGACTGGCAAGAAAATGCTTGGTCCTTCTCCCGCCCGGCTGGCCTGGTATAATGCTGTGCCGAACGTGTTCTGGTCGGTGCTGGGCCTGACGCCCATCAGCGTGTTTTGCTACCAGCATATGGCGCGGCCGTGGCTGTACGCGCTGCTACTCATCAGCCTTTTGGCGTTTGCGGTACCGACTTCCTGGTTCAGGTATCTACAGCTTAGTCGCCGGCCGGCCGCTTACCGCCGATTGGGCGTGCACGTTATTAACCGCTTCACCCAGCACGGCGACCTTATTCACCGCCTCATTCGTCGGCAGTATCCGCAGTACCAGCGCGTCCGCACTCACTCCAATAGAGCAGCCCTGGTAGGCGCCACCTATCATCAGGAGCGGTTTCACTGGGTGCTCTTTCTGTTTTTTCTACTGACGAGCCTGTATGCCGTCGCGCACGGCTACGGGCGTTGGGCGCTGCTTATTGGGTTTACCAATGTCGTTTACAACCTCTATCCGATCTGGCTACAGCAGTACGTTCGAGTGCGGCTTCGTGCTTCTTCTGCCTATCCGTGAAGAGATTGCCTAGAGAGAAGGCAAATAGATTCTGATTACTCTATATTACCTGAATTATTCGCCTCTGCTTTATCGCCTACACTACCAGACTTAGTCTCTCCTTCTACCCAAATCTATGGCCCTTCTTTACAAACGAACTTTTCTGACATTGCTGGTTCTGGGTCTGCTCACGGTTCCGGCGCTGGCCGCTCCGGCCGCAGCACCCGATTCGGCCGCTGCTTTTAACATTGAAGCTGCCACTCAGCACTATCTCAACACGCTCACGCCCGCCCAAAAGGCCAGCTCCGACGCCTACTTTGAGGGGGCTACTGGCTGCAAATCTGGGGGCTGGTGTATGCGCTGGGTGTGGCAGCCATATTTCTGGCGCTGGGCCTGTCCAGGGTTATAAGAGGCTGGACTTCGCGGCTGCCGGGCAAGGTGCTGCCCACGCTGGCTTACGCGGCGCTCTATCTGCTGCTGGCTTACTTGCTCAACTTCCCACTGAGTCTCTACGACGATTATTTCCGTGAGCATCAGTATGGTCTATCCAACCAGAGCTTCGGGGAGTGGCTGACTGATGATTTGAAAGGCTTGGCGCTATCGTTGGTATTCGGGAGTTTGGTATTGCTGGCGTTGTACGCGGCCATTCGGCGCACGGGGCGGAACTGGTGGATGTGGGGCACGGGGATACTGGCTGTCTTTCTGGTTGTATCCATATTCGTGTCGCCGGTATTTATCTCGCCCTTGTTCAATAAGTACACGCCGTTGCCAGCGGGGCCTGTGCGCGACCAGATTCTGAGCATGGCGCGGGCCAACGGCGTACCCGCCGACAACGTCTACCTCGTGGATGCCTCCAAGCAGAGCAAGCGCATTAGCGCCAACGTGAGCGGACTAGGGAGCACTATCCGGGTTTCGCTCAATGACAACCTGCTCAACCGCTCTACGCCCGAAGAAGTGCAGGCCGTAATGGGCCACGAGCTAGGCCACTACGTGCTAAACCACATCCCCAAAATGCTGATCTTCCTTGTCCTGATTATTGGTATCGGCTTGTGGTTTGTCGATTGGGCCTTTCACCGCCTGATTGGGAGCTACGGGGCCCGCTGGGGCATTGCCAGCGTTGCCGACGTGAGTGGGCTGCCGCTGCTAATGGCTTTGTTTGCGATATTTATGTTTCTGGCCACGCCCGCTTTCAACACCATTATCCGCACCCAGGAGCAGGAGGCCGACGTGTTTGGCCTGAACGCCGCCCGCCAGCCCGATGGCTTTGCTACCATTGCCATGAAGCTGTCGGAGTATCGCAAAATTGACCCTAGCCCGCTGGAAGAAATGATTTTCTTTGACCATCCCAGCGGCCACACCCGCGTGCTGACGGCTATGCGCTGGAAGGCAGAGCATCTGCAGACTGAATAGACCCGTCGTACTTTATGCAAAACGCTATTCTTCAACTGGTTCACCAAGCACATGCGCTGAGTGAGGCCGCGGCCGTAGAGGCCACTGATCCGCTGGAGCGCAAAAAGCTTATCCTCGCCGATTTGTCTTTGCACTTAGTGCAGGCGGCACTGCGCCATCCCCAACCGCAGCCAGCGGAGCTACGACGCTATTTATTCTCCGTGCTCACTGTGTGCGATGGGTTTGTTCCAGACCTCGACCTTAAAGCAATGGCTGAAGTGGTACTTCCTCCTTCTCAGCCTAATACCGCAGCCGCGGCAGAAAATAACGTGGCGGATTGACAGCTCCCGGAGGCCCAGAGGAGAGCAGCAGCGAGATGTAAAGCGTACGTAGCGGACAGGTGATAAGCTAAGTGTCAGGCAACTATGGCCACTTAGTCGGTGGAAGCGTAGAAGGCAAAAGAATGCTCCTTATCTCCCACTCCACCTTATTCCTATGCATCGCTTCCTATTCGTTATTCTCCTTCTTGTGTCGGCCGGCCTAAGTGGGCCTGTCAGTATCGCGCAACAGCCCACTGATGGGCTGCCGCCGCGACCTACGCCTTTTCGCTTCGTAACCGACCAAGCACAGCTTCTCTCTCCCGCCGACGTTAAAACGCTGGAAGGCGGTCTGCGGCGCTACGCCGATAGCACCGGCACCCAGATTGTTGTCGTGACGGTGGCCACGCTGGGCGGCCGCCCGGTGGCCGAGTATGGCCGCGCACTGGGTGAAGCCTGGGGCGTTGGGCAGCGCGGCAAAAACAACGGTATTGTGCTGCTACTTTCGGGCCAAGAGCGGCAGGTAACGATTCAGGCGGGTAGCGGCCTGCGCGCCCAGATTACGCCGGAGCTGACCAATGAGGTTATCAGTCAGAAAATGGCCCCCAGCTTCAAGCAAGGCCGCTACTTTGCGGGCTTACGTGCGGGCCTGAACTCCTTGATGCTGGCCGCCAGCCCCACTTTTGCCCCCCAGGGCAAGCAGCAGGCCGCAACTGCGGCGGTTCCAGGTGCGGCATCAGCGCCGGGTAGTGCGGCAGGCGCTGGCCTTATGACCGACGAATCGAGCCTGAACAATGAGCTGCCCGCGGCCTCTGAACCAGCCTCGGAGCCTTATAGGCCGGCCGTAGCGCCGCCTGAACCGTCGTCGCCGGGCCTGGGGATGGGCACACTGGCTATCGGGGCTCTGGTAATTGGCGGTATTCTGTGGCTGGTGATGCGGATGTTTCGGAGCAAGACTCCAGCTGCCACCCGAACTGTTTATTCCAACCAGGATCAAAATCGTAATCAGACGCCTGATTTCCTAGGTACCCAATCGCGCGGTGGCAACCAACCTGCGGGGCCGGCTGGCAACTATAGCCGTGGTCCAGCGCGCCAGCCAGTACCCGATTTTCTTGGTACCGGCTCCATGAACAGGGGTGGCGGTGGCCTGAGCAGCGGCATGGGGGGCATTTTGGCAACGGGAGCCGCCGCCGCTGCGGGCGCTTACCTAGGCAACCGGATGGCCTCGGGCGGGCACTCCGACCAAGCCGGCAACAGCATAGCTGGTCCCGACAACACCGCGTCCCAAAACCTTGACCCCGCGAATACTTACGCGGCCGGTATGGGCGGCGCAGCTGCTTCTGGTGGCTTCCCAGCATTAGAAGGTTCAGGCAATGTTGAGGAAACGAGCCCTGATTATTTCTCCGACCTACCAGCCGAGAGCTCTGAGCCCGACTTTTTCTCCGCCGATGAGACGTCGTCCTACGATGATACTGCCTCCGATGACACGGGCGGCGGTGGCTTCGACGATACCAACGACAACAGCGGCTCCTGGTAAGCGTTTCGGAACTCTGTTTTCAGCAAAAAAGCCCCCCAAATATGCTTTGGGGGCTTTTTTGCTAGGCGTTATTTCTGCGTGGCTCTTATAGTCCGCCAGCTGCCAGCGTGGGAATTACTGCTACTGGTACCGAAGTGTTGAGGGTAGCCAGCTGCTGGCTTTGCTTGCCCAGCCGAACCTTCACATTGCGCACGGCTACTTCTTCGTTTGCTCCATTTGATTTCACCCGTAGCGTGTACCGATAGCTGTCTTTCCCGACCTTCAGGCACATTAGGTATTCGCCGGGCTGCAAATTATCGAAGTTGAGGCGGCAGGTATAATACGATTGGTTGAATGCTTCATCGAACAGCTTCTGGCCAGTGATGAGGCTGTACACCTGCAGCTGTCCGCGCTGCTTGGCCAGGTTCTGGGTGCGCACCCGAAAAACGGTGGGTTCTACTTTGTCGATGGCTACGGGTTGCTGCTGCGCCACTGCGGGGCTGGCAAACAAGGCACCACCAAACAAGAGCACGCCCAAGGTGGCCCGACGCAGATAATCCAAAGCAGAAGTGGCTGGCCGGTGAGCAAAACGGGCGGCGAAGCAGGAAGCAGCGGAAGTGAAGAAGCTTTTCATGATAAAAAGTTTGGGGTTAGAAATGATGGAGGCGTTACCAAATGCGCCGCTTGGCAGCGGCTATTTTCCTCTATAATGTTGCTGCTGGTGGCCGAGCCTGCTGCTGGAAACAGCAGAGCGTGTGCGGTTGTGAACAGTTGAATTGTAGAGGCATAGATAAATTTCCAACACCCGTGCCACTTACGTAATATATTACAATACAAATACTTACAATAAAACCACACCAAATACCACCGCTGAAAACTGTTCGCTCTCGGACAGAGCGTTCGATTTCGAACTAGGAGGGAGAGCTGATATCAATAGGGTAGTGGAAAAACTGCATGCGTGGGGAGTATTCGTCACCCGACACCCTTCGTTTTGCTCCACGGCCTGCCTACTGGCGCCATCACTATGGCTGCGCTTATTACTTTAGCCAGCGCGTCGCTACTACCTATACTTTATGGAGTCAATTCCTACCCCAGTTCTTAATCCGCCCCTCCACCAAGTACCCGTGCTCGAAACGGCTCGCCTACTTATGCGGGGATACAAACCCAGTGATTTTGAGCAGTATGTGGCTATGTGGTCCGACCCCAAGTTTTACCGCTACCTGACTCCGCGCCCCATGGTGGAGGAAGAAGTATGGGCCACTATGCTGCGCAGCATTGGGCACTGGGCGCTGATGGGCTTCGGGTTCTGGGCTATTGAGGAAAAAGAAACCGGCGCCTTTATCGGTGCCGTGGGCTTTGCCGATCCGAAACGCGACATCGTACCCTCGAGCCACGGCACGCCCGAAATTGGCTGGGTGCTGGCTGCTTCCGCCCACGGCAAAGGTTACGCGACGGAGGCCGTAGCGGCGGCCATTGCCTGGGGCGATGCGCATTTTGGGGCCGTGCGTACCGTGTGCATTATTCATCCGGCCAACAAAGCCTCCCTGCGCCTGGCCGAGAAGTTTGGCTACCGGCCCTACCACCGCACCACCTACAAAGATCAGCCGACTGTGATGCTGGAGCGGTTTGGGAAAGAGTAATTCCTCGCTTCTGCAACTGCTACCGAATACAAACTCATTTTAAAAAAGCCCCCAGATTTGCTTTGGGGGGCTTTTTTATTCCGACTTACTGGTTGCACGCAGAGTGCGTGCCCCGCATCGGATTTGCTGCGCTTTTTTCGAGGTGTTCACTCATGTATCAGGAAAAAATTAGGTGCCTTGATAAGGTAAAAAGCCAGTTGATACGTCGTATAGCCTAACAATCGGGCTCCTGCCACAGACGTGGGAGCGCCCTTTAACGACCTATATAAGCGGCTTCGCAACGGCGCACGCCGCCTCAACTACTATTCTTTCTTTCGCATGCTACCCATTCAGCAGCAGGTCTATAGCTACCTGCCTATCAAACCCACGCTCGCAGCCAAACCCTCCAACGACTCCCGCTTCAGCGAGGATTTGGGCATGGATCAGATCGACTTTTTTGAGCTGGTTATTCGCCTCGAAAACCTCTACCACGTCCGCATTCCTGATACGGAGCTAGAGCAGGTGAAAACAGTGCAGCAACTCATCAGCTGTCTTAATGATCAGCTGGTAGGGCAAAAGTGGGGCTGCTCGTTGCTTATGGCCTAGACTACTACACCTGTTTACTTCGCCTGACGCATTTGTGCTTATTCCTGAGAGCGACTTTTCTCGGCATTCCGCTTTTCACTAAAACTGAAGGTGGCGTGTACCAGCTACTTACCGCAGACAGCCAAACACCTGTCGGCTTCGGTAGTTATGCCGTGTATTACTCTCTCTTTTAGTTGAAATCGCATGGAATCATTAGCAGGAAAAGTCGCCCTTGTGACGGGCGCGGGCAAAGGAATTGGGCGCGCAGTGGCCTTGGCGCTGGCGCAGGAAGGCGTGCATGTAGGCTTGCTGGCCCGCTCTGAGGAGCAGCTTCAGGCCGTAGCCGCCGAGATAAAGGCCTTGGGGGGCAAAACTGCCGTCGTAGCCGCCGACATCACCGACCGCGCCGCCGTAGAAGCCGCCGCTGCCCGCGTAGAGCAGGAGCTTGGCCCCATCGATATTCTCATTAATAATGCTGGCATCGGCACCTTCGGCAAGTTCCTGGACTTCGACCCCACCGAGTGGGAGCGCATTATTCAGGTAAACCTGATGGGCGTTTACTACGCCACGCGCGCCGTATTGCCCCAGATGATAGCCCGCCAGACCGGCGACATCATCAATATTTCGTCTACGGCCGGGCAGCGCGGCGCAGCGGGCACCAGCGCCTACAGCGCCTCAAAGTTTGCCGTCATGGGTCTCACCGAATCGTTGATGCAGGAAGTACGAAAACACAATATTCGGGTGTCGGCGCTCACGCCCAGCACCATCGCTACCGAGCTGGCCGTCAGCAATAAGCTCACCGATGGCAACCCCGATAAAGTAGCCCAGCCGGAGGATTTAGCTGAGCTTATCATCGCGCAGCTGAAGCTTAATCGGCGGGTGTTTATTAAAGAGGCCGGTATGTGGTCGACGAACCCGTAGCACGAGCTTTCTCTGCCTCTTGGTCTTTTGGTGCGGCGTTGATGCTTATTATCCTCTCCCCAGTATCTAAGCACATCACTATCGCGTAGAAAGTACAGCGCATCAGCTTCGACCTACGCGAGATTCGCGAACGAAAAGCCCCCAGACGCTCACAAGTAGCGCTTGGGGGCTTTTTAATCTTCCCACTCCTACTCTTTTCTCATGGATATGCACCACATCCGGCGCGGTACCGGCAAGCCACTTTTACTGCTACACGGTATCGGAGGCAGCTGGCGCTCTTGGCAAACCATTCTCGATGGCCTCGCGGCTGAACGCGACGTGATTGCCGTAGACTTGCCTGGGTTTGGCAATACGCCCCCTTTGGATGGACCGGTTACTATCGGCACGCTAGCCGACGCGGTAACGGACTTTCTACGCGCGCAAAATCTACTGGGTATCGACGTGGTAGGCAGTTCTATGGGCGCGCGCTTGGTGCTGGAGCTGGCGCGCCGGGGCGGCGTGGTGGGCGTAGTCGTATCTCTGGATCCGGGCGGGTTCTGGGAAGGCTGGGAGATTCCGGTCTTTTATCATACTGTGGCCGTTTCAACCAAGCTAGTGCGTGCCTTGCAGCCGGTGATGCCGCAGTTAACCGGCAATAGTGCGAGCCGCACGATATTGTTTGCCCAGTTTTCAGCGAAACCCTGGAAAATTGCCCCCCAGGTAGCTTTGGATGAGATGCGGACCTTCGCCAAAGCGCCTTCCTTCAATGAGCTGCTGTACAACCTGGCCTACGGTGAAAAGCAGCAAGGCGCGCCGCGGGGCAGTATCACAGCACCTCTCATCATTGGCTGGGGCCGGCAAGACAGGGTATGTTTTCCGAGTCAGGCCGAGCGGGCCCTAGCCAAATTTCCGGATGCCCGCCTGCGCTGGTTCGACAACTGTGGGCACTTTCCGCAGTGGGATCAGCCTGAGGAAACCACTCGCCTGATTCTGCGCGCCACCAACGGCGAAACCATTGAGGAAGCCGTCGAAGCGCGTGAAACCGTTGGCGCTTCGCCCCGCCGCCTGAGTACTACGGCCGCCGTGTTGGGCATAGTGGCCCTTGTAGCGGGTGGTATTTGGATGGCGGGTCTTAAAAGACGCTAAAAGGTTGTGGCCCACGATAAAACCTTATTTCTACCATGGGCCACAACCTTTATTCAGCTACTGGATAAAATGCGGTCTGATCAGGTTTTCGAAGGTGAATATTTCGTCCCATTTAGCTTGGGTCAGCAACTGACGCTCGGTCACGGCTACTTCATACACCGATTTACCGGTGCGCAGGGCCTCTTTTGCAATTTCGGCGGCCGTTTCGTAGCCCAGCACCGGGTTTAGCTGCGTAACGATGCCCACGCTGTTGCGCACCAAGCGCTCCGCGTGCTCTTTGTTGGCCGTAATGCCCACCACGCATTTTTCGCGCAAGGTGTGGCAGGCGCGGGTGAGGTAAGAGATGCTGGTGAACAATGCGAAGGAGATAACCGGCTCCATTACATTGAGTTGCAGTTGGCCGGCCTCAGCAGCCATTGTCACGGTCAGGTCGGCCCCGATTACATAGAAGGCTGTTTGGTTGACTACCTCCGGCACCACTGGGTTCACTTTGCCGGGCATAATGCTGGAGCCGGGCTGCAAGGGGGGCAAATTTATTTCGTTGATGCCCGTACGGGGGCCAGAGGACAGCAGGCGCAGGTCGTTGCAGATCTTGGAGAGCTTCACGGCCGTGCGCTTCAGCACCCCCGATAGCTGCACGTACGCGCCCGTATCGTAGGTGGCCTCAATCAGGTCGCCGGCCAGTATCAGATCGAGGCCCGTAATAGTACGCAGGTGTTCGGTCACAATTTCGGCGTAGCCGGCCGGGGCATTTACCCGCGTCCCAATGGCCGTGGCACCCATATTAATCTCGCTGATGAGGCTGCGGCTGTCTTCAATGCGCAGCAATTCCTCGCGCAGGTTGGTTGCGAAGGCCTGAAACTCGTCGCCCATACTCATGGGCACGGCATCTTGGAGCTGGGTGCGGCCCATTTTGAGCACGTTACGAAACTCAACGCCTTTTTCCGCAAACGCATCAGCCAACTGGCCCAGCGCCTGGCTGTAGCCCACCAGCTTATTATTCAGCGCAATGCGGAAAGCCGTCGGATAGGCGTCGTTGGTCGATTGGGAGCAGTTGACGTGGTTGTTAGGGTGGCAGAACTGGTATTCTCCTTTCTGCTTGCCCATCAGCTCCAGGGCCACGTTGGCAATGACTTCGTTGGCGTTCATATTCACTGAAGTGCCCGCGCCGCCCTGAATCATATCAGTGGTAAACTGGCTATCGAACTCGCCGGCCGCCACCCGGTCGCAGGCCCGCACAATGCACTCGGCAATAGTAGGATCGAGCACGCCCAGGTCGCGGTTGGCCAGGGCCGCGGCTTTTTTTACGTAGGCCAGCGCCTGCACAAACAGCGGCTCTGAGCGGAGTGGAATACCCGTGATGTCGAAATTTTCGAGGGCGCGCAGGGTCTGAATACCATAGTAGACATCCGTGGGGATGGCCCGTTCGCCAAGAAAATCGTGTTCGAGTCGGGAAGTTTGCATGGTGGGGTGGGGTGGATTTCTAAGAGTAACTTGTCTACGCAAAGTAACGGACGAGGTCGGAGATTGTGTGAAGCAGCACTGTTGCCGATCAACGTACCTTAAGCAAAAAAGCCCCCCATTGCATGTCGGAACAGCTTCGCAGATAGTACAGAAATGCCTACTTGCGTCTGGTTGATGAATAATCTACCGCATATCAAACTACTAACTTCCACAACGAAAAGAACGCGAATATGCGTCTCGATACCGGCCTTTGTGAAGAGCCCATATAAGCCAGCGGAGCGTGAGAAACTGGAAAGACCCGAGCTACTTGCGTACCGGCACCCCGCGCCAGCAACTAGCGTATGCTACCCTGCAAAACCTAGCTGTACTAACCACGCTGCGCGATTTTGATCCAGTGCTGGCCGGCACCATTCCGCTGAATATTGACATTAGCAGTAGCGACCTAGACGTGCTATGTGCCGTTGCGGCCGCGAAGGTGCCTTCCTTCCTACAGCTTCTCAACGCACACTATGCCCATCTGCCGGAGTTTGAGTTAGGGCAAAAACCCATCAACGACCGGCCGTCAGTGGTATGCCGCTTTCGTTATGCGGAGTTTGAAATCGAGATTTTTGGGCAGGATTGCCCGACCGAAGCTCAGCACGCCTTCCGACATATGGTTGTGGAAGACTTGGTGCTGCAAGCCGGGGGCGAGGCATGGCGCACGGCCGTGCGCCAGCTCAAAGAGCAAGGACTGAAAACGGAACCCGCCTTCGCAACTCTCCTGCAGTTCCGCGGCAATGCCTACGAGTCCCTGCTGGAGCTGGAAGGGAAAAGCATAGAGGAACTTCGAGCTTGGCTATCTAATCTTCCGCCGCCACTTGCCGTAGGTTGATATCCGTTTAGTTTTGGCGCTACACCCATCATTACAGCTACTGTTCGCTTTTCTCCTATGACCCCACGCCCGTATATTCTTGCCGAAACCACCTGGCAGCAGGTGAAAGAAACGAAGTATGAAGTAGTGGTGCTGCCCTGGGGCGCCACCGAGGCCCACAACTACCATTTGCCCTACGCCACCGACAACTACCAGTGCGACTATGTAGCAGCCGAAGCAGCTCGCAAGGCTTGGGACCGGGGGGCAAAAGTGACTGTGCTGCCCACCATTCCTTTCGGCGTAAACACTGGCCAGCTGGATATTACGCTCGATATGAACCTGAACCCGAGCACGCAGCACTTGATTCTGCGCGATATGGTGCAGGTGCTGGCGCGGCAAGGTATTCCGAAGCTGGTAGTGCTGAACGGGCACGGAGGCAACGATTTTCGGCAGATACTGCGCGAGCTGCAGGCGGAGTTTCCGAGCGTATTCCTTTGTACCCTCAACTGGTATAAGGCCGCCGACCGCAGCCAGTTCTTCACGGCCCCCGGCGACCACGCCGATGCCTTGGAAACCAGCGCCATGCTGCATATTGCCCCCCAACTGGTGCGTCCGCTGGCCGAAGCTGGTGATGGCGCCGCTAAGCAGTTCAAAGTAAATGCTTTTCGGCAAGGCTGGGCGTGGGCGCAGCGCGAGTGGAGCAAAGTGTCGGCTGATACCGGCGTGGGCGACCCCGCTGAGGCAACGCCTGAAAAAGGCGAGGCGTTTCTGGAAGCAGTGACTACCAACATCGGGCAATTTCTGGTCGATCTGGCTGCCGCCGACCCGCAGGATCTATACGAATAGGCCGCGCCGCTACCTCGTCTGCCGAACTTTGTGCAAGTTTGGGCCGGCACCACTCCCGCCCCATTATTTAACCCTATGAAGTATTTTTTCCTGTCACGGCGCACGCTGCTACTCGCCACCATTTTCTGGGCGCTAGGCTTCGCTGTGCAGGCCCAACCCACTATGAAAGAAGGCTATATCGAGGTGCCGGGGGGCAAAGTTTGGTATAAAATCCTAGGCGCCGACAAGCCGGGCATTCCCTTGCTGCTTCTGCACGGCGGGCCGGGCTCAGGAAGCGGCAGCTTCGAGGGCTTTGTAGCGCTGGCCGATGAGCGGCCGGTTATACTGTACGATCAGCTGGGCTGCGGCAAATCGGATAAGCCGGATAATCCGCAGCTGTGGACGATGGAGCGGTTTGTAACCGAATTGGAGCAGGTAATAGCGGCGCTGGGCTATTCCAAGCTGCATTTGTTGGGGCACTCCTGGGGCGGCACGCTGGCCACCGAGTATTTGCTCACCAAAAAGCCCCCACCGTCGTCAGCCTGATTCAGTCGAGCCCGTTGCTGGACACCAAACGCTGGGTGCATGATGCGGAGCGCTACATTGCGCAGCTACCGCCGGCGCAGCAAAAGGCGATGCGCCTATACGCTGCCACCGATGAGCCCAGCAAGCAGGCCTATAAAGAGGCCGTCACGCTCTATAATCGCCAACACCTGTACCGCAACGGCCCGATGCCACCCAACCCCACCTTCGGAACCCAAGTGTACGAGACCATGTGGGGCCCCGATGAAGCGCAGGCCACGGGCTCGCTCAAAAGCTACTCCCGCGCCAACGACCTCAAAAAGCTCACCGTGCCAGTGCTTTATCTCTGCGGCCGCTACGATGAGGCCGCGCCCGCCACGGTGGCTTATTTTCAAAAGCAGACGCCCAACTCGCAGTTAGTTGTTTTTGAAAACGCCTCCCACAAAGCCTATTGGGAAGTGCCGGAGCAATACTTCCAGACCGTTCGGGCCTTTTTGCGCAAGCAGAAGTAAGCTGGGGTTTTCTACCGTTATTTCGCTAAAACGGATGGTAGCGGTCTGCGTAACAAGTGGTTACGTATGCAAGTCTACTTGTTCTTTTAGCTAGTTTTTATTCACGTATGCAGCAGCCCCGTCCTACCGGCAATTCCAAGGTTATTCTCTTCGACGTAAACGAAACGTTGTTGGACATGAGCAAGCTAAAAAACGCGCTCATCAAAGCCTTCAACAACAAAGCGGCTTTCCAGCAGTGGTTTGGCTTATTGCTCCAGTATTCGTTGGTGGATACCGTGACTAACCACTACCACGACTTTCGCACCATCGGCGACGCGGCCCTGGATATGACGGCCGCTATGCTGCAGGAAAGAACGCTGAAGTCGGCCGAGAAGCACAAGCTGTTGGCCCTCATGACCGAGTTACCGGCCCACAAAGACGTGCCCGAAGGCCTGAAAATGCTTTCGAAAGCGGGCTATTCTTTGGTGGCATTTACCAACTCCACGCGCAGCGTGCTCGATGAGCAGCTGCGCTACGCCGACATCATTCACTACTTCGAGCAGGGATTGAGCGTGGATGAGCAGCGCCGCTATAAGCCTCACCCCGATACCTACCTCACCGCCGCCCGCCAAGCCGGTGCTGAGCCCGCTTCTACTACACTCATTGCCGCGCACGGCTGGGATATTGCCGGTGCGCTGCACGCGGGCCTTGCTGCTGGCTTCATTGCTCGCAAAGGCCAAACCCTGTATCCGCTGGCGCCATCGCCCACTTACGAGGGCAAAACGCTGGTGGAAGTAGCCAAGCAAATCATTGATAAAAAAGCCCCCAGCGGCCGTAGATCCCTAATTTTTGCTTACGACCAGCTCGCGGATCTGCTCCTGTTGCAGCCATTGCATAGCATCACTTTCGGTACTGAAAAAGGCGACAACGTAAGGCTTATCATCGTAGGCGCTGGGGGCAAAAAGTTGGGCATACTTCTGATGGCGGCCAGCAAATCTGGGCCCGTGAGGTAGGCCACGCGCAGGCGCCCGCCAAGTTGCGCGCTCATCTGCGGGAAGTACTCGGTGAGCAGCCAGTTGGTAATGACGGGGTCGTTGAAAGTCCGGCGCCGGATATCCTGTAGCCAGAAGCGGCAGCCGTTAGCCAAAGCGTTGTCTTTCAGAAGCTCATAGGCGCGGGACAACAGCTCGGTGGCAGGCTGATAGCCCCAGCGTCCCACAAACATGTTCAGGTCGGATCGGTAATTGGTGTGCAGTAGATCGGTTAGCTTCTCGGGAACCATGATGCCATGTGGTAAACAATACAGGTAAAACGCCGCGACGACACCTAGTGTTTTAGGCAAGGCATTCCTTTCCCTTTGAGCGGGAGCAATAGCTTGTGGGCGACAGGCACAGGGTTCATGTTGCCGCTCGTTAGTCAGCAGGCCTACTGCCACCGTTACTTGCAACTTTGCGCCTTAAACAACTGCACAAAGTCTTCACAAAGCGCCCCGAAATCGGCCGCTAAGTGATCTGCCAATAAACCCTGCTCCGCCACATCGGTTTAGTAAGCTGCTCACCCCGACCGCCCAAATGCAGTCCTGACGATTCACTTTCTCATTTTCACCATTTTCGCCTCATGCGCACCATCAAGCAGCAGCACCAAGCCGTCAGCGCGCCCATCGCCGACCTGATTACCTACCGAGCGTTACCTACACAGTCGGTCGACCACCTCGATCCGTTTCTATTTCTGAACCACCACGGCCCGCAGGTGTATCGGCCTAATAATCGCGGCTTGCCCTTCGGCCCCACCCGCACCGCGGCTTCGAGACAGTGACGTTCATTCTGGCCGGCGACATCATGCACCAAGATTCGGGTGGCCACGAAAGCGTAATTGAGGCCGGCGGCATTCAGTGGATGACGGCCGGTAGCGGGCTCATTCACGCCGAGGTCTCGTCGCCCACCTTCAAGCGCACGGGCGGCGATCTGGAGATTCTGCAGCTGTGGGTAAACCTGCCCGCCAAGCACAAGATGACCGAACCCCAATACACTGGCCTACAAAAAGCGGATATTCCGGAGGTAGTGGAGGACGAGGGCCGGATAGTTATCAATGCCGTTTCGGGCAACTGGCTGGGCACGGCTGGCGCTATGCAGCCCCTAACCGATATTCAGCTGGCCACCGTGGAAATGAAGGCGGGGGGCAAATTGATGCTGACTATTCCTGCCGAGCGCACCATTTTCTTCTACACCATCCGGGGCCAGCTACGCGTGAATGGCGAGCAGACCGAAGCGCGTCGCCTATTGGAGTTCAACCACGACGGCGACGAGCTGCAAATTGAAGCCTTGTCTGATGCGGTAGTGCTGCTCG
Organism: Hymenobacter radiodurans; assembly: GCF_004355185.1. Classification (NCBI taxonomy): domain Bacteria; kingdom Pseudomonadati; phylum Bacteroidota; class Cytophagia; order Cytophagales; family Hymenobacteraceae; genus Hymenobacter; species Hymenobacter radiodurans. Next base: position 4,578,511 of record NZ_CP037922.1, read on the forward strand.
GTCATGCCGCCCCTTTTCAGGAGCCTATTGTAGCCGCTGGTCCCTTCGTGATGAACACTAATGCCGAAATTCAGCAGGCCTACCAGGATTATCAAGCCGGCAAGTTTGGCACTTGGGAAGGGTAGTTTTTGCTTAACCACAGGGCTTTAAAAACGTCAGCCAGAGGCAGAGCCGATGCATGACCACCTTATATATAGAAAAAGCCCCCAGAAAGTATCTGGGGGCTTTTTCTATATATGTGACTTGCCTTTTAAGTCCCAATGGCTAGAAGCAGCCTGCGCATTATCAGCGGCCCTTTTAATGGTGCGCTTGTATCGCTCGCCGATGATCACGCCATCGGGGCGGCGCTTGCCGATAAACAGCGTAACGGGCTCGCCGTTTTCGTTGGTCACAAAGGTGATATCGTGGCCTTTAAACACGTCATTAATTGTGGCAGACGGCTCATAAATCTTGCTGAGCTTATCGAACAAAAGGCGATGGAGCGGCATAGCAGGCGCGTGAATGGTCACGCTTTCTACGCGCCTGCTGTGCCGCAGGGTTCTACTTTGTGGTGATGATAGCCGCCCCGTTTTTGCCCTTTTCCCCGTAGGCTTCCACCGCTTTTTCCGGCGACAGCACCGTTATCTGATAGATTTGGCTCGGCACCATGCGCTCAAACTCGGTGCGAGTTACTTCCTTCCCGTCGATGAGCAGCAGCTTGCCCGCGATATCGGCGCTGCTGTTGAGTTTTTTATTTAACGCCACCACCGCCGCCGAATTTTCATTGGCTTTGGTCGTGATGAGGATGGCCTGCGTTTCGGACACGTTGCCGAGCACCGCGCGCACCTTTGGTCCTTTTAGCACATTCATGCTGGCAATGTCATTGGGACTTATCTTGTCCAGATCCTCCTTATTAACGCGTTGTCCATCTATATAATACAGGATACCCTCGGGCAAGCCCACGGCAGTCTGTACGGGGGCAGACTGCGCAGTTGCCTGCACGATGGGCATGGCCATGCTTAGGCTTGAGAACAGCAGGCAGGAGCTGACAGACCATTTTTTGAGTACATGTGCGGCGGCAGTTGTCTTATGCATAATAGGAGGAAATAGAAAGTTAAAATGTCTCGTTGTGATCTGTATTGGCTTACTCTTTTGGCAGGGGTTTGCCGGTCATATCAAAGCTACCAAGCGCCTTACCCTGCGTATCGAAGACCACATATTTTGGTCGGCGTCCCGTGGCAATAACGGCCTTGTAGCGCACCTCGCTGGCTCCGCCCCCAGTCACTTCCAGCAACTCAATCAGCCGATGTCCTGGAAAATTCTGGGTGATGTACGCCAGCACCTCCGGGTGCAGATTGCTGATGGGCACTGCTTTTTCTTCCGGTTCAGAAGCCGCTATTGCGCTACTGATTTTAGCGCTCAGAGCCTGCACCGCGGGCAAGTTCTCCTGCCCTTTCGTCGTCACCACCACCACGCTAGTCGTGGCGGCATTGTCGGTCAGGGCTTGAGCTGCTTCGCCTTTTAGCACCTGCATAGTAGCAATGGCGTCGGGGTTAGCACTCAACTTTTCTACCGCCAATGGCGCGGCGGGTTGTCCATCCAGATAATAGGTTATTCCACCCGTTTGCGCGACGGCTGCGCTGGACGATACAGACTGCCCGGCGCGCGAAGTCGTAAAGCCGACCAACAACACTGCGGCAAGCGGAAGCACTAACGCGTACTGCCCCAGATGTGCGCGGGCGGAGGAAGGTTTGTTCATCATGGCAATCCGGTTTTTGAGGGTGAGAAGCGTGAAATGATTGGCCAACGCGGTGCCCGAAGTAAGGCCGCTGAGGCGCAGTAAGCTATATTGATACTCTTTCGGAGCCACTAAGCCTGCGCGCAGAACCGCGTCATCCGTTACATACTCCAGGTTTTCTTGTATTGCTCGGCCCAGCCACCATGCCACCGGATTGAACCAGCCCAGCACCTGCCCCACCTGCGCTACCAATACATCCAAGGTGTGCCACTGGCGCACGTGCACCCGCTCGTGATGCAAAATGGCGGGCAGCTCCGCGGCTGGGTATTGTTCAGGGTTTAAGTAAATAAACGGACCAAAGGAAAACGGGCTACTGGCTCCCGGCAGGCACCGCACCAGCTCGCCATTCACTACTTGGGGCACCGCCGTTTGGTGCAAGCGATAGAGCGAGAAGAGCCGGCCCAGCAGGCGCAAACTCAGCAGCGCCACGCCCGTCCAATAGAGCCAAACTAGTACGCTTGACCAGTCTACTACGGGAGCAGCCGGAGCAGTAAACTTGCCTGACCAATTAGGCACAATCGTAAGCAGCGAGCCGCTTAATTGGCTGTGGGGGGCAAATATGGCCGTTACATCCAAGACCGGGAACGTGGCCGAGAACAGGAGAGCGAACAGCAGATACGCCCGGTTGAGGCCATAAAAGGTCAGCCGCCGCAATGCCACGTAATACAAGCCCGCGAACAGCAATAGCGCCCCGTTGGACTTTAGCAGATACAAGAGCAGCCCCGTCATTAGTCCTTGGCTGAGCGGTTCTCAATCATGCCGATAATCTCCTTCAGCTCCTCCGCGCTAATTTTCTGATCCTTCGCGAAAAAGGATACGACTTCTTTGTAGGAGTTTTTGAAATACTCGCTTACAAAGGCGCTCATAAACCGCTTGCGATACTCTTCGGCGGCAATCTGGGGGGCAAATCGGTAGGAGTTGCCTAGCTTCTCGCTCCGCAAATAGCCTTTGCGCTCAAGGTTGCGAATGGTGGAGGCTAGCGTAGTGTAGGGCGGCTTGGGTTCGGGCAGCAAATCCAGCACGTCCTTGATGAAGCCTCCATTGAGTTGCCATAGCACCTGCATGGCTTCCTCTTCGGGTTGGGTTAGTCTTTCCATATGCACCTATTACGAATCTTTCGTAATTATACGAACATTTCGTAATTAGTTGCTACTGTTTATCAGCAATAATAATTTATACATAAAAAAAGCCCCCAGAAGCAATCTGGGAGGCTTTTCGTCTTAGTTAAAAATGTGCTTACAGGCGCTAAGCAGGCTACTTCACCAGCACCAGACGCTTGGTTTCGACTTTACCGCTGGTGGTCAGGCGGCAAGTGTAGACGCCCTCAGCCAAGGAAGCACCTTCTACCGTGAACTCATACGTGCGGCCACCTTCTGCTACGCCATCATAGATGGTGGCTACCAGCTTACCTACCGAATTGTAGACGAGTAGCTGCGCCTTGCCCGTTTCGGCAGCGCGGAAACGCAGGGTAGCACGCTCTGTGAAGGGGTTTGGATAAGCTTCAAATACATTAGCCGTAGCCGCATATTCTGTCGTTACCGCAGTGGCTGCGGCCGAAGCAGTGAGCGTATTACCACCGCAGCTACCCAGCTGTTCTTTGTGCATCACGAGGTGGCCTCGTACGGCGCCGACATCTTCCCAAGTGCTAACTCCGTTGTGGCAAACCAAGATTTGTGCATTCTTCTTGCCACCGCGCACATCAACCACTTTTAAAGTTACAGCCTTCGTAGCAACGCAGCCAAACTCATTAGTGACCGTCACAGTGTAGACGAAAGTACCAGCCTTGCTGGCCGTAAATATGGGGCTAGCAATGTTGGTAGTGTTGAGGCCAGCCGGCCCGCTCCAGCTATACTTTGTGCCACCACCAGCCGTCAGCGTCAAGCTTTGCGGGCCGTAGCCGAGGTATAAGTTGGTAGCCACACCGCCAGTGTACACCGTGTTGGAAGGTGTAGCCGTAATGGTAGGTACTGGCAGCGGATTAACTGTTACCACTGCCTTGCCTGTGAAGGCAGCGCCCATGCAGTTAGCATCCGAAACCGCCAGCAAAGAATACGTGGAAGTAGCAGCAGGACTAACCGAAACTACATAAGGCGAGCTGGTGATGCCCGTCACCGCGACTGGCGTGGTGCCGTCCGTGTACGTCAGGTTCCAAGGACCAGTGCCCGTAAGCGCAACGCTCAACGAAGTGGAAGTGCCGGCACAAACGGTAGCAGTGCCGCTCAACGTTGCGGTTGGCAACTCCCGTACCGTTACTTTCTGGGTATAGGTAGCAGAGCAAGCGCCCTGCGTAATAACGAGGGTAGCTGTGTACGTACCAGCAGCGGCATATGTGTGGCTGATATTGCCAGCAGTCGTGTAGTCTACTTTGCCATCACTCTCCACGTCCCAAGCATACGTAGCATTGGCCTCAATTACTGTAGAAGTGTTGGTGAAGGCGGTTGCAGAACCTACACAAGCCGTAGAGGCTGTGAAAGCGGGCATTGGCTCCAAGCAAATAAGGCCCGTACGAACTACCCGGTAGCTATTGCCTACCCGAATGCCGTCGATGGTTAGTTTTGGAAGGTTGGTCGCTTGACGGATTGCTACTGCGCCAATATTGGATGGTGAACCACCCACTTCGGTAACTTCAGCACTTGCCGTTGTAGGCTCTGCATCAGCCGCTGGATTGACGAATAACTTGGTCGTGCTGCCGGCCTCATCATAGTCGTATTTGACTACCAATAAATGAGTAGCATTCAACGGATAATTCGCGGTCGTATAGGTAACAATTCCGCCGTTGCCGCTGATACCAAACTGCACTGTACCCGATTCAGAGCCAGTCCGTGTAAATACGCGAGCCTTGAAGGTAGAGCCTATTGCGGTGGGTCCGAGATGGAAAAAATAGTCAGCACCCACACTCGCAACGTTTACCAGTAACGATGTATATACCGGCGTGCCAGCGTAAACAGGCTCCGTAAATACTCGGTTAACATCCTCGCCATTCCCAACGGTAGCGGCCGCCTTTCCACTGCTGGCGCTGTAGCCGGAGTAAGACAGTCCATCGGCAGCGGTAACGGCAATTGAGTTGGTGCCACCGCCGCTGTGTGCCGTCCAGTTGTTAGCTGTTAGCAGAGGGCCCGCTGCGTAATCAAAGTTTTCTTCCAACAGCAGAGCAGCGGGAGCAGCTGAGGTTTTCTGGATTAAAGTCTCGGGATTCGTTAATAGATAATTTTCGGCGTAGGGCGTATCATTATCATTGAAAGCGAAGACCGAAAAATGGTACGTGGCGTTGGCGCGCAGCCCTGTTATAGTCACATTGTCACCGGTGCCGTTGTAGACCACAAAGTTGCCAACACCCAGCACGGTTCCTTTACCGAACTCGGCATCTGCCGTGTACGTGGTTGCGTCAGTGGGCACGGCATCTACGGCACTGCCGCGGCGGGCTACTATCAGGTGCTTTTTGCCGTCGCCGCCCGCCAGGTTCAGTTGGAGTGAGGTACTAGTTACTTGGCTGGCGGTGAGTTTGGCCTGAGTAGTCGGCTCAGCAGCCAAAGGCACCGTTACGGTAGTGAAAGAAATCTCCTGGCCGTAGGCTGTGCTTACGCCATTAGTCGCATAAGCCCGCACGAAATAAGTAGTGCCGGGCACCAACTCCGTAATAGCGCTGGCGAAAGCACCTGTACCGGCGCCATTAACAGTTTTGGTAGTGACAGAAGTGGTTGGATTAGGGGTCTTAGCCCACACAACGCCACGTGCCGTTACCGCGCTACCGCCATCAGCAGCTACATCGCCGCCAGTGGTGGCACTGGTTGGAGTAAGCTCGGTCACAGCCGTAGTGCTTAGTGTAGCCGGATAAACAGGGTTGACACCTGTACCGGTAACTGCTACCGACTGATTATGTAAGCCAGCACTCGTCACGGGAATAGATTCGCTGTACGCTTGGGGAGCAGTTGGAGCAAATCGAACGTCAATTGTAGTGCTGGGCACATTGCCACCAGTCGGCTGCAACTCGATGGTGCAGCAGGCAAATGGGTTATTGCCCGTCCGGATTTCAAACCCGGCGGGTGGCGTGATAATAATGCCTCCCGTTAAGTTATTGCCCTCTACCGTAAAGCTTTTCAACCCGGTTCCGGCTCCAACGGCCAGATTACCAAAATCGGCAAGGGTGGATGCCGACACCAATAAGGCCGGCGTAGTAGGAGGCGCTGATACAGTTACCGTGATGGGCGAACTTTGGCCAGTTGCTGTGCCACAGTCGGTAGTGAGAGTGGCTTGGGCAACCACATAGTAAGTACCTACACCCGGAAAATCTGCCCCCCGCACGGTGTAAGAAGCGGTAGTAGCCCCACCGATAGCAGTATACGTACCAGATGTGCTAGTGCTATAAAGCCAAGAAAAAGTAGAAGTAGCCGAAGCACTAGCAGTAAGGGCATCTCCGGTGCCGGTAGTAAGTACCGACTGAGCAGTGGACGGCGTTACGGTAACTGGGTTGCTGTTAGCCAGTAAGTTAACAGTCAGGTCGGAGCCATTGGTGGAGCCGTAGGTAGCAGGTGCATCGTTGACTACCCGCACCCGATACTTGGTGCCACTCGGCGTAGCAGGCGGAATAACGGCCGCAATGGGAGAGCTAGTGCCGCTACCGATAATGTTGTCGGTTACGTTCGTTGGGAAAGAGCCCGCAGCATTTGACAGCTGAACTTTGAAGCCGCCCGTGAAGGTGCCGCTGCTGGTATAAGCTACATTGAAAGGAGTGCTTCCGGAACTAGCAGTGATGCAATAAGGGCTGTTAAAAGTTGAAGCGGTAGTGGTAATGCTGGTTGTTGGAGCAGGTGGAGTGCCCGTACCAGTAGTAACCACTAAGTTATCGATGCTAATTTTTGGACGGCTACCAGTACTGGGAAGAGCGTCTGTTGCTGGTGGTATTACTGAGGTTATTAAAAAGAAGCGGATTTTAGCATCCGGCTTGCCAGCCAATTCTGCCGGTAAAGGAAGATTAACAAAGCTGCCATTTGCAGCTACGTTATTAGTTATAACCGTTGTTGTAGCTGCGAGATCAACAAAAGCCCCCCGTCACCAGTGTTGGTTTGCACTTTAAAGGTAGACTGTCTATTTCCCGTTGAGTTGCTTATTTGAGCCCAATCGAAGCTAATGGTACCAGAAGAGGAGTTAGTAAAGTCTATGTTAAGATCAAAAGCGGAAGCATTGCTTCCACTAGGCGTACCAGTTGCTAACAGTACAATCTTTCCTTCGGTGGGAGAACCAACAACTCCTTTTTGCACACCACCTCCACTGCCAGTAGCAAATACCGTATTGGTGTTAGGTAAAGTAGGCGAAGGAGTTGCTTTGCTATAAGGAGCAGCACCAATACCGGAGGCAAAATCCGTCTGCCAGCCAGCTATATTGGTAAAAACCTCTGAGTAGGCACCCTGCGCTAGTTTATGTGGAACGGGTGCTACTACTTGTCCCCAACTCTGCTGTGCACCAAAGAAAAATAAGCAAATCAGAAAAGCTGACACTTGGCCAAACTTCCCAGTATTTTTATAAAAACTTGTCATATAGACGGTTATGTCGTTTTGAAAAGATCTGAAAGAATGGACTTAGTTGGTTGAACCAGTGTCAACTTTCGACTCAATGGCCGTCTGTACCTCTATTGGCAAGGCTGAGAGCAGGTCATAACCAGTAGACGCTTCAATGGCGTCAACGCTGGTGCGGTACGTGCCCCAGTTAGTATTTAGTATCGCCTGAGTATTAGGCATGTCCACGGCAATGACACGCGTGGAAGCTGATATGCGGGCCACATCATTATCGCCAACAGGAATCACTACAATCACCTTCCACGTGCGATTTGGGACGGTGATGCGACCCTGATCGAGGGTAGTGGTTACGCCACCGTTGCTACCGGTGCCGCCTATGCCATAGCTACCGCAGATAATGTACACCTCACTATTACCAGCAGGATTCGTTGCGCTAGGCAAGAAAGAGCGAGAATACTCCTCCAAATCCGCCCAGGGACCTTGGTTGTTACCTGGTGCCTGAGGCATCATGTTGGTCATGAAAAAAGTTGCCGCATTATCTTCTGGGCTAGAAGTGCGGTCGGCTGAAGGGCAGTTATGGCCGCGGTCGAAACCTGAGCCGGTGTAGCTATTCGCCTGCACCTGATACCACCCTTCAGGAAGGGTCGGGTCGGGTCCAAAAACGTCTACTCGGGGAGCAGTACCCCGATCTGAAGCATCAAGATGCCAGCTTACCCAGTTAGGCTTACCCTGATCCCGGTTGTAGCTTAGCTTATACTGAGGCTTTACTATCAGATAATTACTCGGAAAGCTTACATCGGTGACCGCACCGCTAGGATTACCTAGAGCCAGATGGTCGTTGTCGACGGAAGGCTGAGCGACGCCGAAGTCCGTTATGGCCAAATCATCGATATTCAGCCGGCTTGGTCCGCCGGACGTTTTGCGAATCTCAAACTTAACGTTGCCGGCAATATTGACGGTAAAAGCAGTGGCTTGGAGCGTACTGCTGGTCGTAAACACCGTGTTGCCCACCTTCGTCCACTTGTTGCAGTTGCACGATTGGGCTTGTGCCCATAGCTCCCAGCTGCTGCTGGCATCGGTGCCGTAAATGGCGTGTTGCACCGTGACGGTAGCGGCACCATTGGGCACAAAGAACTCCATGGTGAGCTTACCGTTCTGTTGTAAGCGTACGGCCTGAGCGCCGTTCTTACGGTCGGCTTCGGTATTGCCGAGTACGGCATCGGTCAGCGTCCAGGTGCCGGTAGCGAAGGCTACGGTTCCGGCTGCATAATCAGTCTTCGAACCAGTATCGAAGGTCTCCTGGGGGTTCGTTGCGGTGAGGCTGGCCGCCTGCTGACCGGCAGGAGCCGGTTGGAAAGCCAGACACGAAAACAGCAACAAAAAGCGAAATGAACTCTGTAGAAATTTTGGCATACTCGAGCTAAGAGAAAAGCATTCAAACAAGTTCCAGCTGCGCAACCTTGTGCAACCCAGCGACAAAAGTACAATGGGAATTGAACTTAGCTCTTAATAAAATATAAAATCCTATAATTAGTAACAAAAAATTAATGGGATAATATAAATGAATAGAGTTTATGTAATTTTTAACCGCTTCACTCCTCTACTAGAAAGAAATAGGCGGAGGGATTATAGCTAGGGCAGAAAGCCATTTAAGGACGATGGCTGGCCGGACGCTATTCAGCCGATTGTGTCCCTACCTAGACACAGAACAACGATAGCAGTAAGTACTTTACCGCTGGTTGAAATTATCCTGAAATCCGGTAATGTATTTCTTTGAGGAAGGCTTATGCCAATTGCTTTTCGTAACAGAAAAAGCGCAGCCCGGGCCGAAAAGCCAGCGTGATTTCGCCCGCGAAACGGTAGCCTAATTTGGGAAAAAGCTGTTGGGTAGCTCGGTTCTCCGAGTTGGTATCGACGCGCAATACAGGCAGCTTTTGCTCTATGGCCAACTGTTCAGCCTGCTGAAGTAGAGCAGCAGCTACGCCCTGCCCCTGCGCGGCCGGATCGACGGCCAGCCGGTGCGTAACGAGTGCGGGCAGGGAGGCATCCCAATCGGCCTGGGCATACTCGGGGTCCTGCTCGGTGGTAAGGGCCGCCACGCCAACGATTTTGCCCCCCAGCTCGGCAACCCACAGGTGTTTTCGGTCGATATCCTGCCGAAACACTGCTTCATTGGGGTAAGATGCTTCCCACTGATAATTGCCAGCGGCGTGCATTAGCGGCACCACCCGACTGATGAGCAGCAGAATACCAGGCAGGTCAGTGGTAGCAGCGCGACGAATGCTTAGCATGAGTAAGGGTAACGATGTAGGCTTTACTTGAAACGTAGTTACTAAGAACTTTGAAAACAGACCGAATTTGCACTCTGTACACTCAAGATGCTTCTTTTCTTTTTCGTCTGACTGGCAGTTACAAGTCAAGGTATTTATAGCCACTTCCGCTTAGGTTTTATCAACGCAAAAAAGCCCCCCAGCATTGTGCTGGGGGGCTTTTTTGCGTTGATAAAACTACCTCTTAGCGACAGTTGCGCAATGCAAAATTATCGAAGGCTACGGTGGCCGTTTCGGGGCCCTGAGCCAGTAAGCCCACGCGCACACCCCGATCCCATGGGGGCAGATAGGTGCCGTTCAGGGCAAAGCTATCGAGCACAACGGGTTGCCAAGCGGTGCCGCCATCAGTACTGAAGGCGAAGCGGAAACGGCTGCCGCCCCAAGCCTCCAGGCGCAAACTGAGCATCTTGCAATTTTCCAGCTTTACTTCCGTGAGAGTCAAATGCTTTTTGCCCTGCATGTGCCACAGTTGCAGATGGCCGTTGCCGGCTACGAGCGCCAAAGCGTTGTGGGGGTCGCCGATAGCAGCTAGTCCGGCGTAGGTGTTGGGCGCCAAGGCACCATAATCAAGTGTCGTAGCCGCTTTATAGGTAGCTGTAAAGGTCCGCTGAGCCACTAAAGCACCGAGGCCCGCAGGACGCGCCGTCAGGAGCAGTTGGCCGTCGCTGACGCCCACAGTTGGCTGCTCGTTCACCGGCCACTGCCAGGCAGCCGACAGACGGTTGCCAGGAAAATTATCATCCACATTTAGCACCCGCAAATCACGCAAGGGCTCTGCCTGAGGGCTGTTATTTACAAACTCAGGCCAGCCTTCGGCGTTCCAGGTGAACTCACTCAACAGGCCCTGGCGTCCTACAAACTCGTGGCTGTCGGTGTAGTAAGCGTGATGCAGCAGAAACCAGCGGCCTTCGTACTCCGTCACGGTGCCGTGGCCGGGGCATTTCCAGGTTTTGTTTTTCTTCAGAATGGGATTCTGGGGGCATTTTTCCCAAGGTCCGAGCAGCTTTTTGGAGCGGGCTACGCCCGTAGCGTACGTGCAACACTTGCCGCAGCAGCCGTTGCCTGCATAGAACATGTAGAAGTATTCGCCCTGCCGCACGATGGCGGAGCCTTCTACGAGGCAGCCTTCCCAAGGCGTATCGTTGCGGAACAGCTCTACTTTTTTGCCGAGCAGCGCCGTACGGCTTTCGTTCATGCGCTGGGCCCAGATGGGAGTGTCTTTGCGAAAGGCGTTGCCATCTTCTTTCCACACCATATACAGCGCACCGTTTTCGTCGCGGAGCGGAAAGCCGTCGATGGAGCCCATGCGCTGCCCCACCAAGGGGCCGTGGTCGGTGTAAGGACCGGCGGGGTCGTCGGCGCTGGCAACGGCGACGCACAGTTGGCCACGCTTGCCTTTTTTGCGGGCTGTGTAGCAGATGTAAGTTTTACCATTCTCATGGCTGATTTCTGGTGCCCAGAAATTGGAGTCAGCCCACTCGGGCAGCTTATCCGGAAACACATAGCTCACTACTTCCCAATCGACGAGGTTCGTAGACTTGAGAAGCGGGAAAATTGGCCCCCACTCCGCGGAAGTAGCGCTGGCCCAGTATGTATCACCGATTTTGGTAATCGTCGGGTCGGGGAAGTCGCCGGGAAGAATAAGTTTATCGTAGCTGGCCGCGGGCGCGGTCTCAATCAAGGGTGCAGTATTTACTACCGGCTGGCTAGCAACGGGGTAAGGTAGCGACCATTCGCTGGACGGAATGGAGGCGCCTGTTTCTAAATCGAAGGACACAAGTAGAGAGGAAAGGGTGGGTAGAAAAATTCTCTCGACAGCTGGTAAGCTCAGTGTAGTAAGTGGGCGGGTGGCCCAAGCCTAACTAGCTGTATGTGTGCCCTGAGCCTGTACTCAGGACCTATGAAGCGGCAAAAAAGGAGCGGAGAAACGTATAAGCGTCAATGACCTATAGTGGCCAATGAAAGAAATGCGCTGTAGCGCAGGAAGATGTAAAGAGCGACTTACCTCAACTTTCAGGTGGGATCAAAAAGGCAGCCTTACGTCGTGACCAACGCTTCGAACTGCATTTTTCTTATACATCCACTTGCCTGATCAGTTTTTACTCTGCCAACAGCACGTATTTATTGCTGGCAGAATCACGAAACAAAATTGAATTGAATTAGTGCCTCTGCATTTCAAATCGCAAACATTTTGCCAATAGCTCCTAGCTACCTAATTCAGCCCGAATTATTAACACCGTAGTGTTAATGTAAATATATACCCGTATTTATACTAGGATTAATTGCAGATTCTTTTTTACTCATTCTGGCAGTAGCCAGTATCTTGTGCTATTTGAGCCGTAAGCCTTTACCATGCAGGCCACAGCTGCCTTCCTTTCGACTATGACAACAACTTCGATTCAAGCGGGCCTCTTGGCCTATGGAATGTCGGGCAAAGTATTTCATGCCCCTTTTCTAGCTGCTCACCCAGGTTTTACTCTGCGAGCCGTAACGGAACGTCACCAGAAGCAAGCACAACAGGATTACCCCGGTGTGATTAGCTACGATAGCGTGGAAGCGCTGCTTGCAGACCCGAAAATTGAGCTGATAGTAGTAAATACGCCCAGCAACACGCACTTTGAGCTGGCCAAACAGGCATTGCAAGCGGAGAAGCATGTGCTGATTGAGAAGCCGCTAGTTACATCTTCGGCCGAAGTCCAGGAGCTGGAGGAGCTTAGTCAGCGCATGAACCGGCGCGTGTTAGCCTACCAGAACCGACGCTGGGACAGTGATTTTCAGAGCGTGAAGCAGGTAATAGACAGCGGGCAGCTTGGGCAACTTATCGAAGTTCACTTCCGCTTCGACCGCTACAAAACAGCGCTTAACACCAAAGCCTTTAAAGAAACGCCCATTCCGGGTAGTGGGCTGGTGTATGATTTGGGACCGCACCTGATCGATCAGGCCATTTGCTTATTTGGCAAGCCCTTATTCAGCCGCAAGACTACCGGAATATTTCGGCCTGGCTCGCAGGTTCCGGATTACTTTTCCTTCCACCTCCACTACCCTAATGGCTTGCAGGTATTTCTGACTAGCAGCCTATTAGTAGCCCAGCCCCAAGCTTCTTTTGTGCTTCATGGTACGCAAGGCAGCTTCAGCAAGGCCCGCACTGATGTGCAGGAAACGCAGCTTCAGCAAGGAATTGCCCCCCAAAATGCCACCTACAGCTTGGAAGCTCCTGGCCAAGAGGGTATTCTGACGTTAGCCAGCACCGACGGCAATTTCACAACTCATTCTCAGCCGGCGCCCAAAGGCGACTATATGCAACTGTTTGAGGCGTTGTATCAAACCATTCGGAACGGAATTCCTTACCCAATTAAACTGGAAGAGATACGGTGGCAGATGGAATTGCTGGAACAAACCGACGATGCGCAATAGTAGCCTGAGGGGCAACAACAAGGCCTTTTTTCCTAGGTAGCAGAGAGGCAGATAAATTGCCAGGCAAGAACACGCAGAGGCACTAGAAAAATTATCAAAAAATGCCCTGACGAGCTTAAAAAGGCGCATTTTTGTGAAACCTGGCGCAAAAAAAAGCGGTAAAAAGCCCGTGTTTGAAACAATGGTTTAACCTTCTAAACTTTGTTATCGCCATGGCTATTCAGCAATATCAGGACTCGTTTTCCGGATTGAGCCAGTCGCCTTTTAGTGCCATGCTCGACCGGTTTTTCAACGACACGGTAGCTTCTCGGGGCGGCTATCCAGTTTCTCGCCTCAGGTAGATGCGTATGAAACGGAGCGCGGCTATCAGATTGAGGCAGCGTTGCCAGGTATTAAGCGCGAAGACATTAAAGTTGATTTTCATCAGGGCCGCCTGACTATTTCGGGCGAGCGGCAGTTCCAGAATGAGCAGAACGACCGGCGCTACCACCTCGTGGAAAGTTCCTACGGATCATTTCAGCGGTCATTTCAGCTGCCCGACACGGTAGACCCCAGCCAGATTGAGGCCTCTTTCGAAGATGGCGTATTGCGCGTGATGGTGCCAAAAGACACCCAGAAAACTATGCGTCATCAAATCGATATTCGTGGGGGGCAAAATATAGGTAGCGGTCAGATGTCGGAGCGAATGGGCCAGCAAGCCAGTGATATATCCGTGCAGTCGGGCGAAGGCCAAAAGCAGTCGAACGGCAATCAATACAGCATGCAGGAAGGGCAGACTGATGGCAGTTCAAATGACAGTCGCAGCTCTGAAAAGAGGAAGTCCTAAAACCAGCCCTTTGAAGGCACCTCACGAAAAAAGCCCCCAGAAACATTCTGGGGGCTTTTTTATTCCGTAGGGTTGGGGTTTGGCTCATAGTTTAGGGCTTCGGCCCCTGCACCCAAAGCTGCCAGCGTGAGGCCATCCTCGGCTACATAGCTCAGCTGCGCCGTAAGGCCTACATCGAGCAAATCCTGCACGAGGCCTTCGCCAGCAGCTTCGGGCGTGTACATATCGACGGTGGTGGCTACTACGTTCACCGGCCGGTCGGGCAGACCTACGAGGGTAGCCCGGCGGTCAATTTCGGGCGGAAAGATGGCGGCGTACAGAATCAGGCGCTCGTAGGTGATACGGTTGCTGGCCAGCCAACGACAAGCAGCGGCCGCGCCATGCCCGTAGCCCAGCACCGTCACGGGCGTATCGGGTGGGCAGTCGGCCAGAATTGTTTCGGCCAGGGAATCCAGGTAATTGGTGAGGTCGGCGAGATCGGGTAGTAAGTCGGAGGCGGCAAACCAGGTAGCGCCTGTGCTCAGGGTGCCATCGGGACCGGGCGGCAAGGTGTAGCGCGAGAGGGCTTCGGGCAAAATCAGCAGGCGCTCGGGCGTCACGAGATTAACAAGTTGAGCGGCAAAATCGGCAACGGATTGGCCTTCGCCGTGCAAACAAAACCAGACGTGACGAATCGTCGGGCCGGCTTCGCCCACACAATAGTAGCGGGCGGTACGCGTCGTATTAAACGTTTGAAGCTGCATATAGTCTAACAGGAGCTGTACGACAAAGTATTCTATACGGAAGCGACGCGAGCCATGGTTGGGAGGCGCCCAAAGTTGTGCGTAGGCACAGCACTTTCACCTGCCACTATGGCTGTTTACATAGGTTTCAGACGGCTTTTAAGACGTCAATCTGGCCGAAACCCGGCGCTGATGGCGCATGATAGAGGTTGGTACATCGTTTGAAATAACCCCATCACAATCAAGAAAGAGACCTGACCATGAAGTTGATAAGCCAAGAATTCATTCGCAATATTGCCCCCCAGCTTAACCTGCTCAACACGTTGGGCGGTGGCACGGCCCAGGCGCAGCTGCGCGTCGATAAGGTGGCGAAGGGTGTGGTAGTGCGGGTGGCGGCGCCGTCGGTGCGCCCCGAAAATTTCCACGTATTACTCGATAACAACCGTCTGACCGTGTACTGCGACTACCGCCACGAGGAGGACGACCAGATGAGCGCTCCGCTATTTGCTCAAACCTTGGATTTGCCCGCCAACCTCGACCTCGACCGCATTGATGCTGTGCACGAGGAAAACGAGTTGCGCGTCCGCATTCCCTTCCAAGATTCGGCGAGCCGTCGCCGCGAAATTGATATCAAATTGCGCTAGGCTCCGCTTAGTTGCTTATAACGTCGGGACCGACCGACACCTTTTCACTGAAGCCACTGCTTAACCGCAGTGGCTTTTTTGGTCTTAATCAAATAGCGGTATCAGCAGCACAAACCCCGTAATGAGTGCCAGATAAAACCATCCCATCACCTGCCCCCGATACCGGCGAGGGAGCCGGTTGCTGAGCACAAGCACCGCTACCACTATCACCAGCAGGTGTAGCAGCAGAAACACCACGGTTTTCACCCAATTGCTGACAATCGTATTCTCGGGCTGCATCTGGTCGCTCATGCCGAGCCCGGAGGTAGCGAAACGCAAGACATAATACGTCACGGTTTCAAACACCACAAAGCACACGAAGCCAATCAGCAGCGCCTGGGAACCCGATTTCTGCGAAACGTCAGCCATTTTTTACTTCAAAGCGCTAGATGAATAATTGCCCCTAGTGTTACGTCAGTCACGTTTCTTGCTCAACACCTCCTGACTGCGGGTCTTGATATAAAGCTCCTCCACCTTGGTGCGGGCCCAAGGCGTCCGGCGCAGAAATACCAAGCTAGATTTGATACTGGGATTAACGGCGAAGCAATTGATATGAATGCGCTCATCCAAACCAGGCCAGCCATAATGTGCCACTAAGTATTCCAGAATCTGGGCCAGGGTGATGCCGTGCAGCTCACGGATGAGGTGGCCCGATTCGTCGCGGGCGTCGGAAAGGTTGGAAGTAGCCATGTGGCGGAGCGTTAAGAAGCGAAAGGTCGGGAAAAGCAGGGATTGGTAAGCAACCTGTGGTGGGTGGGGGGCTTTTTCTGTGTCGTAACCACTAGCTTAGGTACGAGCCAGGCAGGTATGTGCGTTACCTTTGTGATGGCCACGCTGATGAACCGACCCCGACCACGCCCTATTGCTCCCCGCCGCTCCGCTGCTTCTCGGTGGCGTTTGCCCCTGCTGATCTGCTTGGGGTTGCTGCTGGCGGCAATGGTTTTTTACGGGCGCAACTGGCGGCAGATCAACCGCTATGCACGGCTTACTTACGCTAAGTACACGGCTCATCAGCTGACGGGCCGCGAGAAAACGCCGCTGCTTACTGGCTATACGGTGCACGGTATTGATGTATCATCGTATCAGGGCCGCATTGATTGGCAGGAAGTGGCAGAGCACCAAGTGCGTTTCGCCTTTATTAAAGCCACCGAAGGCGTTACCCTACGCGACTCCCGTTTCCAGCGCAACTGGCGCGAAGCGCGGGCTGTGGGCATTTACCGCGGAGCCTATCATTACTTCCAGCCCAACTACGACGGCGCCCAGCAAGCCGATCTTTTTGTGCGCAACGTGCCCATAGCCGCCGGCGATTTGCCCCCCGTACTCGATGTAGAAGACCCTAAGTTTCACGATGTGGCCGTGATGCGGCGCAACGTAGCTACCTGGCTGCGCCTGATAGAGCGCTACTACGGCGTGCGCCCTATTCTTTACACCAACTACAACTTCTACAAGCGGCATTTAGCTGGTCACTTCGACAAGTACCCGTTGTGGCTGGCGCATTATGAGGTGGAAAAGCCCCTGCTGCCCCGCGACAAATGGATTATCTGGCAGCACAGCGACGAATCGCACGTGCCCGGTATCCGCGGTCCCGTCGATTTCAACGTATTTCAGGGCAACTTTGCCATGCTGCTTGCCATGCGCATTCCCGAAAAGCCGGAGTGAGTGTAGGCTCCGGCCTGTTTAGTGTCATTTATATTTGCGTATGCCTCAGATTTCTTTTCGTCGTTTTTGCTGGCTGCTAAGCTTACCGTGGTTGCTGAGTGCCTGCGCTGGGAGCGCCAACACGTTCACTCAGAGCGGTCAGGGCTCGTATTATGCCAACAAGTTCAATGGCCGCAAAACGGCTAGCGGTACCGTGTATCGGCCTAATAAGATGACGGCCGCCCACAACACGCTCCCTTTCGGTACGGTAGTACGCGTGACTAATACGCGCAACAACCGCTCAGTAAAAGTCACGGTCACGGACCGCGGGCCGCATGTGAAAGGCCGCATCATTGATTTGTCGCGCAAAGCCGCCCGCAAAATTGATTTGATTGACGCTGGGGTGGTT
This sequence comes from Hymenobacter radiodurans, assembly GCF_004355185.1. NCBI lineage: Bacteria > Pseudomonadati > Bacteroidota > Cytophagia > Cytophagales > Hymenobacteraceae > Hymenobacter > Hymenobacter radiodurans. The sequence continues at coordinate 4,595,823 of NZ_CP037922.1, forward strand.
CCAGTAAAGGTGAGGGTGGTAAAGGCGGCGCCTTCACGCTAAGCTGGGGGCTTTTTTACCTGAATATTTCTATTTGTCTCGCATGAGAATTCGCAAAAAAGTACGCTGGACTGTACCTGCTGCATCAAGTCGCTTTGTAGCGCTGGCTGCGTTTGTGAAAGCCGCCGAAGCCCAGGCTTGGACCGATGCGGAAATCCAATATGTGATGGACGAGGTAGTGGAAGCCCGCGACGATGACGAGGCTGCCCTGATTTTGCTGGACTACACCCAGGTCTAAACACAGTCGGGCGGCCCAAACCCTACTGGTCTGAGCCGCCCGGCTGTGTGGATTGGTAGACTAAGCCTAGCGTTTCTTTTTCTTGCCTTTATTCTTGAGGTCCTCCTTTTTAACGAGAAGAAGGCTGTCTTGCGCTGCCTTTTGAGCACTGGTGGTAATACGGCCACTCAGCGAAACAATATCGCCCTCCGTCAGCTGAGTGCTCACGCCGGCAGGCGTCGTTATCGTGCCGGTCGGCGTTATTTTGGTGCCATTGATGAGGCTCATTTCCTGCGTCAGCGGTGTAGTACGCCCCATTTGAGTTACTAGCACTTTGCCTTCTTTCATCATCACGCCATCCTTCATAGTAGCCACGCCGGGCGTTACTGGCTTCGGACGAGGTGTTGCAGCCTTGCGGGGGGCATTTTTGTTTGAGCCGAAGCGGCTACAGCACTGGTAGTTAAGGCGAAAGCCAAAAGCACGATACCACGTAATTTCATGAGGGAAGTGGGATGGAGAGTGGGAGATATAAGTAAAGTGAATTGAAGAGGCAACCGCTGGGCGTGCACCAATACAAGCCAGCAACCCACCGTAAGCCAAGCGCGTTAGAAAAGAAAAATAGCCACATCAGTGGCACCTTCTTTCATCCTCTAAATCAGCAGTTCATATGGCGGCCGATAAAGCATCAAACAATATTTACGCCGATTTTAAGGCGCAAGTGAATATGACCGCAACCGAGCTAAAAAAATGGCTTGGCACGGAGGAATCCAAATCGGTGGGCCAAGACAGCGGCGACGGCACCAGCATCGGCCATAAGTCGGGCGAGCGTATTATTGAGATCCTGAACAAGAAAAAAGCGGACCTGACGGAAGCAGATGAGGCGCACATGCACAAGGTTCACTCGTACATTAGCCGACACCTAGCTCAAGGGCCCGAAAAAGACGTGGAGCACTCCCGCTGGCGCTATTCGCTCATGAACTGGGGCCACGATCCGCTGAAAAAGTAAGCGGCCTGCTGTGTGTTGAATTCTACATCAGGGTGCCGGCGTTCGTAAGTTGATATCTAAAAGCCGAAGTCGTTTATTCCGTTAAAATTCAGCATTCAACCTTCACTAACGCACCAAGTGGAATACAAGGATTATTATAAATCGCTGGGGCTGGATAAATCGGCTACTACCGACCAGATCAAGAAGGCATATCGCAAGCTGGCCCGTCAGTATCATCCCGACGTAAACCCGAACAATGCGGAGGCTGAGCGCAAGTTTAAAGAGATCAATGAGGCCAACGAAGTGCTCAGCGACGAGGAAAAACGGCGCAAGTACGACCAGCTAGGGGCCGATTGGCAACGCTATCAACAAACTGCCGGTGCGGGCCGCGCCGGCGGGGGCGGCTTCGACTGGTCGCAGTATGGGCAGCCCGGTGGCTTCGGCGGCTACGGCCAGGCCGGCGGCAGCGACCCATTCGGCAACACCGACTTCTCTGATTTCTTCAGCTCCATTTTTGGTGGTATGGGGGGCGAAGGTCGCGCTGGGGGCATTCTGCACGAGCCAGCGCCGGCCAGGATTATCAGGCTGAGCTGGAATTGACCTTGGCTGAGGCCTACGAAGGCGGCCCACGTACGCTCACCGTCAATGGCAAAAAGCTGCGTATTAACATTCAGCCCGGCGTAGAAGATGGCCAGACCATCCGTCTGCGCGACCAGGGTGCGCCCGGCCGCAACGGTGGCCCGGCCGGTTCGCTCTACATTACGTTTCGCATTGCCCCCGACCCGCGCTACACCCGCAATGGTGCCGACCTAACGCTGGATGTGCCAGTGAGCATTTATACCGCGCTGCTCGGTGGTCAGCAAGTGGTCGATACGCTATCGGGACCAGTTAAGATCAGTGTAAAACCTGAAACCCAGAACGGCACCCGCCTACGTTTGCGGGGCAAAGGCTTCCCCATTTATAAGCAGCCCGGCCAGTTCGGCGACTTGTATCTGCGGCTGGATCTGACCTTGCCTCAGCACATCACGGAGAAAGAAAAGGAGCTGTTTCGACAGTTGGCCCAGCTTCGGGGCGAAGCGTCATGATCTAATATCTGTTTTGCCGTTGCCACACGCTATTTACGATCTGCTATGGAAACGTCGTCCATTATCACCATTACCTTCCACGACTGCGCCATCCGCTACGGTATAAGTGAGCTTGACCTTCAGGAGTTTGTAGACTTAGGTTTGCTGCATCCGGCTGATACGCCCGATACGCTCCGCGCTGAGCCCGACGAGCTAGCCCGCTTGGCCCGCCTGCACCATGAGCTAGGCCTGAGCGCGGAGGGCATTGACATCGTATTGGCTATGCGGCAGCGTTTGCTGGAACTCCAAAGTGAGCTAGCCCACCAGCGCGCCCGCGTTGCTCAACTGGAGTATTTTCTGAACAAATCAGGACCGCTTTTAGATCTATAGCGGCCTTTACTGCTAAACATCAATGGCCAGCGCCAGCAAAGTGCCAGCCAGCGTAGCACCGAGCTTAGGCCAATTGAGCCGATGCTCAGGGCTGGTTTCAAAAAGAATGGTAGTCGATACGTGGAGAAAATTGCCCGCGACCAGGCCTAGCAGTGCGGCATACAAGCCGCCAGTCATCAGATCCTCCAACACCACATAATTGCTGACTACAATGCCTATGGGCGCGGCCAGCGCAAACAGCACCAGATACGGTAGAGCCCGCTTAAAACTGTGCAGGCGCAACAGCAGTGCTGCCATCAGGGCGAATGCGGCTGGGATGTGGTGCAAGGCTACGCCCCACAGAATCGCATAAAAGTTTTCGTTGGTGAGCGTGGCGTCGGGCTGCTTAATCAGAATACTACCTTCCAGAAAAGAATGGATTACCAGCGAGAACAGGAGCAGAAAAGGCACCTGACCATCATGCGCCGTATTGTGATGAATGTGGCCGTGCTCAACCCCTTGCGAGAAAACTTCCAGCAATAGCTGCCCAAAAAAGCCCCCAGCACATAATAACCGATGCGGTGCATCTCAGTGTTGGGCACCAGCAACAAGGCTTCGGGTAGCAGGTGGGTGATGGTGAGGGTAAACAGATAAGCTCCACTAAACGCCAGCAACGGCTTCATCCACGTGGTGCGGGCCGTAGGCAGCAGACGCGTAAGCAGGCCCGCGCCCAACACGGTTAGAAATAGTAGCAGAACGGCAATCCACATGGGTACTGTATTAATTAGGTATGCACTAATAAAGGGAATAGTGAAGCAGGATATAGCTCTCCTATTGTCGGTCCATCACCCCTATTTTTTTACGATAAAGATCATTCGGGGCTAAGGGCTTCGTTATACGGACCTAGTTGATAGTCGCCCAACACTTCAGCTAAGCGCAGCCCCGCCATCTGAAAATATTCTTCAAAGTTGTCTAAGCTCAGCGCTCGAACCCGCTCCTCGAATTGCTGCTCATACCCGAGCGCATCCTGAAAGCGAATCGTTTTGACGATAAAGCCGTCATCGAGGCGGCGGGTGATGTGGAAGGTGATACCGCTAACGGTTTTCTCTTCTTCGAGTACTAACTCGCGCAACGTGCGCTCAGTATTCATAAAGTCAATCACCATTTTGCCCCCCGGCCGCAACGCCGCTGCTGCCGAGTGCAACGCCACTATGCTTTCTGTCTCGTGAGCGAAATAGCCGAAGCTGGTAAACAGATTGAAGATGAAATCGAACGGCCCAAAAGGCAGCGGATTGCGCATATCATGCACCTGGAAATACAGGTGCTCGTGCGCATATCCCTGCGCGTAAGTGATGCTCTCCGGCGACAGATCGACGCCCGTGACTTCGTAGCCTTTCTGGCTTAGGTAAACCGAGTGACGGCCTTTGCCACACGCCAGATCGAGCAGCTTCGCATCCGGTTTGACCCATAGATGATCCAGCAAAGCATCAATGAAAGCTTTCGCCTCTTCCTCGTTACGGTCGTGGTACAGCAGATGGTAATAAGGGGAGTCAAACCAACTAACAAACCACTCAATAGAAGGGTGCAACATGAATGGATTGGAAGGAGATGCCTGCTGGCCAGACAAGCACTTTTAGAGAGTGCTGATGGACGATATTTGCAACAATGTTACAAATAAAATAACTTTTTCTGGCGGATGCGCTGTCATTATAGCGGCTGTAAGCAAGAGATTTGCCCCCAGAGGTTATTGAGACTAGCAGCTAAAGCAATAGCCGCCGTTGGCACGATACCAACGGCGGCTATTATTAAGTCACTGAATGCAAGCTTCTTAAATAATTAGCGCTGAATCTCACTGCCGTTTGCCATAGTATCGACTTGGCTAGGCTTAGCGTTGATCTTAGCGGCTTCTTCTTTTCTATTGGTGCGTATCGCTTCCTCGGCGTTAGCCGAGATGCTAGCTTCAGCTGAAGGCTTAGGCTTGCCGTCAACTCCTTCTACTGCCGAGCTAACTGGCTTTGGAATCGCGGCGCCTTTTGCTTGGTTGGTTTCGTAGGCCGTACCCTGGTCAAAATTGTCAGACGAACGGGAGCCAGGCGCCACTTGATCGACCGACACTTGCTTGTCGGGACGGAAGGAAGAAGGCTCGCTGCTACAAGCAGACATTAATAAGGCGAGGCTGGCCACGCCAGCGAGCAACAGGTTCTTATTCATAGAGTTAAACTGAGATGAGCTAGATGAAGGCGGAGCAATTACCTGGCTCTCTGCTTTTCCGAGCAGCAAGCCAGCAAACCATTCCACTAAGTAAGGATTACCGACCCTGGGGGCAAATGTTACGCAGCCGGTGCATCAGCGGAGGCTGTTGGTGCGGCCGGCAGCAGGTTTTTGCGGCGCAGCATGGCATCAAACAGCTTTATATCATTGGGCGAATTAAAGATTCGCAAAGGCAACAGCAAGAATACGGGTACATCAAAGGTGCGCGCAATCCAGCGCCGCCAGCCCGCTATCTCACCGGGCGCCTCGCCGGGGCGCAGCCACATTGTAAAGCCCTCAACATCGCGCTGAGCCCGCCCAATCATGTCCCAGCTTAGGTTCATTCCTTGCTTTTCATTCAAGCGGAGCAAAATCTGGCGCTGATCAATCTCGTAGTTAAACCGCTCAAATAGCGGCTTGCTCTGCTCCATCTGCGTCACGCTCGTAATTTGGGCTGAGCGCAGGAGCACAAACAGTACAGTCAGCAGAACCGCCAAGCCTATCCACCACCACGAAGGCCAGATGAGAGCCGGCAACAGCCCAATGGCCAGCGGAATAAGCGCATACCACCACTCCTTTTTCCACACCTGCGTCATGGCCATGCGGGTATAGGTATTGGTGTTCAATTGGTATTTCTTGGTACGGATGGCCAGTGGCGCGGCTCCTTGCGCCTGACGGAAGCTCCGTTGATTTGGTTGCTGCATTAGAGTAATGGGAATTGCTGAATGGGTAAATGGCTAATCTGTGGGGTCTGCGCGGCTCCGATAACCACTTAGTACGCTTTAAGGCTTAAGTCTAAGCTTTTGAGTGAGTGAGTAAGCGCCCCCACGGAAATAAAGTCGACACCCGTGGCGGCCACGGCGGCAATGGTATCTTCCGTAATGCCACCCGACGCCTCCGTAGGAAAACGCCCCCCAATAAGTGCTACCGCCTCCCGCAACTGACTGGGGGCATATTATCGAGCATAATACGGTCGATGCCGCCCGTATCAAGCGCCTCTTGTACTTCAGCCAGAGTACGGGTTTCTATTTCGATGGGTAGCTGGCGGCCCGTGCGCTTTAGATATGCATGCGTCGCTTCAATAGCGGCCCGAATTCCACCAGCGTAATCTACGTGGTTGTCCTTGAGAATAATTTGATCAAACAGACCGTAGCGGTGGTTTACCCCGCCCCAATAAGAACCGCCCATTTCTCACAGAGACGAAAGTTGGGAGTGGTCTTGCGTGTATCGAGCAGCTGGGCACTGGTGCCGTGAATGAGGCTGGTCAGATGCGCCGTGTGTGTGGCAATGCCACTCATACGCTGCATGCAGTTGAGCACAAGCCGCTCAGCCGTCAGGATACTCTGCGAGCGCCCCTCTACGCGAAAAGCAATATTTCCATCTTGAACGCGGGCGCCATCGCTCAGTAGTTCCTCTACTCGCAGATCAGGATCGACAGCACGAAAAATCTGATGCGCCAAGGCAACACCAGCCAGCACGCCTTCATCTTTCACTAATAAATGCGCCCGATTCTGAGCCTCCGCTGGAATAGAAGCAAGAGAAGAATGGTCGCCGTCGCCCACATCTTCGGCCAAGGCCGTGCGGATAAACGTGGATATGGCTTCAGGGGTAAGGTAGGGAGCGTTTTGCACGGTGCAAAAATAGAAAAACCACCTGACAAAGCCTCTGCCCCTTGGGCTCTTCGTACGGCACAAGCCATCAGCGCTTAAATATGCCTGAAAACAATAAACCCAGCATCTGGTCGAAGCTGGGTTTGAAATGTATGGCTAATGTGATAGACCTAAGCTGGTCAGCCTGCGCACTACTCCTTCGTAAAGTTGATAGAGTCGATAACCAAAGCGCCACCGATAGGCTTCATTTGCACAAACACTTGGTAAGAACCGGTTTTGCCAACGTATTTGCCGGCCGCATATTGAATGCTCTCAGCGCTGGTCTTCTGATGATCGTATTCAAAACTAGCCGGAGAGTTTTTGGCGAAGAAGTCCTTCATCACAAACTCGGCTTGGGTAGCACTGTAGCTTTGCTTATCACCATCGAAGGCGAGCTCTACCGTAGGGCCAAAGAATTGCGAAAGGTCACGGGCCGAGCCATTGCGAATTGCCCCCTTAACAGCCCCCAGCGACTCTCCTTGTGCTTGTACTCCAACAGCCAGCAAAGCAAACCATAGAATGGCGCAGAACTGGAGTAGTATTCGTTTCATATAAAAAATTCTTTGTCTGGCTATACTAAGCCGGTTACCCGGCCGTTATTCCTGGGTGAAGTCAATTGTGTCGATGGTGGGTGAGCCACCGCCGGGCTTCATCTTCACGAATACCCGGTAGGTACCCGCTTTGCCCGTGTACTTGCCGATAGCGTACTTGGTTCCCTCATTGCTACTTCCCTGATGTATAAAGTCAAAAGCGGCCGGAGGGTTTTTGGTGAAAAAGTTTTTGAGGGCTGATTCGGCTTCAGCAGCGCTGTAGCTTTTCTTATCCCCATCGTAGCTCAACTCTACTTTAGCACCTAAGTAAGGAGCTAACTCCTGAGCTGACCCATTGCGAATGGCACCCCGAACGGCTCCAAAGGCTTCGCTTTGTGCATAGCTCGCTATGGAGAGTAGTCCTAGCCAAACCAGCAGGCAAGCCCGAAAAACTTTGCGTTTCATACAGTGGAAAAGTACGAAAGTGTTAACTCCAAAACTATGCCAATAGGCGATAAATTGATTTATTCCCCCACTAATTTGCACCAGTCCTAAGATAATTGAAAAGATCTAGGAAGAACACAATCTAGGGTTCGGGTCCCTACCCTTATCTTTGTGGGTATGAACAAACAGGTGCTGCTCGTTATTCTGGATGGCTGGGGTCTGGCTCAAAACAAAGCTGTTTCGGCCATTGATGCTGCTAATACTCCGTTCGTTGACTCCCTTTTTCAACGTTTTCCTCACAGTCGCCTACAAGCTTCAGGTGAAGCCGTAGGCTTGCCCGATGGCCAGATGGGTAACTCGGAAGTAGGGCACATGAATATAGGGGCTGGCCGCGTGGTTTACCAGGATTTAGTCCGAGTCAATAAAGCTATCCGGGAACGTAAGCTAGGAACTATCCCCGCGCTGGAAAAAGCATTTGAGTACGCGCGCACCAATGGCAAGAACCTGCATTTCATGGGGTTACTCTCTGATGGAGGCGTACATTCGCACATCGAGCACCTGAAAGCTCTTTGCACACTGGCGCACGACGCCGATGTGCACAAAGTATTTATTCATGCCTTCACCGACGGGCGTGACACGGATCCGAAAGGCGGCGTAAACTACGTCAACGACTTAGAGAAGCACCTGGAGCGGAATAGCGCCAAGATTGCCACCATTGTGGGGCGCTACTATGCCATGGACCGTGACAACCGCTGGGAGCGGATCAAAGTAGCGTACGACTTGCTGGTAAATGGCAAAGGTACGCCGTCGCAAAATCTGATTCAGAGCATGCTCGACTCTTACAAGGAGGGCGTGACGGACGAATTCCTGCTTCCCATCGTGAAAGTCGGGGCTGATGGTCAGCCGATAGCTACTATTCAGGAAGGGGACGTAGTGATCTGCTTTAACTTCCGCACCGACCGTGGCCGGGAAATCACGCAGGCGCTTACCCAGCAGGATTTCCATGCGTTCAACATGCACCGGCTCAATCTGCATTATCTCACTCTCACGAACTACGACGCCACCTTTGTAGGGGTGACGCCGATTTTTGAGAAGGATAATCTGGACGACACATTAGGCCAAGTATTGGCTGAAGCGGGCAAAACGCAGATTCGGATAGCCGAAACGGAGAAGTATCCGCACGTAACGTTTTTCTTTTCGGGTGGCCGCGAAACGGTATTTGCGGGCGAAACCCGCATTATGCGCCCTTCTCCCAAGGTTGCCACCTACGACCTGAAGCCGGAGATGAGTGCCTACGACCTGCGCGACGCGCTGGTGCCGGAGTTGCTAGCTCGATCAGCTGACTTTGTGGTACTCAACTTCGCTAACCCCGATATGGTAGGTCACACGGGCGTCTTTGAGGCAGCAGTGAAAGCTGTAGAAACCGTAGATTCCTGCGCTAAAGACGTAGTAGAGGCTGCTTTAGCCAGTGACTATGCCTGTATCATTATTGCCGATCATGGCAACGCTGATATGATGATCAACCCCGACGGCACTCCGAATACGGCGCACACAACTAATTTGGTGCCCTGCATTTTGGCGGATACTACGTACCGTGGTACACTGGCCGATGGGAAACTCGGCGACATTGCGCCTACTGTATTAGCCCTAATGGGAATACCCCAACCGGCTGTTATGACGGGCCAGTCGCTACTGCAACCCGCTGCCATCAGTACTGCGAATGCGTAAGGCGTCCTCCTGGCTGCTGGGATTACTTGCTCTTGCTTCGGCTTGCGGAACTGAAGCAGCGGGCCCCACTCCGACGAAGGAGACGCGTAAGCCTATGTATTTCGATATCAAGGCTTTTCTGGACGCTCAAACTCAGGAACTAACCCAGCGTAATCCGGCGGTGGAAAAGCGTGTGGAGCTACGTGGGGGGCAAATGGAGACGACGCGCGTGCCTGAAGTAGACTGGAGCAAGGAGCTACAAATCTTCTACCAAGCCGATATCAATAAGCCAGCGCTGCGCGGTGCTTATGCCGTCGATTCGGTAGCTAAGGGCGATACCCTGCGGCGGACTTACAGCCGCAAAACAGGCATTGACAATGCTGTAGAGCGCATCACGGTTTTGTCGGTAGTCGCCACTCCAGCTGTAGCCCAGGAAATTACGGCCACACTTACGCAGGATAATCCGCTATTTTTTTCGCAAAAGCGCGTGGTGATGCACACTACAGATGGGCGCTTGTCCGACTATCAGGTGAAAGGTGTGCAAAAGCTGGTGCTATTCGATACGTTGCGCTATTCGGCAGCTGGGCGCGTACTGAAATAGCATAGGAGGCAAACTTTGCGCCTTGGTATTCAACATCTTTGAGCATAGGCGCTACATCTTAGAGTTGATTTTCTTTGCCACAGAAGCCGGAACTGCTATACTGCTTCTGCATTTCTTCCGTACGCATCGCTACCACTTCTCTCCTCCTTTCTGGTCAAACCATCATCTATGAAAAAAGCCCCCCAATTCCTGTTACCATCATGGCGCACGCTTGCTTTCCTGCTTCCGCTGGCGGTGGGCAGCGCTTGCCAGAGCAAGACATCTACAAACGAATCGGCCACCACTCCAGCCGACTCCACGGCAACTGCTTCTACCGATTCTGCTAGCGCGAAAAAGTACCTGAACAAGCCGCTGATTTCGGAGATTTATACGGCTGACCCTTCCGCGCACGTGTTCAATGGCCGCATCTATATCTATCCGTCGCATGACATTGAAACGGGTATGCCGGAGAATGACAACGGCGACCATTTTGCCATGCGCGACTACCATATTCTGTCCATGGACAGCATTGGCGGCAAGGTCACGGACCACGGCGTGGCGCTGGATATCAAAGATATTCCTTGGGCCGGGCGGCAGCTTTGGGCACCGGATGCGGCCTTCAAAAATGGCACCTATTACCTCTATTTCCCGGTAAAGGATAAGCAGGATGTTTTCCGCATTGGCGTAGCTACCAGCAAATCGCCAACGGGCCCTTTCAAGGCGCAACCCAAGCCTATAGAAGGTAGCTTGAGCATTGACCCAGCCGTGTTTACGGATACGGACGGCAAGTCCTATATGTACGTGGGAGGCATTTGGGGCGGCCAGCTCCAGCGCTGGCGCACCGGTAAATACGATGCCAGCAAGCCCAAAGAACAGGAACCTGCCCCGAATGAGGAGGCCGTGGGTCCGCGGGTAGCGCGCCTGAGCAACGATATGCTAAGCTTCGCGGAGCCCGTAAAGGAAGTAAAGATTGTAGGCAAAGATGGCAAGCCCTTTTTGTCGGGCGACAACAAGCACCGCTTCTTTGAAGGCGGCTGGATGCACAAGTATAACGGCAAGTACTACTTCTCCTACTCCACCGGCGACACCCACTTGCTCGCGTATGCCACTGGCGACTCTCCTTACGGCCCTTTCACTTACCAGGGCGTCATTATGAACCCTGTAGAAGGCTGGACAACTCACCACTCCATTGTGGAGGTTGACGGCAAGTGGTACATCTTCTACCATGACACCGAACTATCAGGCAAAACTTGGCTGCGCAACGTGAAAGTAACCGAGCTAAAGCGCAAGCCCGACGGCAGTATTGAAACGATTAATCCGTAAGCGGCTGCTTAGTAGCAAACAAAAAAAGTCCCCCACTTTGACAGTGGGGGGCTTTTTTTGTTTGCTCTATCTTCTACTCAAAGATGTGTGTGGCCTACTTATTTGCTGGCCATGCCCATCAGCGTGGCTACCACCCACCGTCGCCCACCGTCGTTGCGGTGCTCACCCAAATAAATTCCCTGCCAAGTTCCCAATGCTAACCGCCCATCGGTGATGGGTATGCTCACGGTCGTGCCGAGAAGCGCTGCTTTCAAATGGGCTGGCATATCATCGGGGCCTTCCTGAGTATGGCGGAAGTAGGCAGCGTTTTCGGGCGCTATACGACTAAAGAACGACTCGAAGTCTTGTCGTACCGTGGGGTCCGCATTTTCATTAATACTCAGGCTGGCGGACGTATGCTGAATAAAAAAGTGCGCAGTTCCTACTTTAATTCCTTCCAGCTCCGGCAATTCCGCCGTAAGCAAGTCGGTGATAAGATGGAAGCCCCGCCGCACAGCGGGAAGGCGCAGACGTTTTTGAAACCAAATCATAAGACAAACTATGGATTCAAGCGCTCGTAGGCACCGATGTCGGGAGCGGCAGCCGCCCGGGGCTTATTGAGCAAATCGCGGGCGAGCAAAGGGGCGAGCAGAGGACGATTGCTGGCCGGCGAAAGCGTATCGAGACGATAGTCGAAACGGTTGCCCCGAGGCCGATCGGGCCGGCTATAGAAATTTGGGTCCTTATTGAGGATATTGTCGGTGCCAGTTCCGCCAAAGCCGGGCTGAGAAGCGGCGCCTGGTCCCTCGTAGACCCTGGTACGGAGCAGGCTATTGCGAACCGTAATCTGATTCGTGTAGCGGCTTACGTTTTCAAACCCCAGCTCATCTACGTTATCGCCCCAAACAATGGAATTCAAAATACTTACCGTAGGCAGCACCGACGGGCCGGGCTGGCCATTCGCCAGCGTAAGCACATCGGAAAACACCAGCGAAGGATTGGGCCGCACAAAGCCGCGCGTATAGTTGGCGATGGTGCAGAAGTTGAGCGCGAAATTGCCCCCCTGCAAGCCCCGAACCGCAAACTCACCGCAGTTGGTGAGCAGACAATTGCGCAGGGTGAAGTCGCCGGAAAAGCTCAGAATGCCGGCGCCATCGAAGCTGGCGCTACCACTAGCAAAGTTGAGACTGGCCCCGGAGATATTCTTGATAATAGTATTCTCGACCAACACATTAGGCCGAGGCTGGCGGTTCTCAGGATTGAATACCAGTAACCCAAATCCGGCATTCTTGATTTCGGCATAGCGGACCACGTTGCCTTGGCTGGTAGCATCAAACTGAATGCCTCGCCACTGGCCGGGAATATCTCGGTAAGCCGCTTCGAGCCTGTCGCCGGCGAAGCGTACGAAGCGGGGGTCTTCGGGCTTCAACTCTTCATTGGGGGCCAAATCCGGGTTTACCAGCAAGCGCCCTCTGATTACAATCCCCGACCCAGCGTGCACATACACGCGAGCGCCGGCCTCAATGGTGAGCGTGCACCCCGCATCAACCCGCACGAAATCATAGATGACGTGGGGCTTATCGTTCCGCCAGACGGTATTGCAAGCCAGTGTTTCGGCCGTATGGAAGTAGGCGTTCTGGCCGTAAGCTACCAGCGCTACTTGCTGCTCATTGCCGTTAGTGCGAAACTGCACTTGGTCTTCTATCAGAAACGGGGTGTTTTCCGCCCCCGGTCCTAGTTTCGCCTTTACTAGCAACAGCAAACTATCACGGCCCCGAATCTCCACGTCCTGTGCCAATGGCCCAGTAGCGCCGCTGACAGTTAGCGTATAGGGTGAGTTGGCGGTTTTTAGGCCGATTTGCTCCACTAGCACGGCTCGGCGGTTGCGGTTATACACCCACAGACGCTTCGTGACGGTGCCCGTTTGCACGAATATGGTGTCGAAAACCAGCGTATCGGCCGAAAACTCTAGGCGGGCACTGGAGTCGCGCGTTACAATTTCTTCCTTCGGCTCACAGCCGGGCAGCAAGGCTGCGAAGCTCAACAGAATGAGTAGAATGGGAAAGAATAAGCGCACGAATCAACTAGATAAGTAGTAATCAAACTTAAAAAGCCCCCCGGTGAGTGTTCTCTCACAGAAAACACTCACCGGGGGGCTTTTTATACGTTTACGATACGCCTTCTTTCAAACGCTCCGCGCTTTCGGCAATCCGCAGCTGCTCCACGAAATCGTCGATGTTGCCTTCCATCACGCTGGCTAGGTTATACACCGTGTAGCCAATGCGGTGGTCCGTAACCCGACCCTGTGGGTAGTTGTACGTGCGAATCTTGTCGGAACGGTCGCCGCCGCCGATCATGCTTTTGCGCTGGGCACCTTCAGCTTCGTTTTTCTTAGCTAGCTCTATTTCGTAGATGCGTGAGCGCAACACTTGCAGGGCTTTATCGAAGTTTTTGAGCTGCGACTTCTGGTCTTGGCATTGAGCTACTAAGCCCGTAGGCAAGTGAGTGAGGCGCACGGCTGAGTAAGTCGTGTTTACCGATTGTCCCCCAGGACCCGACGACATGAACAAGTCCTTGCGCACATCATTCATATCGATTTCTACGTCCAGTTCTTCCGCCTCCGGCATTACTACGATGGAAGCCACAGACGTATGAATACGGCCCTGCGTTTCGGTGGCGGGTACGCGCTGCACGCGGTGTACGCCGCTCTCAAACTTGAGCTTGCCGTACACATCTTCGCCTTTCACCGACAGAATAATCTCTTTGTAGCCGCCGCTGGTGCCTTCGGTAGCGTCAATCAGATCCATGCGCAGGTTTTGCTTTTCAGCGTAGCGCATGTACATCCGCTGCAAGTCGCCGGCAAATATGGCCGCCTCGTCGCCGCCGGCCCCAGCCCTGATTTCCATGATTACGTCCTTGGAATCGTTGGGGTCTTTGGGCAGCAGCAGGTCTTTTATAACGGTTTCTAAGCGCTCCTGCTCGGGCATCAACTCGTCGAGTTCAGCCTTCGCCATCTCGCGGAAATCTTCGTCCTTTTCCGTGGATATAACTGCGCGGGCACCCTCAATATTAGAGAGCACCTCCTGGTATCTGCGATACTCAGCTACAATGCGGCCAAGGTCTTTGTATTCTTTATTGAGGGATTTGTAGCGCTTCATGTCGCTCATCGCCTCGGGCTGCATTAGCTGCTCATTCACGTCGTCGTAGCGCTGGCGAATGGCCTCCAGTTTTTCTAGCATCTTGCCTTCAGAGAATTATATTAGGACTGCAAAGGTACTGAAAACAAACAGGCCACGCGAACGACAAGTTGCATTGCACTAGGAAAGCTAACGCGACAATAGCACGTTCAACTTGCTTCTTTAACAATAATATAAAGCTCATTAAATATTATCCTTTCCGGAAAATCCCTACTTTACCGTCGTAAGTCTGTACCAATGACCGCACTTTCCAGTTTCAACGACGTATTTTTTGCTCTGGGGGCTTTTTTCCCGCGCCCACCATTGGCTACACAACAGGTATTACAACCCGCTAGACGGGCTGCGCTACCTCTCCTTGCCTTGATGTTCGCAGCCCGTCGCCGGCCGCTTCCTGACCCGAAGCCAAGCCGGTCCCGACGGGCTTTTTCGTGTCCTTTAGCTTCTGTCTTATGCAGGTTCTCAAATTTGGAGGAACGTCGGTGGCCACGGCGGCCAATCTTCAGCGCGTCGCGCAACTCGTCGAAACCGCTGCCCAGCACACGACTACCGTGGTTGTGGTATCGGCCCTCGGCGGCACTACCGATGCCCTGATCGAAGCCGGGCGCCTGGCCGCGGCGGGCTCGACGCACTATCGCACGCAGCTGCAGCGCCTCGAAGACCGGCACTTAGGCGTGGTGCGGGATTTACTGCCCATCTCGGAGCAAAGCGCGGTGCTCAGCTTGGTCAAAACCCACTGTAACGAGCTGGACAGCATCTGCGACGGCATATTTGCCTTGGGTGAGTTATCCGACCGCACGCTCGACCGGCTGATGAGCTTCGGCGAAATATTGTCGTCGCGGCTGCTGGCCGCCTATCTTAAAGCGCAGGGCGTCGCTCACCTCTGGCAGGACAGCCGCCAGCTCATCCGCACCGATTCGCGCCACGGCTTCGCAACCGTAGATAGCGAAACGACCAACCAGCAGATTCAGGCGTTTGTGGCGGCGCAGCCCTGTCAGATGTATGTCGTGCCGGGCTTTATTGGCAGCGATGCGCAGGGCGTTACCACCACGCTGGGCCGCGGCGGCTCCGATTATACGGCCGCTATTTTTGCGGCGGCACTGGCGGCGGAGCGACTGGAAATATGGACCGATGTGAGCGGCATGATGACCGCCGACCCACGCCTGGTAACGCTGGCCCGGCCTATCCCGCGCATCTCTTACCAAGAGGCCATGGAGCTGTCGCACTTCGGGGCGAAGGTATTGTATCCGCCTACGGTTCAGCCGGTAAGAAGCCAGGGCATTCCGCTCTGGATCAAGAACACATTTGCCCCCCAGGACGAAGGCACGCTGGTAGAAGTGAATCCGCCGGCCAATAAGGATGTCGTGCGGGGCCTGTCGAGCATTGCGCAGTTGGCCTTGCTCAACCTAGAGGGCAGCGGCATGGTAGGCATTCCGGGGTTCTCGCGGCGGCTGTTCGGGGCACTGGCCCAGCAGCGCATCAACGTGATTCTGATTACCCAAAGCTCCTCGGAACACTCCATCTGCGTGGCTGTCCGCGCCGCCGATGCCGAGCAGGCGCAAAAGTCTGTAGATGAGGAATTTGCCGCAGAAATAGCAACGGGCAAAGTAGAGCCGCTGCGCTGCGAAAACGACTTGGCTATTGTGGCCTTGGTAGGCGATAACATGCGCAATCACCCCGGTATCAGCGGACGCATGTTTAGCGCCTTGGGCCAGAATGGGGTGAATATCCGCGCTATTGCCCAGGGCTCGTCGGAGCGCAACATATCGGCCGTCATTCGGGCCACTGATGTGCGCAAGGCCATCAACGTGCTGCACGAGGCGTTTTTCGAGG
Source organism: Hymenobacter radiodurans (assembly GCF_004355185.1). Lineage (NCBI taxonomy): Bacteria > Pseudomonadati > Bacteroidota > Cytophagia > Cytophagales > Hymenobacteraceae > Hymenobacter > Hymenobacter radiodurans. The sequence goes on from NZ_CP037922.1 coordinate 4,611,986, forward strand.
CTACGGCGAAGCAGGTAAATCTGTTTGTGGCGGGTGTGGGCAACGTGGGGGGCAAATTACTGGAGCAAATGGCCCGCCAGCAGGAATGGCTGCGCGAGAAGCTTCGGCTGAATTTGCGCGTGGTAGGCTTAGCGAACAGTCAGCGCTTTGTATTGACCGAAAACGGCGGCATTGCGCTCGACGATTGGCAGGCGGCGCTGGCGCAAGGGCAGCCGCTTGATTTGGCGGAGGTCGTTCGGCAGCTTCACGAGCTGAATCTGCGCAATACCGTTTTTGTGGATGTAACGGCCAGCGCCGAGGTAGCGCAGATTTATGCGGCGCTGCTGGAGAAAAGTGTGGCGGTGGTAGCCTGCAATAAGGTGGCTTGCTCCTCAGACTATGCGAGTTATGCCCAGCTGAAAGAGTTGGCGCGGGAGTTCAACGCGGAGTTTCTGTTCGAAACCAATGTAGGCGCCGGTTTGCCCATTATTGGCTCGCTCAACGACCTACTCCGCAGCGGCGACGAGGTGCGGCGCATCGAAGCAGTGCTGTCTGGCACGCTCAACTTCGTTTTCAACCACTACGATGGCACCGTTCCCTTTGCCGATGTGGTCCGACAGGCGCAGGCCGAAGGCTACACGGAGCCAGACCCACGCCTCGACCTCAGCGGCACCGACGTAGCGCGTAAAATTTTGATTTTGGCCCGGGAAGCCGGCCAGGAAATGGAGCTGACCGATATTCACAACGAGTCATTCCTGCCGGCTTCCTGCCTGGAAGGAGATGTAGAAGCGTTTTACCAGCAGCTGGCCGTACACGAAGCTCATTTCCGTAGTCTGTATGATACGGCAGCGGCCCAAGGCCAGCGGCTGAAGTTCGTGGCGCGCTACGCCGACGGGCAGGCCAGCGTTGGATTGCAAGGCGTGGCGCCGGGCCATGATTTCTACGTGTTGCAGGGCAAAGACAATGCGGTGCTGTTCTTCACCAATCGATATTCGGAGCAGCCGCTGGTGGTGAAAGGGGCCGGCGCGGGCGCTGATGTCACGGCCTCAGGCGTTTTCGCCGATATTATTCGGGCCTCACGGGCGTAGCGACGCATACTGGTGCCTTGCCTCAGCCTGATTACGCTTGCTCTTTTCTATTCCCCAACTTTCGCAACGATTGAGATGCGTATTCGCATCTCTCCCCTTTTCTTATGCCTATTTCTGATTTTCTGACGCTGTACTCGCCGGCTACGGTTGCTAATATGGTATGTGGGTTCGACATACTGGGCTTTGCCCTGGAAGCGCCTTACGATACCATGCACATGCGCCTCACCGACCAGCCGGGCGTAGTAATTACGCATGAGGACGACTTCCAGCTCCCCACCGAACCCGCGCGCAATGTGGCTGGGGCCGCCTTGCTGGCCTTGCTGGAAGCAGCCCCAGCGGGTACGGGCTTCGAGGTGCGCATCAATAAAGCTATTCTGCCGGGCAGCGGCATTGGGAGTAGCGCGGCCAGCGCGGCCGGGGCCGTAGTAGGCGCCAATAAGCTGCTGGGGGCATTTTTTCGCCGGAAGAGTTGGTTCGGTTCGCCATGTTTGGGGAAGAAGTGGCCTCCGGTGCCCAGCACGCCGATAATATTGCGCCCGCTATCTATGGCGGCGTCACGCTTATTCGTGCTACGGAGCCGATCGATGTGGTGCCGCTGTCGGCGCCTCCGCTGCACGTGACGGTCGTGCACCCGCAGATTGAGGTGCGCACCGCCGACGCCCGCCAGATGCTTAAGCAGCAGGTATCATTGAAATCTGCTATCCACCAGTGGGCCAACGTGGCTGGACTGGTAGCCGGACTTTTAAAGGCAGATTACCAGCTGATTGGCCGCTCGCTCGAAGACGTTATTGTTGAGCCAGTCCGCAGTATTCTAATTCCGGGGTTTGCGGCCGTGAAGTCGTGTAGCTTGGAAGCGGGGGCTTTGGGCGGTGGCATTTCGGGCTCCGGGCCGTCCATTTTTATGTTGAGTGAAGATGAAGCCACAGCCCAGGCAGTAGCCAGCGCTATGCGGGCGGTATATGAAAAGCTGAGCGTTGATTTTCATATCCACGTCAGCACCATTAATTCAGTTGGCGTGCGCTTTAAGCAATAGCCCAGCCTGTCCAATGTGCGGTTCCAGAGCCGCCACCGACAATTAAACTCGCCTTAGTTTATGCGCTATTATAGCCTCAATAAGCAAGCTCCGTCCGTTGATTTTCAGGCCGCTACCATTGCCGGCCAGGCCCCCGACGGCGGCTTATATTTTCCGGAGCAGGTTCCAAAGTTCTCGCCCGATTTGCTCAACAACCTCAAAACGATGCCGCGGGCGGAGGTGGCGTTTGAGGTTATTTGGCCGTATGTGGGAAATACCATTCCGGCTGATGTACTGCGCACGATCTGCGCGGAAACCGTGGATTTCGAGTTCCCACTGGTGCCCGTGACCGAGCGGATAGCCGCGCTGGAGCTGTTTCATGGCCCGACGCTGGCTTTTAAGGATGTGGGTGCCCGGTTTATGAGCCGCTGCCTTGGCTACTTTTCGCGGCAGCAAAAAGCGACCATTACCGTGCTGGTGGCAACCTCCGGCGACACGGGCGGGGCCGTAGCCGACGGATTTTTGGGTGTAGAAGGCGTGGAAGTCGTTATTCTGTATCCGTCGGGCAAAGTAAGTCCGTTGCAGGAGCTGCAGTTGACTACGCTGGGCCAAAACATCACGGCGCTGGAAGTGCGCGGTAACTTCGACGACTGCCAGCGCCTCGTGAAGCAGGCTTTTCTCGACCCCGCAGTAGCCGCGCACCGGCAGCTCACCTCGGCCAATTCCATCAATGTAGCCCGCTGGCTGCCTCAGCAGTTTTATTACTGCTACGCCCTGCAACAATGGACGCAAAAAAGCCCCCAGTGGTGGCGGTGCCCAGCGGCAACTTTGGTAACATCTGCGCTGGCCTGCTCGCCCACGCGTCGGGGTTGCCTATCGGGCACTTTGTGGCGGCTTGCAACGCCAATTCAGCCGTAGCCGACTACCTGCGCACGGGCACTTTTACCGCCCGCACGGCCGTCGTCACGCTTTCTAACGCAATGGACGTAGGTAACCCCAGCAACTTCGGCCGCATCCTAGAACTGTTTGGGCAAAGCCACCCAGATATCAGTCAGTTGGTGAGTGGGGCAATTATTTCCGATGAGCAGACGAAAGAAACCATCCAGCGCGTGTATCAGGAATCGGGCTATTTGCTGGATCCTCACGGCGCAGTTGCGTTGAAGGCACTAGAAGATTATCTCACTGACCACCCTACTGACCAAGGCATTTTCCTGGAAACAGCGCACCCAGTGAAGTTTCCAGAAGTAGTAGAGCCCGTTATTGGAGCCGTAGTGCCGGTACCAACCGCAGTGCAAGGCCTGCTGAGCCGGACTAAGCGCAGTATCCTACTAGAGCCGGAGTACGCTGCTTTGCAGGAGTTTTTGCTCCGATAAAATTGTTGGCGAAACCTGGAGGTGGGGTAGCAGGTAGTTAGTGCGCTGGTTATCCTTTCTTTGCTGTGCCGACTTACTCTTTCCACATGCGCTATGGTTTCCGCCCGCTTGCCGGGGCTTTTCTGCTTCTTTCCGCCCTGCTGAGCGCTTGTAGCGCCGATCAGATAGAGCACATCAAAGACGGGAAGAAAATTGCCATCAAGCTGGAAAACATGGCGGTAAAGCGCATTATGCCCGCCGATCTGCTGCGCGCCACGCGCTGGGCCGGCGACTCGCTCACCAGCCACGCCGACCGCGAATTGCGCCGCGTACTGGACGAAAAGCTAGCCAGCGGCGGCGTAGCGGCGGCTCTCCCCTACTGCCGCCCCGAAACATTTGCTTCCGTCGATTCGCTGGCGAAGGTACTAGAGGCCGCACCGCGCCGCCTGAGCCAGCAGGCGCGCAACCCGCAGAACCAAGCAAATTTGCCCCCCAGCCAGCTTCGGCCGGATACTACGCGCCTCGTGAGCAGATTGAACATGGAGCAGTTTAGCTACCAGCGCCCTCTCACCCTCAACGACCAGCAGTGCCTACGCTGCCACGGCACAGTAGGCAGGGATATTAGCGCCGCCGATTACGCTCTGATTAAGCAGCGGTATCCGGCGGATAAGTCCACGGGGTTTCGGCTGGGCGAGCCGATGGGCGTGTGGCGGGTGCAGCTGCAGCGGACGGGCGTCGCGGAGCACTACACCATGAGAACGCGCAAGATTATGAAGCCGCGCCCGAAGCTGTTTTAGCCAAATTTGCCCCCCAGCCTTACTTTTCAACAACCTATGTCTACTACTGCCCCTGTTATCATTGTTGGAGCTGGTTTGGCTGGCTTGGCTTGCGCTAATTACCTACACCGCGCCGGCCGGCCGGTGCTAGTGCTGGATAGCGCCAATGCCGTGGGGGGCCGGGTACGCACCGATGTCACGCCCGAAGGCTTCCGGCTCGATCGGGGCTTTCAGGTGCTGCTCACCCGCTACCCGGAAGTAGAGCGCCTCCTCGACTATGGCGCGGCCGACTTAAGAGCCTTTCGCTCCGGGGCCGTAATTCGCCTGGCCGATGGTAGCGAAACAACCCTGCAAAATCCCTTACAGAAGCCCTTCGCAGCTTTTTCAGCCCTAACGTCGCCTATCGGGTCACTCACCGATAAGCTGCGGATTGTGCAGCTAGCGCTCGATGTACGCGCCCAAACGAGCCAGCAGCTATTAGCGCGCCCCGCCACCGACACGCTCACCTTTCTGCGGCGCTATGGCTGGAGCGAGCAAATCATTGACACCTTTTTCCGGCCCTTTTTCGGTGGCGTTTTCCTCGATCGTTCTCTGAGCACGGCCAGCAATTTCTTCGAGTTTGTCTTTCAACAGTTCGTCATCGGCGAAGCCGTGGTACCGGCCCTAGGCATTCAGCAAATCCCCGAGCAGTTAGCGGGTCGCCTGCCCGCGGGTAGTGTGCGGCTGAATACGCCCGTGGAAGCCGTGGGGGGCAATTTTGTGCAACTCAGCAATGGCGACACGCTGGAAGCAAGCGCCGTAGTGGTAGCCACCGACGGCGAGGCGGCCACCCACCTTTTGCCCCCCAACCCGCACGCCGCCCCAACAGTAGCCTGGCGGCGCACCACCTGCACCTACTTCGCGGCAAACCGCTCCCATGGCCGCGGCGACGGCTTGCTCCGCCTAAACGCCGCCCCTAATTCCTTGGCGCACAATATTAGCTTCCCCAGTGATATAGCACCCGAAATTGCCCCCCAAGGGCGCACGCTGGTATCGGTAAGCACCCATGGCGAGCACGGCCTCGACGAGCAAGCTCTTACCGAGCGCTTACGCCAGGAACTCACGGCCTGGTTTGGTTCGGAAGTAGCTAAGTGGCAGCATTTACGCACTTATCACATTCCGTACGCGCTACCGGTTTACGCGGCTGGCCAAGCGCCCCAGCAGGAGTTGCGGGTAGCTGATGGCTTGTACCGTTGTGGCGATTATGCGGCTTATCCTTCGCAGAATGCGGCGCTGGCTACGGGCCGCCAGGTGGCCGAGCTGTTATTAGCAGGCTAGTAGCCATTCTATAAACAAAGACGTTCGCTAAGGAATAGCAACCAGGTAAACGACGCTGTCTCATTCAAATAAAAAGCCCGGCTCCATGCGGAACCGGGCTTTTCTGTAGGAAGCAAGGGTCAGCTTATTTCGCTTTCTCGCTCTTCTCTTTGATTTTCATCTTTTTGCCGTCCTCTTTCATCTTCCGCTTGGCCTTTTTATCCGTGGCCGGCGCCGCTTCGGGCGCGGCGGCTGCCGGGGCGACCACGTTGTAGGAAGCGGACATGTCGGCTTTCACCGGGTTGCCATCCAGGTCCAGCTCGATGACTTCGTAGCCCAGCTTCTGCAACTCCGGCAATTGCTGCTTGTCGCCGGTCACCACCAGCACCATGCTCTCTAGGGGCAGATACTTCTCGGCACTAGCCTTCACGTCTTCTTTCGTGAAGTTCTGTAGGATCTCCGTTTGCTTCTTCAAGTAATCCGGCGTCAGGTCGTACTCCAATAAACGACCCAGGAAGGCGGCTTTCTGCTGGCCGGTCTCGTAGAGACGCGCATCGCTCTGACCCACCGACGACTTAAGGAACGCCAACTCTTCGTCCGTAATCCCAGTCTTGCGGTAGTCCTCAATCTCCTTCACGAACTCCTTCACCGACGCAGCCGTAGCATCGGCCCGCACGCCAGCAGCGGCCGTAAACGGCCCAGCGTAGCGGCTACCGGAGTAACCCGAGCGGGCCCCGTAGGTGTAGCCTTTGTCTTCGCGCAGGTTCAGGTTGATGCGCGAGTTGAAAGCGCCGCCCAGAATATAGTTAGACAAATACGCCTTATAGTAATCGCCGGTGGCGTCGTAGGGCAAAGCCAGGTAGCCAATACGGATTTCCGATTGGGCGGCCCCGTCCTTATTCACAAAGTAGAGCTTGGTCTTGTCTGGCTTGGCAGCCACGGTCATGGCCGGTAGCGCTACCTCCTTGCGGCTCCAATTCTCTAAGAAGCTCAACTTCGGCATGAGTACTTTTTGGTCCACGTCGCCGACAGCCACCAAATGCGAGATGTTGGGGGCGTAGTTTTTCGCATAAAACTGCTTCACGTCTTCCAGTGTGATATTCTGCACCGAGTTCTGCGTGCCGCTAGTGGGAATACTCATGATATCATCGGCCCCATAAAGCAGACGACTGTACGTCTTGTCGGCGATGACCACGGGTTGCGTGTTCTGGTTGGCAATATTTTCCAGCGTCTGCTTCTTGATGCGGGCGAAGTCGGCCGCATCGAAGCGCGGACGCATCAAGCGCTCCTCCACCAAGGCCATCGTCTGGTCCAGATTTTTGGTCAGCGACTGTACATATACCGTCGTGTTGTCGGCGCCGGCGCTTACTTGCACCGTGCTGCCTAGGCGGTCGAGGGCGGCACTAAACTCCTCCCCGGTGTACTTCTGCGAGCCTTCGTTGAGCATGGCTGCCGTGAGCGAGGCGATGCCCGCTTTGGTGCGGTCGGCTTGCTCTAAGCGATGCCCACCGCGAATGGTGAGCAGCATCGTCACCGACGGGATTTCCGTGTTGCGGGTGCCCATTACGCGCAAGCCATTTTTGAATTGCTCCTGCCATACGGCCGGCACCTGTACCACTGGGTTTGCGCCGCCTTTCGGCTGCTGGCTGCGGTCAAACGTGTCCTTGGCCTTCACGTAAGTCAGGCCTTTGTAGATGTCAGCCGGAGCTTTGTAGCCTTCTTTCGAGATAGTATAGTTGTCGGCCTTCGCCAATAGGTTAGGCGCTGTTTTCGGCACTACACTCAGAACTACCGCTTTTTTGCCCTTGATATACTGATTGTAGACGCGCACCACATCGGCTTTGGTCAGGGCGCGCAATTGCTTCAACTCTTCCGGCAAGCGGTTGGGGTTGCCCGTATACGTTTGGTAAGCGGCCAGCTGCGATACTTTGCCGCTCACGCTGGCCAGGCTATTGATTCTGTCAGCCTCACTACTTGACTTGAAGCGCTGCACTTGCTCATCCGTGACACCAGTTTTCTCAAACTCGGCCAGCGTTTGCCGCACCAGTACTTCCATGCTGTCCAGGCCTTTGCCCGGAAAGCTCAGGGCCGTAATGCCAAACTCACCGGCCAGTTCAGAAGAACGGTTAGAAACCGAAGCCTGTACCGCTTTCTGGCTCTTAACCAGGTTTTTATACAGCAAGGAGTTCTTACCCCGTCCCATGATTTCGGCTAAGGCGTCGAGGGCAACTTCGTCGGGGTGGTACTGCGGGACGGTCGGAAACACCATTTGCAGCATGGGGAAGCGCACGTTGTCCTGGTAGCTCACGTAGCGGTCGGCCGTCAGCTTGGGGGCGGGCAGCTTCATGTTCTCTACGGCCGGACCGCGGCCGATAGAGCCGAAATACTTCTCCACTAGCTTCACCACGTCGGCGGGCTTCACGTCGCCGCCTACGGTAATCGTAGCGTTGTTGGGGCCGTACCAGCGCAGGAAGAAATTCTTCAAGTCATTGACGTCCGAGCGGTCCAGGTCTTCGAGGTAACCAATGACATCCCAGGAATAGGGATGACCATACGGATACAGCGCTTGGTATATCGTTTCGCGCGCTCTACCATAGGGCTGATTGTCGACTCTTTGACCTCGTTCGTTCTTTACCGTAGAGCGCTGAACCTCAAATTTTTGTTGCGTTACGGCGTCCAGCAGAAAGCCCATGCGGTCCGCTTCTAGCCACAGTGCCGTTTCGAGCTGATTGTTCGGGACCGTCTCAAAATAGTTAGTCCGGTCGCGGTTAGTGGTGCCGTTGAGTGTACCACCCGAAGACGTGACAGTTTTGAAGTGCTGCTCGTCGGCCACGTTGTCGGAGCCCTGAAACATCATGTGCTCGAAGAAGTGGGCAAAACCCGATTTACCGATTTCTTCCCGCCCCGAACCGACGTGATACGTTACGTCGACGTGTACCAGTGGGTCGCTGTGGTCTTCGTGCACGAGCAACGTCAGGCCGTTGGGCAACAGGTATTTCTCGTAAGGGATAACTAGCTCGGTGCCTTTGCGAGTCACTTTTTCCACCAGCTTGGTGCCCCCGGGTGCGGGCGCTGGCTTGGTGGTTTTCTTAGGAGCTGGGGTTTGTTGCGCCACCACCGGATTCATCGCCAGTGTGAGGCCCAAGCCCAGCAGCCAAAATGATTTTGGGGTCATAAAAAGTACTTTACTACTGCGTGTGAGAAAAAGGAAGGGTGAGCAAAGACACAGTGCTATACCCTTAGGACGCACGTGCTCAGACTTAAGATTACCAGTTTTTTACCATAATCCCGAAATCAGACTGGTCTGGGGGGCTTTTCGCACGCAATCTTCCAGAGGCTAAAGCTTATTTCTGCTGTTCTGACTAAGCTTATCCAGCAAAAGCCAGAGCAGAAGCGCTCCTGTTAGAAGATCATAATCTTTTGAGGGCGTATAGCTGTTAAGATCCAACAAGCGCGGATATGCCGGTATCTTCGCAGGCTATTTGGCGCTATGCTCTCCCTCGACCTCGACTTTCTACGTCTTTCTTATCGGCCCGATTTACAACTGCTTTTTCTGCGTTGGACGCGGCCCGTATCTACGGCCGAGCATCAGCAGGGATACACGGCCGCACTGCATCTGGCGCGTTCGGCTGGTGCGGGGCAATGGCTGATCGATTTGCGCAGCCGCGGACTGGCATCGGCCGAAGATTTTGCCTGGGTTTTAACTGAGTTTCGGACCCGAATGGGTGCCGCACTACCGCATGTTTCGCGGCGTATTGCTTACCTAGTGACGCCTTATCATAGCGAGCTTATCCGGGAACGCCTGGCTTTGCTGGAGCCAACTTATCCGGTGGCCGTACAGCAAGGCGCGGCCATTCAGGTGTTTACCGAAGAGCAGCCCGCGCAGCAGTGGCTGCATATGGGCGGCGCCTAATTTGCCCCCCAACGCTGTTTTTAACTTTATACTCAGCGCTACTCAATTACAATAAGGCCTAGCCTTCCGCCCAGCGGTAGCGCCGCTCTTTCCACTGAATATAGCTCGGCCATAGCGTATAGCTCAGCACAGCTACCGACATCACCGATAGATACACCTCGTAGAGCAGCAGCACTGCCAAGGTTTCGCGGCGCCCGACTTGGCGTAGAGTGATGTGCAGGAATACTGTCTGCAAGGCCAGCTTGGCGCTGAATATACTGAGCACGACCGCAGGAGTAAACAAGCCAGGCCAGTACAGCACCATATAAAACAGGCCGTATAAGCTAAATAAAACGGAAAGTTGCCAGGGCAGGCGCGTGGCGCCTTTCATCCAGCGCTTGCGCTGACGCAGCAGGTGCATCACCGTCGGTTGGGGCACTGATACACCCAGCGTGCGCCGATCCATGAGGTTGCGGTAGCCCCATCCTTGGGCCACGATTTGGGCAAACAGCTGCAAGTCCTCGGTAATGCTGAACGCCAGCGCCTCGTAGCCCCCAATCGATTCGTACGCTTCGCGGGTGACGAGCATGTTGTTGCCCACTGCGGTTACGGGCTGGCCCATCTCGGTTAGCAAGCGGATGATATTCAAGCCAAACAGCCAGTCGAGGCCCTGCAAGCGACCGAATAAGCTGCCATCGGCCGTGGTGGCGCCCGTCACGACGCCCACGCCAGCAGGGGCAGCAGCCAGCATTGTCTGAACCCAATCCGGCGCCAGCGCCATATCGGCATCCGTAATTAGGAAAATATCAGCGGTGGCAGCCCGACTCAGGTGAGCCAACACGTTACTTTTACCCTTAGCCGTGCCCAGCCGGTGCCGAATGGGCATCAGCTTGAACTGCGGTTTATTTGCAATGAAGCGCTGCACAACGCCCATCGTATTATCCGTGGAAGCATCGTCGCCGATCAGGATTTCGAGCTGTTCGGGTGGGTAGTTGAGGCGGGTGAGGGAGGTGAGGCAGCGCTCAATAGTTGCTTCTTCGTTGCGGGCCGCAATTAGAATACTCACTTTCGGCCGCGCTGCACTCAGTGGCGCAATGGGTTGTATGCGAAGTACGCGGAGCAAAATGAGCGCACATAAAGCGAAGAACAACCCAAAGAAAACCCAAGCAATAACCATAAACTACCCTTTTTAATGCAACAGGCCGCGCTCAACTGCGCAGGGCAGGAATGCGGCCGTATAACTTAAAAGAATACGGTCATCTTTGGGGTTAACGTTGCTGCGTAAATGCTGATTTTAAAGCCTGATATTCACGTACTAATACGGAGCCGCCCCGACGATTTTTAGTGTCTCCGTCAGCTACAACTCCATAAAAAAGCCCCCCAACGGCCTTACAAAGGTGCTGGGGGGCTTTTTTTATCAGATCGTTTTAAAGACGCGGGTCGGTTTCCACGGGCGCATCGTAGGCGGGAGTATCCAATACAACCGGCTCGGAAGTGGGGATACGCACATCATCGGCATCATCTACGCGCAGGGTAAGCAGGCCAGAGATGATCATAGAAATGCCCCCAGCACGAGTGTATATACCGACTCGCCGGCAAATACATTCTTGGTGAAGAAGCCAAGTATAAGACCGGCTACTACCTGCGGAATCACGATAAAGAAGTTAAACACGCCCATGTAATAGCCCATTTTGTTGGCGGGCAGCGCGCCAGCCAACATAGCATAAGGCACCGACAAAATACTGGCCCAGGCAACTCCCACTCCTACCATCGACAGCAGCAGTAGGCTTGGGTCTTGAATAAAGTAAATCGAAATCAGCCCTAGCCCGCCAGCTACTAAGCACAGCATATGCGTGAAGCGGCGGCTGGTAGCACGTGCAAGGTAAGGCAGCAGTAAGGCCGCAATTGCTGACACGCCATTATACACGGCAAAGCAAATGCCCACCCAGTCGGCGCCTTCGTTGTAGAGTTTGGAAGTGGCATCGGTAGTGCCGTAGATGTGGCTGGTAACGGCGGGCGTGGTATAAATCCACATCGAGAACAAAGCCAGCCAAGAAAAGAACTGCACGATAGCCAGCTGACGCATGGTTTTGGGCATGGCAAAAATGCCCGCGAAGGACTCGCGCACGCCATTGAGGAAGCCAGCGTTGCGACGTTTATCCTCTTCAAACTCTGCCATGTTTTCGGGTGGATACTCGCGCGTACGCAGCACCGTCCAGAGCACGGCCAGAAAGAACGCGGCCCCACCCATATAGAATGCATACTTCACCGACTGCGGGATTTGACCGGCTGGCGCGGTATTCGGAACGTCAAACCAGTTGGTAAACATCCACGGCAACGATGAGGCAACTACCGCCCCAATGCCAATAAAGAACGTTTGGGCCGCAAAACCCGTCGTGCGCTGCTCCGAAGGCAGCAAGTCGCCCACCAGCGCGCGGAAAGGCTCCATGCTGATATTGATGCTGGAGTCCATAATCCAGAGCATACCAGCGGCCATCCACAGGGCTGTTACATTGGGCATGGCCAACAACGCCAGCGAGGCTAAAACAGCCCCCACGAGGAAGAACGGCCGACGACGGCCCCAGCGCGGGCTCCAAGTACGGTCGGAGAGGTAGCCAATGACAGGCTGCACCAGCATACCCGTCACGGGAGCGGCTAGCCATAGAAAGGCGATGTTGTCGGCGTCGGCCCCCATCGTTTCGAAGATGCGGCTTACGTTGGCATTCTGGAGCGCAAAGCCAAACTGAATGCCCAGAAAGCCGAAGCTCATATTCCAGATTTGCCAGAAGCTCAGGCGAGGTTTTTCGCGGGTACTAGAGGTGGCTACAACGGGGCTGCTTGCCATGGTAGGTGGGAAAGTTGGTGGGAGCGTATTATGTAGGTCAAAAACTCATGCTCACTCTTCCTGTATCAGCCTGACGAAGGAAGAGAGGGTCGCTACTATTTTGTCTTTATCTCAAACACGTAGGCGCTGAGCGGGGCTAAAGTCAAGTAGAGATTGTCAGTGGGAGGTGCTTCGTTGAGCAAGTCGGTGTAGGTGAATTGCTGCTGCGCATTCAAGCCCATGGCGGTCATTGCTTCTTTTGGAATGGTGATGGTTGGCTGCATGGTTTTGTCGCGACTGAAGTTAACCACAATCAGTAGTTTCTGCTTGTCGGTGTAGCGCAGGTAGCTGTAGGCCTGCTTTTGGTCGTACTCCTTGCTGAGATTGTTGGCGTCCTGCAACTCATAAAACTTGCCGCGCCGAATGGCGTCGGAGGTAGCTGTCAGATTGAGTAAGCGCGAGTAAAACGCACGGAGCTGGCGCTGCTCGGCGCTGAGGCGGCCGCCGTCGAACTTGCCGCCGTTCATCCATTTCTGGTGTTCGGGCACGCCCCAGTAGTCAAAGATGGTGGTGCGGCCATCCTCGCTGCTGAAGCCCTCGGCGCCCCGGCCCGGCTCGCCCACCTCCTGGCCCATATATACCATCACGGGCCCCGAAGCCAGCGTAGCCGATACCGTCATGGCCGGAATGGCCGTGCGTGGGTCGGTGGCAAAGTCGCGGGAGGCGATGCGCTGCTCGTCGTGATTTTCAAGGAAGCGCAGCATGTTGGAGCTGAAGCCGCGGCTTTCCTCCTTCCAGACTTTGGTAATGTCGTCGGTGTTGCCTTCGCCGCGCATCAGGCGACGCAAGCCGTCGTAGAGGCCTACCTTATCGTAGAGGAAGTCGAACTTGCCTTGGGCGATGTACTGCTTGTATACTTTCGGGTCGTAGGCTTCGGCAATGAAAACCAGATCGGGCTTCACCTTTTTTACCTCCGGAATTACCCAGGCCCAGAACTCGATGGGCACCATTTCGGCCATATCGCACCGAAAGCCGTCCACATCCTTTTTCGCCCAGAAAATCAGGATGTCGCGCATCTTCTTCCACGTATCGGGCACGGGCTCGAAGTAGTCTTTCCGCCCATTCTGGTAATCGACGCCGTAGTTGAGCTTAATAGTCTCGAACCAGTCGTCGACGCTGGGCGTAGCCGAAAACACGTCGTTACCAGTGACTTTGGCCGGATTCTCGGCGAACTTCTTGTCTTCTTTAGGTCCCGCTGCCGCGCCCAGCGGATTGTAGGAAGCAGGCACGATCAACGGTTTGCCGGGCAGGTAATAGAAGTTGTTCTGGGGGGCAAATGCCTTGGTTTTGTCGTCCTTTTCGCCCAAGTCTACCACGCCCGCGGGCTTCGCATCCGACTTATAGGTACGGGCTACGTGGTTGGGAATGAAGTCAATAATGAGTTTGAGCTTGTTGTCATGGGTGCGCTTCACTAAGGCCTCAAACTCCCGCATGCGGTTTTTTACATCTACCGCTAAATCGGGGTCCACGTCGTAGTAATCCTTGATGGCGTAGGGCGAGCCGGCGCGGCCTTTTACCACATCCGCGTCGTCGAGCGGGATGCCAAACTTGGTGAAGTCGGACATGGTCGCGTGCTCAATAACGCCCGTGTACCACACGTGCGAAACACCCATTTCCCGAATGGCTTGCAGAGCAGGCGCCGTAATATCATTGAACTTGCCGGTGCCATTTTCGGCGCTGGTGCCATAAGGTTTGTTCACCGTCTTCTTATTACCGAACAGGCGAGGTAGTAACTGGTAGATAACGAGCTTGTTATCCTGCGGAGTTTCGTCGGTGGTATTGGGGTCCGGCAGCGTAGTAGTATCGGTCACGGAAACAGAAGATGTCGAAGGAGAAAGCTGGAACGCGGCTAATGCCAGCGCGCAAGCGGCAATAGGTAGAAGTTTATGCATAGAAAGGCAAGATAGGAAGATAGATAGTTGATGCTATATAAAGTTGAGAAGCTCAGCCCTTGCAGTAAGACATGCAGCTGCTTTGCAGTCTAATTATACCACAGACCATCAAGCCCTTAATACTCTTGGGTAAGTGGGTGCAGCATCAACTCATCAACTACAACATGGGGTGGCGCTTCCAGGATATAGCGGACGGCTTGGGCTACATCGATAGGCCGGAGGTGGGTTTTCTCCGCTTCTGGGCCGCCAGGGTGAGAATCGTTGAAGTACGTATCGACCAGGCCCGGATAGATGGTGCTTACTTTAACCCCATGCGGACGCATTTCTTTGCGCAGGGCACTGAGTACGGCATCCTGGGCGTATTTGCTGGCGCCATAGGCCGCGCCCGTGACAAAGGTGCGCTTCGAGACATCGGAAGCTATGCCCACAATATGGCCGTAGCCTTGCAGCTTGAAGTGAGGCGCGGCGGCTTTGCACACCAGAAAGGTGCCCTTCACATTTACGCTAAAAATACGGTCCCACTCAGCGGCATCCACATTTTCGAGTAGGTCGAAACTGCCCACGCCGGCGTTGCAGATAATCATATCGAGGCGGCCGTAGTGGCGCAGGGCTACTTCAACGATATTTTGGGCGTCGTCCTCATCTGATATGTCGGCGGGCACGGCTAGGCCGTTTATTTTGTGGGCTACATCGAGCAGATCGTCGGCGGAGCGGGCCACGCAGACCACTTTTGCCCCCTGCATAGCCAGCAGCAACGCAATAGCCCGGCCGATGCCCCGGCTGGCCCCCGTAACGATGGCAACTTTATCGGTGAGGTCGGTCATATGGTTCTGTTAGGTTGCGCTGGAGAAGCAAGATTCCCATGTAACTCCTTGACCCCTCGTAAGATGGGAGTTTCAAGATACAGAACATTAAGATTTATTCTTAACGATTTGCCATGTAAATCTCAGCACCGTCGGCAGGCAGTTGCCTCTATGAGCTACCGCTTCAACTCTAGTACCCAGGCCGTTTGCCCCGGAATACGCAGCGTTTTCAAGTCGGGAAGTGTTGCTCCCGAAACCACGTTGGTGGCGGAGGTAAAGCCGGTCAGGCGTTCGGCAAAACGCCCCCCATCTATGGTTTTCTCCTGCTTATTGGCGTTCATCATCACCATCACCGTTTCGCCCTTGTCATTGTAGCGGAAGTAGGTGTACACGCCATCCTCCGGAATGTAGTGCATGAGTTTGCCGCTGTGCAAAGCCGGGTGGGCCTTGCGGTAGTTGGCCAGCTTGCTGACCAGCGTAAATACCTCTTGCTCAACTGGGGTACGACCCGCGGCCGTAAACTTATTCTCTTTATCTCCCGGAAATCCCCCGGAAAGTCGGCGCGCACGAGGCCGTCGGGGTTGGAGAAGTTTTTCATCAGAATCTCGGTGCCGTAGTAGAGCTGCGGGATACCGCGGCAGGTAAGCAGCCAGGTGAGGGCCATTTTCTGCTTATTCACGTCCTCGCCCAGCACCGAGAAAATCCGGCTCAGGTCGTGGTTGTCGAGGAAGATGACGTTGCGGTTCGGATTCTCATACAGCCAGTCGCTCTGGAGCGTGTAGTAGATCTTGGAAATCCCCTCCGACCAGCCGGGCTCCTTATTGAGGGCATCCTGAATGGAGTAATACAGCATGAAATCGGTGACGCCGTTCAGGTTGCTCTTGAAGCCATTGACGGCTGGGAAAGCGTTACGCGACCAGAATGCCTGCTGAGAAACCCCTTCGGCATATTGTACCCACGTCTCGCCAAACATGCCCAGCTGCGGATACTCTTCCTGAATGGCTTTCCCCCATTTCATTAGAAAGCCGGGCTCCGAATACGGGTACGTGTCGATGCGATAGCCATCGAGGCCGGTGTATTCAACCCACCACAGAAAGTTCTGAATGAGGTAGGTAGCCACCAGCGGATTTTCCTGGGCCGGATCGGGCATGGTCGTATCAAACCACGTGGTATTGAACATCTTGCGGTCCTCAGCCGAAGCGTAAGGGTCGTTCACGGTGCCGTCGCGATAGTTGCCACGGGTGAAAGTGGGCCACTGGTGAAACCAGTCTCTGGCCGGCTGATCCAGATACAGGTAGTTTTTGCTGCCCATGTGGTTGAGCACCACGTCGTGAATAACCTTCAGCCCGTTTTGGTGGGCATTGCGCACGAAGTTTACGTAGTCTTCATTGGTGCCATAGCGGGGGTCCACGGCGTAGTAATCGGTGAGAGCGTAGCCGTGGTAGCTGGCCTTGGGCATGTCATTCTCGACGAGGGGCGTGGGCCAGATAGCCGTGACACCCAGCTCTTTAAGGTAGCCAAAGTGGTCTTCAATGCCTTTTATGTCGCCCCCGTGCCGGGCGTACATGGAGTCGCGCGACACACGGTTTACCATGGTGCCTTTGATCACATCATTTTTCGGGTCGCCGTTGGCAAAGCGGTCGGGCATGAGCAGGTACACGAAGTCGGCGCTGGTGACGCCCTGTACCTTGGTTTTGTCGTAGGGCGTGGTGCGCTGCCGCAGTTCATACTCGTATTTTATCTTTCGCTCACCGTCAAATTCCAGTGGCAGCTTACCCGGCTTAGCGTTGGCGTTTATGGTCAGATTAACAAGCAGATAGTTCGGACTCTCCAGCTTTTGTATCCCGTCCAGGGTCACACCGTCGTACTTCAAGCTGACTTTGCTGGAGCCGATTTTTGGCCCATATACCAGCAATTGAAGCTTCGGATTTTTCATGCCTACCCACCAAAACGTGGGGTCGATGCGGGTGATGGGGCCGGCTTTTTTCTTCGATGCCGTAGTAGACGCTACTTCGGGCGCGGCCACGGCAACAGCGGCGGTAGACGCCAGCAAACCGGACGCGAGCAGAAGCAAAAGGCGCAAGAATTTCATAGGGTTGGTGGGATGGGGAGTAAGTAGGGGAGCAAGGTAAGCACATTCGGAAAAGCACTCTACTATCAACTGGATTGCGTGTGAGCATTATGAAGTTAAGAAAAAAGCCCCCAACCTAGGCTGGGGGCTTTTTTCAGCAATGTAAAGCGAGGAGCTACTGTAGTTTAGCCAACCACAGCGAGGCATTCATGTGCAGGCGCGAGTGGCTCGCGTTTTCGGTCCAGCCGTAGTACACAGTGTTGCCGGGCGAGCCGGTACCGTCGTCGGCCGGTGAGGAGTCGCCGACGATAACCACGCGGCCGGTACCAAATGTGCTGCTGGCGGCCATTGCCAGGTTGTTGCCTTGGGTAGAATTGGTGCGCCAAATGAGGCCTTGCACCGTCGAGTTAGCGGTAGGATTGAGCGTCATGCTAGCGCCATTATGGAAGGAAAGCTGACTAACCGCGCCTTGCGAACCATTCAGGATGGGGTTGGTGCTGGATACGCGCACGTTGCGGCTGTCCTCGGAGAAATTATCCAGGTTCACTTTGAAGCCGAAGGGGTTGGCCTGCACCGAGTTGTTAGCCATCAGATCATTCCAGATGTCGGGCGAATCGTAGCCGTCGTTGTTGCGGTCGGAGATGTCGTGGTCGGAAATCATGAACAGGCCGCCGCCGTTTT
This sequence comes from Hymenobacter radiodurans, assembly GCF_004355185.1. Taxonomy (NCBI): domain Bacteria; kingdom Pseudomonadati; phylum Bacteroidota; class Cytophagia; order Cytophagales; family Hymenobacteraceae; genus Hymenobacter; species Hymenobacter radiodurans. Next base: position 4,629,712 of record NZ_CP037922.1, read on the forward strand.
GTACGAAGCGCACAATGGCCGTTTTCTCAGCCGCCGTGAACAGAACGTTGGGCTCATCGACTACAAAAACGCTGTAATTAGCTAAGTCCTGCGGGTTGGAAGTGTTACCGTAGGTAAGCGCCGCGCCAACTGGCAGCTGCTCTACTTGGTGGCCGAGTTTGGCCAAAGCCACACCCCAAGCCGAAATAGCACCGGTCCAGTAGGTTTCGGGAGTGGTGCTGGTGATACCGCTTTGGGCCGGCGAGGGAAAGCGCACGGCTACGCCGTTTTCTACGTCGAGTACCCAATCAGCATTGCCGGCCAACTCGCCGTGCGAGCCATCAAATAAGAACTTTTTGCCCCCCGTGGTCGGGGCGGCGTGGTTGTAGTGCCGTACTGCTCCACGACAATATTGTCGAAGTTGATGCGGAAGGTGCCGCCCGATACTTTCCGGATTTGCAGGCGCACATTGCCGCTTTGGTTTACGGCAAACGTGGCCGTTTGCAGCGCAGTGCTGCTGGTAGTGATGGTCGAGCCTACTTTGGTGTAAGCGCCACTGTTTACGGATACCCACAACTCCCAAGTGCTGGTGCCATCGGTGCCGTATTTGGCGTGGCTGATGCTCACGGCGCCGGCGCCGGTGGTGGCGTTGAAGTTCATGGTAAGCGAACCGACATTGCGTACTCGCGCCGATTGAGCGCCGCTTTTGGCATCGGCGGTGGTGTTGCCGATGAGCGCGTCGTTCAGCGTCCAGGAGCCCGAGCCGAGCGTGACGGAGCCAGTGGTGTAGGCGGTTTTGGTGCCCGTCTCGAAGGTTTCGGGGAAGCCGGCCGAGCTAACGTCTTGCGGCGTGCTGGTAGTTGTGACGGTAGAAGCTTGTGGGTTAAGGTCTTCTACTTTGGCGCAGGCTACGGATAAGGCCAGCAGCGCGGCGGTGAGTACGCGTGATAGTTTCATAGACGGGGATAAGGATGGGAAAGAAGAGCTGTCGGATAAAAGTACCGGTTTAGTTTAGGGCTGAGTGTAATGCCATAATTATGTTTTAGTTACTAAATCCTATTTATGAGTTAGTTATGCTTCGCTCACGAGGCAATAACTACCCTTAAAATGCCAACCCTTTCTACGCTTCATCGTTTGCTATTTCTACCTGATTCGTCAGGCATTACTTTATTCTTTACCCTTACTACTCAACACTATGGCTACCGAAACCAACAACAGCATCGACACTTTGCAAGAACTGCTGCTCTTTGTAAATGACCGGATTGAGGGCTACAAAAGAGCGGTGGAGGAAACCAAAGACCACGAGCTGCAAGGCTACTACAAGCAGTTGGTGAGTCAGAGTCAGCAATTCTCGAAAGATTTGAATAGCCACCTGCGCAAGCTGGGCGGCGAGCCCGAAACCGGCACCACCATCAAGGGCAAATTCTACCGCGGCTGGATGGACGCCAAAGCACTCATCACGGGCTCCGACGAGAAAGCCATTCTGGGCTCCAATGTGTACGGCGAAGAATGGGCCCTCAAAGCCTACCAAGATGCCCTCGACGACAAAACCCTGCCCGCTGCCATCCGTACGGCGGTGGAGCGCCAGTTGCATATTTCCGAAAAGACCTACAGAAAGCTCAAGAAGCTAGAGCACAGCCATTCGTAACTACTTTCATCCTCCCGATCCTGCTTTACAGCGGGAGCCGAACATTTGATTCGGCTCCCGCTTTTTTTGAAACGAAATGCTGACCTTGGCCGCCGCAAAGGCCGAGCTTGGCCCGCCCCCTACCTTTTCATTCCGATTTTCCCCTTTTATGGCATTCAAATTCAACCCGTACACGCCCGCTCCAGAATTTGCCCCCCAGGCCGCGTATTTCTCCATGGAATTTGCCCTGGATCAAGCGCTCAAAACGTACTCCGGTGGCCTCGGCTTCCTGGCTGGCTCGCACATGCGCTCAGCTTATGAGCTCAAGCAAAACCTCGTTGGTATCGGTATTCTATGGTCGTTCGGCTACTACGACCAAGGTCGCAACGAGGACCAAACCATGCGCGCCGATTTTCGCCAGAAGCATTACACATTTCTGGAAGACACCGGCCTCGTGTTCCCCATCATCATTCATGATGTAGAGGTGAAAGTGAAGGCCATGTATTTGGCCCCCGATACCTTCGGCACGGCCCCCATGTTCTTCCTCACCACCGATATTCCGGAGAACGACTTTATCTCGCGCACCATTTCCCACCACCTCTACGACGCCGACACGGCCGCCCGCGTGGCCCAGTCTATTCTGCTGGGTGTGGGCGGTGGCAAGTTGCTGGATGAGCTAGGCGTGAAGGTTGACACTTACCACCTCAACGAAGGCCACGGTCTGCCGCTGGCTTTTTACCTCTACGATAAGCACGGCCGCAAGCTGGAGGAAGTACAGAAGCGCTTGGTATTCACCACGCACACGCCAGAGCTGGCCGGCAACGAGGAGCACGACATGAAGCTGCTCGCCAAAATGAGCTTTTTTGGTAGTGTGCCAGCCGACGAAGTAACTCGCGTGGCCGGCGTTGAAAACGACCGCCTGAACTATACGCTTACGGCCCTGCGCTTCTCGCGCAAAGCCAACGCCGTATCAAAAGTGCACGGGATTGTGGCCAACCAGATGTGGGGCGAAAATGCGGGTATCTGCCCCATTATCCCCATCACAAACTCCCAGAATGGCACCTATTGGCGCGACAAGCAGCTTCACGAAGCTTTAGAAGCCAACGATGATACGGCACTGAAAGCCCGCAAGCGTGAGCTGAAAAAGCAGCTATTCGACATAGTAGCCGACCAAACCGGCACCCTGCTCGACCCCGATGCGCTGACCGTAGTGTGGGCCCGGCGCTTTGCCGGCTACAAGCGCGCCGACCTGATTCTGCGTCGCTTTGAGCGCTTTAAGGAGTTAGTTTCCAATTCTAATCGGCCGGTACAGGTGATTTGGGCGGGCAAGCCGTATCCGAAAGACTACGGCGCCATCAACCTCTTCAACGATATCATCCGGCAAACCCGGCCGCTCAAAACCTGCGCGGTGCTTACGGGCTATGAGCTGGGCTTATCAGCGGCCATGAAGAAAGGCTCGGATATCTGGCTGAATACCCCCCGCTTCCCGCGTGAGGCATCGGGTACTAGCGGCATGACGGCCGCCATGAACGCCAGCGCCAGCCTGAGCATCGCTGACGGCTGGATCCCGGAGTTTGTGCGCCACGGCGAAAACGGCTTCCTCATCCCTCACGCCGAACTAAATCTCCCTGAACACGAAAAGGACGACCTCGAAGCCGACAGCCTACTGACGGTATTGGAAAACGAGATAGTGCCCCTCTACTACGACCAGCCCGAAAAATTCCTGGACGTAGTAAAAACCGGCATGCGCGAAGTAGAGCCAGAGTTCGAATCGAACCGCATGGCCACCGAGTACTACGACTTGATGTACAAAGCGTAATCGGCATTTAATCAAGGCACAAAAAAGCCCCCCAGATACTGTCTAGGGGCTTTTTTGTATTTTTAAACGAATTCACTTACATGAAAGCAACCGTCATGCAGAGCAGAGCGAAGCATCTCGCGTGTTTATTGAGAGTAGTAATCTAGAATCAGCACGCGAGATGCTTCGCTCTGCTCTGCATGACAAACGATTTTATCTTTCAATCAGCAGTTCAGACTAGAAGTGTTTGTAGAACAGCCCACACATTGTTCGCCAGAATTTTATGCCCTTCAGCGTTAGGATGCACGCCGTCCGGCAGATTCAGGGCGCGCACGCCGAGCACATTTTGCAGCAAAAACGGCACGAAGGCTACGCTGTTTTTGTCGGCCAGTGTGCGGAAAGACGCCTTAAATTCAGCGGCATAGCGGCCGTATTGGTGACTACCAAAGGCGCTTAAGTCAAAGGGAAACTCTAGGCCCACCAGTACAATCTTGGCCACCGGATACTTGAGTTTGACTTGGTCAATGATTTCCTGCAAATTCTGGGTGGTTTCGCGAACCGGAATGCCACGCAGGCCATCGTTTGCGCCCAACGCCAACACAAATACCTCGACAGGCTGCCGGGCCAATACACTGGCTACGCGGTGCCGGCCGCCGGCCGTGGTATCGCCGCTTATACCATAGTTTAGGGCTTTATAAGGCAGCTTCAATGCATCGATGCGCTGCTGAATGAGGGCTGGAAAAGCTTCGTTGGCTCGTAGTTGGTAGCCAGCCGTGAGGCTATCACCGAAGAAGATAATGTTCTGCATACAAGCGGGTTAAGCCATACGGTAAGTTTTATCCTCTGCGTTATTGCCACTGCGCGCTAGTGGCTGGGGGCTTTTTTAAAGCTTGGCAAAGTGCGACGATACCAGGCGCAGCCCCGAATCGGTGCATAGCCCCCGCATATAGTAGAAGAACCCGCTCCGCATCACTTCGGCGCGGCTGTATTGGTCGGGGGGGAAAAGGTCATGGTTTAAAGCCATATTCAGCATCTCCATTAATATCTTGGTTACCAGCCCAATATCAATATCGTGCCGCAGCTGCTGATGAAGTACTCCTTCCTGTATAAGGTCTCGGATCATCAGAAAGCCGTAGTTTTTTAAATGGTCCTGCATCATATTCCAGGCTTTGGGATGCAGATGCTGAATCTCGAGCAAGGAATTGCCCGTCACCTTACTGATCTCATTATAGCCGTGCGTACACACTGCCAATAGACGCTCGATGGGCGTCGAGAAATTAGCGAACAATTCCTGGTGCTCTTGCTTTTGCCGCTCCAAATCGTAGGCCATGGCTTGCACAACTAAGTCGTTCTTGTCGCGAAACATGCCATAAAAAGTAGCTGGGGCTACGTGCAGGGCTTCTATTAGCTCGCTTTCCGATAATCGATTGACGCCGTAGCGAGCAAAGACTAGCTGAGCTTCTTTCAGCAGGTTACTCTTAAAAGTTTGTAACATACTATAGCTACAGGAAAAGCGCGCCAAGTGCTTGCCTTCCTCAGTTAACAAGATGATTTCTAACTTTTTATCCTTCTATTTCACCAGCCCTAATCCGAAGAAGAATAGCAATTGCAATAGGTACACAAAGGGCACTAGTGCATTACGTTTGGTGAACTCTGTGCGGTTGAAATAAATTTGTAAAATAAACGAAATGATAAACCAGCCCTTGAAATTGAGTAGCGGAATCAGGTCGTATTGCCATTGCCAGAAATCCAGCGGGCCGGCCATGGGCTCGATACAGGCATCGAGGCCCACCATGAGCAGGGCCGCAACTACCGCCCGCCCAATACTGGGCAGGGGGAGGTAACGGGCCAGTATACCCGTGCAATAGGTTAGTATCCACCAGTTTACCCCAATCAGCAGCGGCACACCTAACACCTTTATACCCAGCGTATCGCCGTAGGTATACTGCCCAAATATGTAGCCCGTATTGATGCCCACTACTTCAATAAAGAAGCCGGTCACCATTACCACCAGACTAAACCAAATGAATGTGGGGCTATGGTCGGAGTGAAAAGCCAGCAGCAATGCCGCCGTCAGCAGCAGATTGAGAGGCGTGAATTGCAGGAAGAAGCTGGGATCTTGGGAAAGCGCCAAGCCCAGAAAGCCCGTAACGTGAAACAGGAGCAGAATGCCCTGGGCTATGCGCAAACGACGTTGCCCCGGATCGGTGCCCGTAGGCGGCGCGATGGGCAAGCTTTGCGTGGATTCGGAAAAAGACACAGAGGAGAAAATTAGCAATTGAAACCTAATAGCGGCAATTGGCAGACATAGGTTGTTTATCAGAGGCAGAAACAACGTGTGCTGCCTTAAATCATTTTCCTTAGCCTTTGATTAACTCAGCTGCTATTTTGGCCGAGAGCAAACAAAGCGGGATGCCACCGCCGGGGTGCACGCTGCCGCCACAAAAGTACAAGCCCTCAAGTTGGCGTGAAAAGTTAGGATGCCGCAGAAATGCGGCCAGCGCATTATTGGAGCTGCTGCCGTACAAAGCGCCCCCAAAAGACGACGTGCGTTCCTCAATCCCCCGCGGATCCCAGACCCGCTCGGCCCGAATGAGGGATTCTACGGCTACGCCTAAGGTGCGGGTTAGTTTGTCGAGCACGGCGCGGCGGGTTTGGGCAATTAGCGCATCCCAATCCTGGCCTTGATGGTGCGGTACATTCACCATTACAAACCAGTTTTCGTGGCCCGCAGGCGCGTCTGCGGGCGTTTTTTTGGATGTCACATTCACGTACACCGTCGGGTCGTTGCTGACGGTTTTTTGCTCGAAAATGGCCTTGAATTCCTGCTGATAATCCTGGGAGAAAAAGATGTTGTGCAGGTCCAATTCGGCAAAGTCGTGGGCTATTCCCCAATAAAAAATAAGCGCGGAAGAAGAGCGGGGCTGGCTCAGGGTGCGCTCGGGCGCGGGCTGCTTCGGTAACAGCCGACGGTAGGTCGGCACCACATCCATATTGCTGACTACCAAGCCAAAATCGTACACGTCTTGGGGCGTGCGTACGCCGGTCACGCGGCCCTTGGCAGTCAGAATTTCTTCGACGGGCTCGTTGTAGCGGAACTCCACTCCCAGTTCCTCGGCCAGACCGACAAGGCTTCGGGCAATGCTATAAATGCCCCCCACGGGATAAAAAGCGCCAATACCGTGCTCCAAATGCGGAATCAGACTGAGTGTGGCGGGCGCCTGATACGGATCAGAGCCGTTGTAGGTGGCAAAGCGGTCGAAAAGCTGCACTAAGCGCGGGTCGTTGAATGCCTTGGCGTGGCGCTGGTGCATGGTGCCCGTAAGGCCCAGCCCCGGTAGCGCCGCCACCGCCCGCAGCACGTCGGGGCTAAGATACGTAGCAGCTTTGTGCAATGATTTATGCAGAAACGTGCTTTCGGTGGCCTCATAAGCGGAGGCGCTGCGACGCAGAAAGCTTAGCACGTCGGCGGCGGGCACGCTTAGCTTTTCCTCTATTTCAGCGGCAAACTTCTCTTCGTCGGCCCAGGCTTTCAGGCGCGTGCCGTCGGCGAAAAAGTAATGCGTTATCGGGTCGAGGCGCTCGTAGCGAAAGTGGTCCTGCGGGTCGCGGCCAGCCAGCCGAAACAAGTCGTCGACCAACTGCGGCAAGGTGAACAGCGACGGGCCGGCATCGAAGCGGTATCCGCCAGGCAGCTCAAACTGATACATCTTGCCCCCAAACGACTCTTGCGCCTCAAATACCGTAACGGCGTGCCCCTTGAGCGCCAGCCGCACGGCCGTAGCAATACCAGCAATACCGGCCCCAATGATGGCAGCGGGTTGCTTAAGAGAAGATGCGGATGTACGCTTTTTGGTGCTGGTTTGCTTCACGCCAAGTGGGTGTGTACGGAGCCCTAGGGGCCTAAAAATAGCTATTCAGCAGCATGATTCCCCTTACATCGGCGGGGCACGCTGCTGAACTCTACCACCACTACACCACAATTGTTAGTGAGCAGGATGAAATACACCTACTTAAACTTCACACTACTGCCTTTGGGTTCATCAAAGTGTACCAATAAGGCACAAAGACGGTCGGGGGGCTTTTTTACACCTCAACAGCATTTTTCGGCTGGGAAGCGGGCCGGGCGTTCTGACCTTCGCCGTACACCGTAGCCGAACCGAAACTATAAAAAGCCTCCCAGTCGACGCCCTGTGAGTCCGTAATCCAGCTTTTCTCCGATTTGGCGTAGCAGCAGGTGCACTTGCCTTCCTCGCGGATAGCAGACTTGGCATTTTTGAGGCGGCCATATACTTCGGCTAGCTCCTCAGGGCTCTCGGCTTGAATGCCAAGGTGCTCAATGCCAGCATTTTCGGGGTGAAGCGAAATAGCGAAGTTGATGCGTGGATCTTCGAGCATCCACTTGGCGTAATCGTCCTTCAAGACGGTGGGCGCCGTGCCGAAAAGTGCTGTGTAGAAGGCTACCGATTCAGTGAGGTCTTTGATGCGGACGTTGACGTGGAAGCGTTTCATGGTCGGTTTATGTGGGATTAGAAATTAAATTCCCAGTCATGACGACCAGCCTCACCAAAAGACGCAGACTTTTTTACTTTTTTTCTAACGTCTGTTTGTAGGTCTGCAAGGAGCCACAATCACTTCGAATGGCGAAGCCCAGCAAGTGCCCCTGCGCATCCGTTTCAAGCAAGCAGCACTCAGTGAACACGTCGCGCAGCATTTCCCGCCCCCGCTGAATCCGCGACTTGGTGGCCGACAAGCCCAAGCCCAGTTGCTGGGCAATATCCTGCTGCTTCATGCCTTCCACATCCGCTAGGCGCAGGGGCTCAGCATAAGTGGGCGGCAGCAATTGAATCATGGGCAGAATATACTCGGAAGCTTCCTGATAAGCTTCGCTTTCAGATTCAGCTTCCACATCAAGGCCTTCATCCAGCGGCCGTAGTCGACGGTTTTTGCGCGCGGCATCCACAATGGCATTCTGGGTAATCTGGAACAGCCATGAGCGAACATTAGCCACGCCGGAGCGCGCCTGACAGAATCCGTACACTTTCAGTAAAACATCCTGCAATAAATCAGCGGCTTGCGCCTCGTCGGGCACGCGTTTGCGGATGTAGTTGCGGAGCGCATCCTTGTGCTCCAGCCAAAGGTTAGGTACGTCGCAATGCATGGGACGGCGATGAAAGAAGACTCCAGCAACCCAGTTCTATTCGGGTCACCCCGGAAATCTAATTGATAGCTAGAATTAACGAAAATATTGGCGCATGAATGCTTGAGCATACGTTTTCACCTGCTCGCGCACGGCCCGAAACTGGTCCAAAATTTTGTCGGGGGTACCGGTGGCTTTGGCCGGATCGGGGAAGTTGTGGTGCAGCATGGTGGCCGAGGATGGAAATACCGGGCAGGCCTCGCGGGCGTTGTCGCAGACAGTAATCACGTAGTCGAAGGGCACGGCCGCATACTCGTCCACGTGGTTGCTGGTATGGTGCGATATATCCACTCCATCTTCCCGCATTACCTCAATGGCTTTCGGATTGACACCGTGGGTTTCGATGCCCGCACTGTACACGTTGGCTTGGTCGCCCAGATACTTGGCTAAGTAGCCGTGCATGAGCTGACTACGGCAGGAGTTACCGGTGCAGAGTACCAGCACGTTTTTCTTATCAGACATACAAGGGAGTATATTGGAAATCAGGGTGCAGTAGCGCTCCGGCCCGCGTACCAGCGGCGGCGAAACCAGAAAGCCACGTTGACCAAGGCAATCAGAGCTGGCACTTCAATAAGCGGCCCGATGACGCCGGCAAAAGCCTGACCCGAGTTCAGGCCAAACACGCCAATGGCCACGGCAATAGCGAGTTCGAAGTTGTTGCCGGTAGCGGTGAAGGCAATGGAAGCATTTTCGGCATAATCGGCCCCCAGCCACTTACCGGCCGCAAAACTGAGCACAAACATGATACCGAAGTACAAGGCCAGCGGCAGGGCAATGCGCAACACATCCAGCGGAATGCGCACAATCAGCTCGCCTTTCAGACTAAACATGACCACAATAGTCAACAGCAAGGCAATGAGCGTAATGGGGCTGACAGCGGGGATAAATACCTGCTCGTACCAGGCATCGCCCTTGAGCTGACGCAGCACCAGGCGCGACAAAAAGCCCCCCACGAACGGTATGCCGAGATATATGAGCACACTCTGGCCAATGTCCCAGATACTAATGTTCACAGCGTAGCCTTTCAGCCCGAAATACGGCGGCAGCACAGTAATAAACAGCCACGCCAGCACCGAGTAGAAAAGCACCTGAAAAATGGAGTTCAGCGCCACCAAACCGGCCGCGTACTCTCGACTGCCGTCGGCTAAGTCGTTCCACACCAGTACCATGGCTATGCAGCGGGCAATGCCAATCAGAATCAGGCCAATCATATATTCTGGCTTATCAGGCAAAAGCCAGATGGCCAGAAAAAACATGAGCAGCGGCCCAATAATCCAGTTCAGCACCAACGACAAGCCGATGATGCGGGTGTTCCTGAAAACCGTGGGCAGTTGCTCATATTTCACCTTGGCTAGGGGCGGATACATCATCAGGATGAGACCGATGGCCAGCGGCACGTTCACCGTGCCTACCGAAAAATAGTTCACCGCACGCTCCACGCCCCGCACAAAGTAGCCCAGCGCCACGCCCACCCCCATGGCCAGGAATATCCAGAGCGTTAGACCTCTATTGAGGCCGGAAAGCTTTTTACGGGCTACCGCTTGGGGCACAGGGGTTGGAAAAGCTGGGTGCGTTGAGTTCATGCGGTGACATTGTTCAGAAGTTCAGAAAAAGCCCCCTAGGATCAACTAACCGAAACTAGGGGCATTTTTCCTAGCAGCAACCGCCGCCGGGCGTGCACGCGGCAGCGGTAGTATTTGCCGGCGTAGCGTCTACCAGCGTGAAAGCCATGGGCGCGGTAGTTAGAACCTCTTCGGCTACCGGCGCGGCTTTGGCGGCCGGCGCGATGCAGCACTGGCCATTGCTACCGTTGGCTTGGTCGTATTCGTGTTGGTAGCGCGGGTCGTTGAATTCGGCGTCTTCGTGGAAGTAATACACTTCCCATTCCACGCCATCGGGGTCGTTTACCCAAAACTTGTCCTGCTTGGCGTAGCAGCAGCTGGTGCCCATTTCTTCGCGGGGCAGCAGGCCAGTTTTGCGCGCTACTTCCAGGCGTTGCTCCATCTCCTGTACTGTTTCGACCTGAAAGCCCAAGTGGCCGAAATTGCTGGCCACACGGTCGGGGTTTTCGACGAAGGAAATAATCAGCGAGGGCTTATCGAGAACGTATTTGGCATAGCCACGCCGAATTTTGGCGGCTGGTTGCCCGAAGAAAGCCGTGTAAAAATTGACCGTAGCGGTCAGGTCCGACACGTACAGCGAGACGTGCATGCGGGGAAAAACAGCAGTTTCCATGAGTGCAGAAAGATGGAGAGGTGAAAGAAAAATTAGCAGCAAGTGCTACCCGGGGCACAGCTATCCATAGCCGTCGACTCGACGAAGAAGGCCGTAAACTGCTGATGCACGTGGCGTAGCAATTCCGTATTGAGGCAGTAGCAAACCGTAAGACCATCAATCTCGCCCCGAATAAGGTCCAGCGCCTTTAGCTCTTGCAAGTGCTGCGAAACGGTGGTGCGGGAAAGCGGTAATTCCGCCGCGATGTCGCCAGAAATGCAGGTTTTCTTTGAAGCCAGCAACTGAATGATAGCCACCCGTGCCGGATGCGCGAGTGCTTTGGCTACACGAGCTAGTTGCTGCTGTTCCTCAGTAAAAGCGGTGGTTTTGGCGTAAGTCATAAACAAACCATGAAGTATGACGCAAATATACGACATAGTATGACATATGTATACGCCATAGATATTTTTTATCTATGCTTGCCTGTTCTTTGGCCGAATTAAGCTGAAAGAATATGTCCTCCGCTACTCCACCGCCAGCACCAGACCCTTCAGGTATTCCCCTTCCGGGTGGAATAAGCTTACCGGATGATCCGCGGGCTGCGTAAGGTGATGAAGCACCCGCACCTGCCGGCCTGCTTCAATGGCCGCCGCCAGCACTGCCCCTTGAAACAGCTCACGACTAACCACTTGTGAGCAGCTGAACGTAAATAAAATGCCCCCCGGCGCGATACGACGCAGGCCCGCCGCGTTCAGACGCTTGTAGCCCATCAGGGCATTGTGCCGGGCGGAGAGATGCTTGGCAAAAGCCGGTGGGTCGAGCACGATGAGGTCGTATTGCTCCTCGCTGGCTTTCATAAAGGTGAATACATCCTGGGCATAGGCCGCGTGCTTGTCTTCCAAGCCTGTGAGGGCCGCGTTGCGCTCAGTCAGTTCGATGGCGCGCTTGGAGCTATCCACGGAGTGCACCAGCGTGGCGCCGGCTTGCAGCGCGTACACCGAAAAGCCCCCCGTGTAGCAAAACGTATTCAGTACGCGCCGGCCAGCCGAGTAGCGGGCTAGCAGGTCGCGGTTGTCGCGCTGGTCGATGAAAAAGCCCGTTTTCTGCCCTGTTTCCCAATCTACGGCAAAGGGATGCGCGTTTTCGTGTACCAAGTGCTCGGTGCCGGTAGAGCTGCCCAACAGGTAGCCATTCTTTGCCTCAGGGGCGGCTTTGGTGGGTACGGTTTCAGCGCTCTTATCGTAGATGGCTCGTAGCTTATCGCCCAATACCACCTTCAAGGCATCTGCAATTTGCGGGCGAGCTAGGTACATGCCAGCACTGTGCGCTTGCAGCACGGCTACGTCGCCGTACACGTCCACAATCAGGCCCGGCAGCCCATCGCCCTCCGCGTGGATCAAGCGATACACATCGGTTGTGTGGTTACTAGCAGCCTGGGGGGCTTTTTCAGAAGTCTCCTGCTCCGAATTTTCTCCCTGAGTTGTCAGTCCTAATCGCTGACGAAGTTGGTAGGCATTGCGCAGCTTGCCCTCCCAAAAGGCGGCATCCGGCTCCGTGGCTTCGGGGCCAAAGCCCAGCATACGCACGGCAATAGAGCCCGGCGCATAATGCCCTACGCCCAGCTGTTCCCCATTCGAAGCCTGCACTATCACTACCTCGCCTTCCTGCGGCTGGCCCTGCATGCGGGCAATGGCGCCCGAAAACACCCACGGGTGCAGGCGACGCAAGGATTGATCTTTACCAGGTTTGAGGGTGACGATGGCGGGCATGGCGGCGAGGAATAAAAGGGAACTGGGGGGCAAAAGTACGCCAATCCCCGCCCCTTCACCGAAATAGCCGACGATAAATCGGTTTGCGCCAGGCAAACTGCGCCCACATCACCGGATACAGCAGCGCATCCAGCAACGGCGAAACCGTCCGAAATTCTATGGCATCAATAATAACTGTGCCACCCTCGGGGCTGGGTTGCATCAGGTGGCGGTGGCGCCAGAATCGTAAGGGGCCAGGTAATTTTTGGCCTTCATCCACAAAAAAATGGGTGCCATTCGGCAATACGCCGTCGTCGGTAATCAGGCTGGTCCAGCGCTGGCTGATGGGGCCCACTCGCAGTTCAATCTCCACTTGGTCGCCTCGGCGGCTGCCGTCGAAGCGGTGCAGGCGCATCTGAGGGAAAGGTGGTGCCAGTTGCAGAAATAAGTCGCGGGTGAAACCAGCCATGACCTGAGCGGGCGGCTGGGCTACGCGCGTGCGGAGAGTGAGGTGCATAGCAGCAAACAGCGGGAGGCAAGCGTAGGTTATGAAGCGCCCCTTCAACTGCTCTCAAGTCTATTCGGGCTAATTGAACGCTTGTGCTTTCAATTAGCAATTTTTTTATCTTCCCCGGCTTCTAATCCTCGTTCAACATTCGTGCATGGACAAACCCACTAGGCCGGCTAGTGCTTCCGGCCCTACCTTAATCCGTGCAGTGGGGTTACTTACCGGCACCCTTCTCGTGGCAGGTGTGGTGATTGGCTCTGGGGTGTTCAAAAAGATTGTGCCTTTGGCGCAGAGTGGCCTTAGTGAAGCTTGGATATTGGCTGCCTGGGTACTGGCAGGCCTCATTACCATATGCGGGGCTCTCAACCTAGCCGGTTTATCCTCTCTCACGGAAGAGTCGGGGGGCATTTATGAATACCTGCGGCTCTCGTTTGGGAATTTTGCTTCCTTCCTGTTTGGGTGGAGCGACTTTACCATTATCGGTACTGCCTCCGTGGCCGCGCTGGCTTTCATCTTTGCGCAAACCATTAATACACTGCTGCCGCTGCCAAACCCATTACAGCACTTGGCACAAGTATCCATCGGCCAGTTCATTTATCCTTTCGCCGACTCAGGAATAAAGATTCTAGCCATTGGCACCATCGTCGCTCTGACGTGGGTAAACTACCGCGGGGTGGCCGGCAGTGGCAAGCTCAGCAATGTATTCACGGCGGCCAAAATCATGGGTATTCTGCTGCTCATCATCTTGGGGCTATTTATGGCTACCCCATCAACTCCGACGCCACCCCCGTTGCCCAACCTCAACACGGGTACAGTGGCGAGCACGCCTTTTTTCAATGCCTTTTTCGGGGCGTTACTCAGCGTATTCTGGGCTTACGATGGCTGGATGGACCTTTCTTTCGTTACGGGGGAGGTAAAGAATCCGCGGCGCAATGTGCCGCGAGCCATTCTGTTTGGGGTAAGTATCGCCATCGGGCTGTATATATTGGTCAACTATGCCTACCTGCGGGTATTATCTTTGCCGGCGCTGGCGGCAGTGAGTTCCAATGAGATAGGAGCGGCAGTGGTAGCCGAGGCTATACTGGGAAAGACCGGCAAAACGTGGATTCTGGTTTTAATTATGATCAGCGTATTCGGGTCCCTGAATACCGTACTGCTTTCCCACAGTCGCGTTTACTTCCGCATGGCGCAGGAGCGTTTCTTCTTCGCTCAAGCCAGGGCAGTGCATCCGCGCTACCGGACACCCCACGTGGCACTGCTGTACACCTGCGCGTGGAGTTGCCTGCTGGTTCTTTCCGGCACCTTCGATCGGCTGACCGACTTAGTTATCTTCGGCAATTTCCTTTTCTATGGCCTACTAGCAGTGGCAGTGCTGAAGCTGAAGCGCCAAGGCAAAATAACAGTGCACGTAACTGGCTATCCTGTTATTCAGTTCATCATCTTGCTGTTTGCCCTGGCTTTGACTGTGAACACCATCGTTACCCAACCTCAGCAGTCCCTCATGGGCCTGGCCCTGATGCTGACGAGTGTGCCGTTCTACTTTTACTTTAAAAGGAAGGAAGCCAAAGCCTAAAAAACGAATGTATTGCACCTTGGGGGGCAATTTTCATGACAGCCGCTTCGCCCGCAACAACCTCTATCGCTATGCTACACCTTATCCGGACCACCTCCGACAATCCCGATTTTCGGGCACTGGTACAACTACTCGACCACGACTTGGGGGAACGCGACGGTGCCGACCATGCCTTTTATGCCCAGTTCAACAAAGTCGACGCCATTAAGCATGTGGTAGTCGCGTATCAGCAGGAAGTGCCGATTGGGTGCGGGGCATTCAAGGAATTCAGCGGCGAGCTAGTGGAAATCAAGCGCATGTATGTACGGCCCGATTGGCGAGGTCATGAGGTTGCGGCCGCTATTTTAGCGGAACTGGAGCGTTGGGCCGAGGAATTAAACTACAAAGGCTGCGTATTGGAAACAGGGATGAAACAACCCGAAGCCATACGACTTTACAACAGAAGCGGCTACCGGCGCATCCCCAATTACGGGCAGTACGCGGGCGTCGAGAACAGCGTCTGTATGCAAAAGGAGCTTCTGTAGCTCCACAGCCAGCTTACTTTAGCTGCATGATGGCGGCCATAGTCTCTATGCCATCCCAAAGGTTACCCAAGCGAATATTCTCGTTTTCGGCGTGCTGATTGTTGTCGTAGTTGGCAACGGGCACGGTGAGTGTGGTCGCATTTATTTTTTTGAACACGTGCAAGGGTAAGCTGCCGCCGGAGGTAGGCACCTGCACCACCGGCTGCGTGCTTGTACGTTGCACAGCGGCCACTACTTCCTGAGCGATGGGCAAATCCATGGAAGTGCGCTCGGCATTGTAGCCCGTGTGCGACGTCAGGCGCACAATGCGCGAATAGCGGGCGCGCTCGGCGTCGGTAGGCTCTTGGGTTGTCACGAAAAAGCCCTGGCGTCGAATGTGGCTGACCACTTTCGCTACCTGCCGCTCCCAATCATTGCCCAGCACAAGGCGCAGATCTAGCGTTGCCTCGGCAGTGGTAGGAATCACGTTGGCCGCCTGCGCCCCCACATTGGCACTGCGCATGCCGTTTATATTTAAGGAGGGCTGATTAATCAATTCATTCAAACTTTGCCCCCCTCCATCGGCTCGGGCAAAGCCTAGCTCCTGCTGTATCTGCGCGTCGAGGTTGGGCACACGGCTCAGGGCTTGCTGCTCCTTGGCGGTAAGCGGTGTTACGTCGTCGTAAAAGCCCGCGATGGTTACGCGGCCGGTACTATCTTTCATAGAAGCCAGCAACTGCGCCATCAGAAGTGCTGGATTGGGAGCCCAGTTGCCATAGTGACCGCTGTGCAAAGGCCGCTTCGGGCCGTACACGGTGAGGCCCAGATTCACGTCGCCGCGGGCCCCGAATACCACCTGCTTTTGCCCCGATTGATGCACAGGACCATCGCAAATAATCCAGAGGTCGGAGGCGAGCAGCGCGCGGTTGCTTTCCACAATCTCGCTCAGGTGCGGAGAGCCTTTCTCTTCCTCCCCTTCGAAAAAGAATTTGATGTTGACGCCGGGCCGCTGCTTGCTTTGCACCAAGGCTTCATAGCCCGCTAAAATGGCCATCACTCCGGCCTTGTCATCGGAGCTGCTGCGGGCATATAGGCGCCAGTCGGGCTTGGATGTTTCGCCAGCCTGCATCAGCGGGATAAATTGCCCCCCTTGAGCCAAGGCGGCGCTGGTTAGCTGGGGCTTGAACGGACTCAGCCCGCTGGCCCACTGCGCGGCATTGACCGGCTGCCCATCGTAGTGCGCATAAAATACAATGGTGCGCTTGGCACCGGGCGTACGCACCTCGCCATACACCGCGGGTGGCACACCAGGCGTCTTCGCCTGCAATAGCTGCCCCTTGATGCCCCGCTTCTGCATCATACCCAAAATGAAGCGGGCCGTTTCGCGCAGATTGGCACTGTCCGCGGCCACGTTTGGGATGGCCAGAAACTGCATGTACTCCGTCAGCAGCGGCAGTTCGTGGGTTTGGCGGTATCGCCGAACTTTTTGCACACCTGAATCGGGACCTGCGAATGCTGCTAGTGTCAAAAGCAAAAGCAGGCTAGCCGTATATCGTTTTTTCATCTCAACAGCCGGGCACAAAGGGGGCGCAACCATGAACAAGGTAAGCGGCTCCGCGCAAAAAGCCATATTTCCTGAACTAGCGTTACTTTCACTTTTCTTAGCCCTGATCTGATGAACCGACTCCTCCTCCTTCTCTGCTGCCTTTTCCCTTCCCTGGCTTCGGCGCAGGTAGATACCGACATTTATCTGGTGGACTTGTCGGTGAAAGGCAATACAGTAGTGCTATCTAAGCCACGCAACATTACGCCGCACAAAGGCTACGACAACCAGCCTTTTTTCCACCCTACGCTCCCGCTGCTTTACTACTCGTCCACTACTGACAGCAGCCGCACCGATCTGAAATCCTACAACTACAAAACGGCCCAAACGCAGCAGATTACGGCTACGCGTGAGCGGGAATATTCGCCCCTACTCACGGCCGATCAACAGTTTCTCTCTTGCATTATTCAGCGCGACAACGGGCAACAGGATTTGGGCAAATACCCTCTGGCGGGCGGTCAACCTACCATTTTGGTGAACAACCTGAAAGTCGGCTACCATGTCTGGATTGATCAATCTCGCCTACTGGTATATGCGCTGGCAACGCCCAGCAGCGAGTTGCACTACTTAAATCTGGCCACTAAGAGCGACACGATTATCGCCCGCAACATTGGCCGCTCGCTGAAGCCGATACCTAATCAGCCTGCGCTCAGCTTCTTAGAGAAAACGCCGGAGGGCAAATGGCTAATCAAGCGGTTTGATACCAACACCAAGGCTATCACGCTTCTGGGGCCAGCACTGGAAGGATCGGAAGATTTGGCCTGGACGAAAAACGGCTTGATGCTGATGAGCAACGGGCAGCAGATTTATGCCTGCCGACCCGGGCACCGCGATGGCTGGAAGCCAGTGAAGATGGCCGGAACAGCGCCGGGCCTGAATAAAGCTAGTCGGCTGGCTGTTAATGCAGCTAATAATCAGCTGGCTGTGGTGGTCAGTGAATAATCGTAGGCGCTAGCTTCAGCGGACCAGGTGCACGGCCTGGCTATAATGACGGACGTTCCACTCGGCACTCAGCGCGGGCAGGCGGCTCGAGCCATCGGTAAGCCAGTGCAGAGCCGACTCAGAGTCGGTGAAATATTGGGCGTCGAAGCGGATTCCGGGTTGCACCAGATCGTGCAGCGCATCGATGGCCAGTTGATTATGCACCCGGAAGCTGTCAATTATCAGCACTAGCCGCTCGAGCGTGAGCGTCACCAATTCGGGCATCCAATGGTCGCCGAGCCATTCTTGGTCGGCTGGTGACAAGTCCGGCACGGTGTTCATATCAAGCAGCAGGTGGCGCACCTTCAAGGTTCGGATTAGGCCCAGCAGTTGCTGCGAGCTGGGTTGGAGCCCGTGCGTATCATGACCACTTGTCCATTCAAGGCGCAGTACACTAAGCACTTGATCGTATTGCAAACAGAAGTGGGGAATGCTGCGGATAATCACGGGAGAAACCAGAGGATGTAGCACCGACCATCGCTGCTGCAGAGCAAGAGACAGAAATTGGGCCGAAAGAAATTATCACTGGCTTGGTCGGTATTTCAGCAGCATTCGTGGCTGTCAAATGGGCTTTTACTACCCTAAAAAGTAAAAAAGCCCCCCAATGAATAAATTTGCCTTGTTGTAGGCATAACGCGACAAAGCCCGCACTTTGTGGGTGCAGGCTAGCAAACAATGCTTTACTGGTTCAGCTATAGAAGCAGGAAGCGGAGTTAGGAAGAAAGATGCTTATTAGCGAACGGTGAAGCCTTTAGCTTCCCACACGGGTACGTTTTGGGTGCGTACAAAGCGGGTTTCGACATGACCCCAAGCGTCTTGCTTGTACATTACCGTTTTACCTTGCTCGCGGGTATGCAGCGAAAGCAGGTGATCGGCATGCGACATTGCGGGGCCAGTAGTTTCAATGGGCTTGCGCGCCCGTGGGCGCTTAACGGATGTTGACATATACAGCTAACGTCAAGACTGGCCAAAAAGGGTCAGTCTGGTTCATTTAAATTTTCTTTTCTCCGAATAGTAGTGCTTCTGAGAGCGTACAACCCGATATAGTGGGCCGTGCATGGACACACTCTACGCTGTCGGCACTACCGTTACCTGACCGAACACCTTCAATACTACAGGTTCCGGCTCGGGCAGTAAAGTAGTTTGCTTGTCTGATCGTGGGGGGCAAATTTGCTCCCCGCAACACCTCAACGTAATATACAAGGTTCGGGTTTTTTTGTTATTTATTGCCAGCAACCGTTCAGCTTCTTCCCAAATGCGTTTTTTCAGGTGCCCTTTGGAGTAGAATAAAGTGCAGCCAATTGTGTATCTTCTCCTATCCAAACGCAACCCCAGCCGTGGTGAGCGGCGAAGCCCTGTTGTGCGCGGGCCGCTATGTTCTATCAACTAATCTACGTTAGCCGAGCTGTGGCGCCCTTAAGTGCCGAGGAGATGCAGTCATTAATTACGCACGCCCGCAACTTCAACTCCATCCATCATATTACGGGGGTTTTGTTTTATGATGGCGAGCACTTTGCTCAGATATTGGAAGGCGCGGAAAACGAGGTAGAAAGCCTTTATGCCCGCATTAAAGCTGATACCCGGCACCGGCAGGTAACAACAGTGACCCGCACCCGCAGGCCGCGCCGCGAATATCCGCATTGGGGTATGGCCGGGCACCTGTTGGCGGCGGCCCAATTCGCTGAACTGGTAAAATGCCTGCCCGACGAGACGGAGCAGCCCGCGCCCCGGTCATTGCGCGTTCGCTTGGAGCCCTTTGTGGCGCATAGCCAACGACTATAGCGCGCTTAGCTGCCAGGAACAAATAGGTTTTCCAGCGCCGCTTTAAACTCCGGCGTATCATACTCAGCCATACCGTCGTGGCGCGCCGCAACCTGCCCATCAGGGCCCAGGATAACGGTAGATGGAATGGCGCTGGAGTTGAAGGGTGCCGGGAGTGTCCCCGTTGGAAAATACACCGGGAAAGTATAGTCACGCCGCTTGAGCAGGGCCCGTGCCTTTGCCGGTTTTTCGTCGAGCGAAATCATCACAAACGCAACTTTCGACTTATCCACCTTTTCGTAGAGCGCGTGTATGCCCGGCATTTCAGCCACGCAGGGCGGACACCAGCTCGCCCATAGATTTACAAACACCACCTTCCCTTTCAGCTCGCTTAGATTAATATTTTTGCCCCCCAGCGTAACTAGCGGCAGATTGTGAGGGTAGGTGGCCGCGCCACCTGCGGCCGTTGCGTTGGCTGTGGATGGGCCAGCGGCTAACGTAGGGAGGTCTGGCTTCCACAGCCCAGTGGCCAGCAATCCGCGCTGTATGCTGCCCAATACCATCGGACGCAGATCGGTGAGTAGCACAAGGGCCAGAATGGCGAAAGGCAGCCATTGCAGCAGATTTTTACGATTCATAGGCGGATAGTTAAGAAGAAAACACAGAGGGAAGAGAAAACAGCCACCCATTTTTGGAAAATTGTGCTCCACATCTGGTTTGCCGTTATTGCCCTGTATGTTTGGACTTTTTCATACGAACCCTTTTTTACCCAGCCGTCTTACTCGTAGGAATGTGCTGCTCAATGCCATATTTGAAGAGTTGCTACTCAATAATTTATCTCTGCGCATCAGAAGTGCGGGAGTCCAACTAATAACCGAGCATTTGCCCGCAACCTATGCATAAGGTTGAGCCCTCTACCTCGCTGGGCGAGCTGGCGCTGCTGTTCCTGCGCTTGGGCACTACGGCCTTTGGTGGCCCCGCAGCGCACATTGCCATGATGGAGGAAGAAGTCGTGCGGCGGCGGGCTGGCTTACCCAGGAACGTTTTCTGGATTTGCTTAGCGCGGCCAACCTCATTCCCGGCCCCAATTCCACCGAGCTGGCTATCCATATTGGCTACGAACGGCGCGGCTGGGCGGGGCTGCTGGTGGCGGGCACCTGCTTCATTCTGCCGGCAATGCTCATCGTGATGGGCTTCGCGTGGGCCTACGTGCGCTTCGGCACGTTACCGGCCCTCACCGGCGTGCTTTATGGCGTAAAGCCAGTTATTGTGGCGGTGGTAGCGCAGGCGCTCTGGAGTTTGGGGCGCTCGGCGCTCAAAACCAGAACATTGCAGTTATTGGCCGGTGCTGGGCTGGCATTGGCGCTGTTGGGCATAAATGAGCTACTCATCCTGTTCGGTGCCGGTGTAATTACGGGCGCCCTGCGCTGGCCAACGCTGGAAACCAAACGCTTACCTCCGGCGCTACTGCTGTTGATGGGAGCGGTAGGGATGCTGGCCCTGTTGCCAGCGTTTTTTGGGCTTCGGGCAGGTGACGGCACCGGTATTGCGCCGCTCGGTTTGGGGCCACTGTTTTTGGTGTTCGTCAAAATCGGCTCAGTGCTTTACGGCAGCGGCTACGTGCTGCTGGCCTTCCTCGACGCCGACCTAGTGCAGCGCTTTCATTGGCTCAGCCAAGCGCAACTGCTTGATTCGGTGGTAGTCGGGCAGGTTACGCCGGGACCGGTATTTACTACCGCTACTTTCGTGGGCTACGTACTGCTCGGCTGGGCCGGGGCATTAGTGGCTACGGGGGGCATTTTTCTGCCGGCTTTCGTTTTTGTCGGACTAAGCATCCCGCTGCTAGCGCGGTTGCGCCAGTCGCCTCTGGCCGGCGCCTTCCTCGAAGGGCTGAATGCCGCTTCCTGGGCTCTGATGGCCGCTGTGTCATTCACACTGGCTCGCACCGCGGTTGTAGATGCGCCGACGATTATCCTTCTGTTGGTCAGTGCGGTGCTTCTGCTGCGGTATAAGGTCAACTCGGCGTGGCTGGTGCTGGGCGGGGCAGTTGTGGGCTATTGCTTACACGCAGCGAGTTTGGTTGGATGAAGAACTCAGAGCTATTGGAACTAGTATGGGGGGCAAATTTGTATACATGAACAAATGATCATACATTTGTAAAATCATGATGACCCCTCCTACTGCTTCCGTCGATATGGGCCTCTCTATTGAGAAAATGGAGAAAGTGGCCTTCATTCTGAAAACCACGGCTCACCCCACGCGCATCGCTATTGTGCAGCTACTAGCGGCCCACGAAAGCATGTCGGTTACGGATATGAGTGAAAAGCTGAACGTGGAGCAAAGCCTGCTTTCCCACCATCTGTCGGGCATGAAGCTGAAAGGCATTCTGAGCAGCCATCGGGAGGGCAAGAACATTTTCTACTCACTGAAAATGCGCGAAGTAATCGACGTAATCCAGTGTCTGGCCGCCTGCACATTTCTATAAGCTGGGGAGCTTTTTTTGCTCAAACATATGAACAATATATCATAATTTCATACGTCCTAATGCTACCTTACTTCGGTTATTTCGCGGCCATCTTCATCGGCCTTTCCCTCGGTATCATGGGCGGAGGCGGCTCCATCCTGACGGTGCCCGTGCTGGTGTATCTGATGGGAGTAAGCCCCGTGCTGAGCACGGCCTATTCGCTGTTTGTAGTAGGAAGCACCTCCGTGGTGGGGCCTCGGGCTACTTCCGCAAAGGGCTGGTGTCTCTGAAAACGGCTATAGTCTTCCTTATTCCTTCGCTGCTGGCCGTGTTTGCCGTCCGCAAGGTATTGCTGCCAGCTATACCCCACGAGCTATTTACCATTGGTAGCCTGGTTTTTACCAAGGACCTACTGGTGCTCGTAGCCTTCGCCGTCCTGATGGTGGTGGCCGCGGCGTCGATGATTCGCGTGAAGCAAACCAAGGAAATGCTTGACGAAGAGCTAGGCCATAAAATCGCCTTCAACTATCCTCTGATTCTGGGCATTGGGCTGGTGGTGGGCACGCTCACAGGCTTTGTAGGTGCAGGCGGCGGCTTCCTTATTATTCCGGCTCTGGTGCTCGGGGCACGCTTGCCCATGAAGCTGGCGGTGGGCACTTCGCTCGCCATCATTGCCCTAAACTCACTCATTGGCTTTATCGGCGACCTCAGCGCCGGCACCCCTATCGGCTGGCCATTTTTGCTCGGCTTTCTGGCCTTTGCGCTCGCAGGTATTGTGCTCGGCACTTACCTCGCGCGCTTCATTCCCGGAGTCAAGCTCAAGCCCGCGTTTGGGTGGTTTACGCTGGCTATGGGCACGTTTATTTTGCTGCGCGAGCTGGTTTTTACGCCATAAGCAGCAGTGTGTCAACTGGTTAATATCAAATTTTTCTCACCTTCTAGTTTACTTTTCTTATGAAAATTGAACAGTTTGAAGATAAAGGGCTGGCTCATTTCTCCTACGCTATTCTCAGCGAGTGTGCCCGTGAAGTTGTGCTCATCGACCCGGCTCGCAACCCGCAGCCGTACTACGACTACGCCAAGGCGAACGACGCCCAAATTGTGAGCGTGATTGAAACCCACCCCCACGCCGACTTTGTGTCTTCGCACCTGGAAATTGCCCAGCGCACCGGGGCCACCCTCTGCGTGAGCAAGCTAGTAGGCGCTGATTACGACCACGTAGCCTTCGATGAGGGCGACTCGTTCACCGTCGGCCAACTTACTTTCCGCGCCCTCAATACGCCCGGCCACTCCCCCGATTCCCTCAGTATCGTGCTCAGCAGAGAAGGAAAGGACGTAGCCGTATTTACCGGCGACACCTTATTTATCGGCGACGTAGGCCGGCCCGACTTGCGCGAAAGCGCCGGCAACCATACCGCCAAGCGCGAGGAGTTGGCCCGCCAGATGTATCATTCCCTGCGCGACAAGCTCATGACCTTGGCTGATGAGGTGCTGGTGTATCCGGCCCACGGCGCAGGCTCGCTTTGTGGCAAGGCTCTGAGCGGCGCGAACAGTAGCACTATTGGCGCGGAAAAAGCGGGCAATTATGCCCTGCGCCCGCTAAGCGAAGAAGATTTCGTGCAGGAGCTGCTGGCTGACCAGCCGTTCATTCCCAAATACTTCGGCTACGATGTGGCTCTCAACAAAGCCGGCGCCCCGGCCTATGCCCCCAGCGTACAGCAAGTGCCGCGCTTAGCTGCTGGCACCAAGCTGGAGCAAGGGGTACTGGTAGTAGACACCCGGCCCGAAGCCGAATTCAAGCAGGGTCATATGGAAGGTGCGCTCAATATTCAGCAGGGGGGCAAATTTGAAACCTGGCTGGGCTCTATTGTCGGACCGAATGAGCCATTTTACCTGGTAGCTGCCGATCAGAAGACCCAAGAAGACTTGATTCAGAAGGCCGCTAAAATAGGTTATGAACCGCTGATCAAAGGCGCGCTAATCGGCACGCCTGCTCCCACCTACACCATGCCGAAGCTGGACGTAGCCACCTTTCGCGCTCACCCAGAAAACTACACCATTGTAGATATCCGCAACGAGTCGGAAGCCAAAGCTGAGCCGCTGTTTGCCGACGCCCTGAACATTCCGTTGCCCGTGTTGCGCGAGCGGGTCAGCGAAATTCCGACCACTAAGCCCGTAGTAGTACACTGCGCTGGCGGCTACCGTTCGGCCGCGGGTAGCAGTATTGTAGCCCCTGCGCTGGTAGGCACACCAGTGTTTGATTTAAGTGAGGCGGTAAAATCGTTCCAGCCAGGTGCGGCCACTCACTAAATACAGTGGCCCGCATCAGTCCCAGTGTTACTCTTAGGGCAACTTTAACCTACTCTATCTTCTGACCACTCATTTGCCGTGGGTGGCGACAGAGAGTATTAACCATCTAGTTTTTTCTTATGCTTGACTTACTTCGCCAGCCTTGGCCCTGGTACGTGGCGGGGCCACTGATTGGCCTCACGGTGCCAGCACTACTGCTACTCGGCAACAAGGCTCTGGGCATCAGTTCCTCACTGCGCCACGTGTGTGCCGCCTGCGTGCCGGCCGGTATTCCCTTCCTGACTTATAACTGGCGGGCCGAAACCTGGAACCTGTTTTTTGTGCTCGGTATTGCGGTGGGGGGCTTTTTAGGCTATCAGGTGCTCGGCCACCCCGATACCATTGCCATCTCGGCCGAAACAGTCCGCGACCTGAAGGCTGAGCTGGGCCTGACCGACTTCACCGGCTTGCTGCCCCGCGAGTTGTTTGCGCTGGATAACCTAGCGAACTGGAAAGGCTGGGTGTTTTTGGTGCTGGGGGGCTTTTTGGTCGGCTTCGGTACGCGCTACGCCGGTGGCTGCACTTCGGGTCACGCCATTTCGGGCCTTTCCAATCTGCAGTGGGTATCAATGGTCGCGGTTATTGGCTTTTTCGTGGGCGGCCTGCTCATGACCTGGGTTATCTACCCACTCCTATTTTAACACGCAATCCGTCATGAAAAACCTCAAATACCTAGTGCTGGGCGTTGTGTTCGGCCTCATTCTCACCAAAAGCGAAGCTGTTAGCTGGTTTCGGATTCAGGAGATGTTCCGTTTCCAAAGCTTTCACATGTATGGTATCATGGTCACGGCTGTTCTCGTGGGCCTGATTTCTATTCAGCTTATCAAGCGCTACCACCTCAAGAGCATCAACGGAGAACCCATCGCCATTGCTGATAAAAAATACAGCCACGGCACCTGGATTGGTGGCATCATCTTCGGCGTGGGCTGGGCCATTACGGGGGCTTGCCCCGGTCCGTTGTTTGCCCAATTAGGGAGCGGCGTAGCCGCGGCCACCGTCATGATTTTAGCCGCCCTGGCTGGCACTTGGACCTACAGCGCCCTGCGCGAAAAGCTGCCGCATTAAACTGCGGACAGGAAGGCCCATGTGGGGTGCAAAACAGACAGTTGTACCGTTCTGCCTAGCCCAGCAACTCCTCGATATCCTCTTTCGTCAGGCTCTTGATAATTGTCTCGTCGGTTGAAATCAAGTCCGTGACGAGTTGAATTTTCTTATTCTGCAAAGCCAGGATCTTCTCTTCTACCGTGTTCTTCGAGATAAACTTATACGTAAACACGGTTCGCTGCTGGCCTATGCGGTGGGCGCGGTCAACGGCCTGTGCTTCCACGGCCGGGTTCCACCACGGGTCGAGAATAAACACATAATCGGCGGCGGTAAGATTGAGGCCTACTCCACCCGCTTTTAGCGAAATAAGGAAGACCCGCAGATCCTCGGTTTCCTGGAAACGGGCTACTTCCTTGTGCCGGTCACGGGTGTTGCCATCGAGGTAAGCATATTCGATTTGCTTTTCATCGAGCGAAGCCCGCACAATATCGAGGTGCTTCACAAACTGGCTAAATACCAACACCTTGTGTCCCTCTGCCACCACGCTCCGAATCATGCGCACTACTTCGCGCAGCTTGCCCGATTCTGCTTCGTAGGTTTCGTCGGCCATGCGCGGATGGTTGGCAATCTGGCGCAGCTTGGTCAGGCCTTGCAGCAGCATAAACTGCGTGCTAGCCGTACCGTGCTCCTCAATATTGCGCAGAATCTTATTGCGGTAGAAGCTTTTGGTTTCCTCGTAGCACTGCGCCTGTTCATCCGTCATGGAGCAGTAACTTAGGTTCTCTATCTTCTCCGGCAACTCTTTAGCTACCTGGGCTTTATGACGACGCAGAATAAAGGGTTTGATAAGCGCATGGAGCTTTCGAGTGCGGGTTTCGTCTTTGCCTTTTTCAATGGGCTTAAGAAACTCCTTGCGGAAAAACGCCTGCGAGCCCAGCAAGCCGGGATTGATAAATGACATCTGCGACCACAAGTCCATCGTGCTGTTCTCAACCGGCGTACCAGTCAGAATAAGCCGGTGGCGCGAGTGCAGCCCGCGTACTGCCTGCGACGTGGTAGAGGATGGATTTTTAATCGCCTGCGACTCATCCAGAATCACGTAGTCGAACTTGTAAGTTTTGAGGAGTTCCGCATCAAGGCGCACGATACCGTAGCTAGTTAGCACCACATCGTAATCCGAGAATTGCTCTACGTTTTTGTCGCGGTAGGTACCCGTGTAAATAAGCAAACGCAAGCTAGGCGCAAACTTAAAGGCTTCGCTCATCCAGTTGAAAACCAATGAGGTAGGCATTACGAGTAGCGAAGCCGAGCCAGAACTATCGCCGCTTTCTTTGCGCTGAAGAAGCAAGGCCAGAGTTTGAATGGTTTTGCCTAGGCCCATGTCATCGGCCAAGCAGCCACCGAAGCCATAGTCTTTCACGAAGTGCAGCCAGTCATAGCCCGCCTTCTGATAAGGGCGCAATTTGCCTTTAAACCCAGCAGGCATAGCCTGTTCTTCCACCGTTTCGAAGCCGCGCAGCTTTTCCAGCTTCCGCGACATAGTCACGGTGGCCAGGTTGCCATTTTGCAAGTCTGAGACCAAGGCCAAATGATGTTTGCGCAGCGTAAGCGTGTTATCGTTTTCCTCCGAAAACGCGAAAAGCTCCAAGTATTGCGAAAACCACTCTTCCGGAATGATGGCAATCTGGCCGTTAGGCAGCCGGTACTCGTGGCGCCGGCCCAGAATGTAGGAGCGCAGCTTTACGAAGGGAATTTCGAACTCTCCGAAGCGAACCGTGCCGTGCACATCAAACCAATCATTAGACTCTGTGATACCGACCTCTACCGTAATGGCGCCAATGAAGTAGTCTTTGCCTGACGTAGTGCTTTGCTGCACCGTAAATCCAAGGCGCGACAACTCTTCGGCGTGGCTGTGCAGCCAACGAAACGCGGTGGCTTTTTCCAGCACCGCGCGGCCATTGCGCACTTCCAGCGCGCGGTCAGCGAGTTCCTTTATCATGGCCTCCTCGTGGTCGATGTTGCGAATGAGGCGATGAAAAATGTAGCTGTCAGCGGTTTTTTCCAGCTTTACGCTCACCCGCTTATCGAAGCTATTGGGCACGGTGTGGTCGCCGTAGCGGAAGGAAAGATCGAAGTGAATGTGGCCGGAAGAAACGGTAGTGGTGGCACTGGGGGGCAAATTTCCATTGCGAGCACCAGCGCGCGGCGCTTCCTCCGTTACGACCAACACGCCAGGCACATCGGAAAAGGTGAGCTGAGGCCGGGCTACGTAGCGCTCCGAGCGAATATCAAAGCCGCGGGCGTGCACATCGAATGACTCGACTAGCGGAGCCACGAAGCGTTGAAAGTAGCTGTCTTCTACCTGACGTGGAATGACGATAAACTTCTTATTCAGAAAGGGTTGCAGCTTCTTGCCATCCACATCATTGCGAAAGCTGTAGAGTACATCGCTAACCATCAGCCACGCGGGCTGCGCGCTTACGACTACGGCATTCTTAAACTGAAAATCCAGCTTTTGCCCCTTGTACTGGATCGTGGGGAAATAGTGGGTATTATCCTCATTCCGGCGGAAGTGGAAAAGCACTGACGCGGGCTCATCGGCCATACTTATTTCACGCCAGGTGGGCTCACCGTCTTTGCCCATGATGAAGACACATTTGCCCCCCAGACGTGCCAGAATCTGCCCCATGCGCTCCTGCACGTAGCGGGCTATTTGCTCCTGTAAGCTTTTGTCGCCCTTTTCAGGGTCATAGATTTTGAAGAAGAAATCGGCGGGGGTCGTCTTTTTGGGCCAGAACTCTTTAATGACGCAATCCTGCTGAATCTGGTCGGTGAGAGCAATTAACTCGAAATCGATTGCGTCGAGACCGGCAGCAAATTCGGGGGCATTTTTAACCGAAACGGTCTGATGCTGAAGGGTTAGTTGTCCGCGCGGGTTGCGCTGCACCACGTACGATTCAAACAAATAGCCTAAGTATTCGTGTTCGAGCAGCGAATAAACAATTTGAAACGGCTGCGACGTAGAAACCTTCATAATCAGCGCCGGCAACGGCGTAGAAATCAATGACAAACATCAAATATTAACTTTTCTCGCGAAAAGCAACGTATAATCTGTCACTAATTATGATGAGCACAGACTACAGTTCCGCCGGTTATAGTACTACGACGGGTTTATAGCATGCATACTCCGATATGGGCTCTGGCGTTACAGATTTTCGCGCACATCGAGGCGCGAGGCATTCAGCGCAGGTCGGATGGAAACCGAGATGGTGATTATAATAATGGCGATACTCGTCAGTACAATGTCCGAGGATTGCATTTTCACCGGGTAAGAATCAACGACGCTGGTGGCCATACCCATGGATACCAATCCGAAGGTTTGCTGGAGCCAGCAAATTGTCATGCCTAGCACAAGTCCAACTACGGCGCCCACCAAGGCCACAATGGCTCCTTCCAGCAGAAATACATTGCGCACGGTGCGGTTGGTGGCTCCCATGGCCATCAGAATTGCAATGTCTTTACGCTTATCGATGACTAGCATGGACAGCGAGAAGAAGATATTGAGCGAGGCAATAAGCAGAATGAAGGCGAAGGTGATAAACACGAACATCTTCTCTACTTTGATGGCCTTCAGCAAGCTTACGTGCTGCTCATCGGAGTTCAGCACCTTGAATTTGGGACCAATAAGGCGCTGAATATCGGCCTGAGTTTCTTCTACTGGGTAATCCTCGGCCACGCGTACTTCTAGCGCCGTGCGCCGGTTGCCGTACTGCAGCAGTTCCTCGGCAAAATCGAGCGGGACGAACACGTAGCTATTGTCAATCTGCTGCTCAATCAGAAAAACGCCCCCCGCCAGAATAGACTGCTCGGAAAAGGCATTTTCAGGGTTCATGGACAGCGTACGCTTGCCGGTATTACGCGGATACAGCAGACGCAGGGGCGAAAAGCGGTTGTCGAGGGCAATGCTCAGCTCGTGCTGCACGCCGGCCCCGATGAGGGCATAAGCCTCGCCGCCGCGGCGCAGGCGATGGTCGCCCTCCACAATGGATGAGTCGATATTAGTTTGAGCGAAATAATTACCGGTTACCCCTTTCATCTTCACCACCATCTGCCGGTCGTGGTACTGAAGCAGGGCATTGTCCTCAATTACTTCGGTCACCAAGCTGACACCGGGGGCGGTGCGCAGGCGGTTAAGCAGCGTATTGTTTACCTCAAATGACTTTCCTTCCACCGCCGTAATGAGCAGATCGGGGTCAGATTTGCCGTAGAGCGTGCGCACCAGGTCTTCGAGCCCATTAAACACAGATAGCACAATAATCAACGACATGGTACCCACCGCCACCCCAATCATGGAGATGTTGGAGATGATGCTGATGATGTTGCGCTTTTTCTTAGACGAAAAGTAACGCCGGGCTATGAGCAACGAAACGTTCATGCGGGGCGCAAACGGGGAATAAAAGCGGAGCTTATCACGGAGTTAACTGGCGCGACGCATGAAATCTTTGAGGTGGCACGGACGCTCCTCGTGGTTGTTAGATGAGGCTTCTCTCTCCATCCGCTCGTCAACTGACTTAAGCATCTGGCGAAAAGCAGCAAGGCAAGATACGCCGCTTCGCGGAAAGCTGATGCGCTGGGGGGCTATTTCCAGGCTTTTACGATAAGACCTGTCCCAGAATCGTGCTTGGAGTTAGCGTCGATCCAGTTTAGAAGCAAGCAGAACGGAAACGTGATTAGATAATAGAATGGCAGCAGCACAAAGAACCACTTGGAAGCGCCCAACATCAGAATTGGGTACTTCATGCTGAGGCGCCACGAAATCTGGCCGGGCTCACCGTAGCTGTACTGGGCCTCAATGCGGTCGAAGCCGGCGGTGCGCAGCTTCTGCTGAATCTCGTGGATGTTGTAGCCGTCGCGTACGTGCTCCTCAATAAAGCTGGTTTCGTCATCGCCGTGCACGTCGGAGCCGCCTTGATCGGAGGGCGTGGAAATCAGCAACATACCACCGTCTTTGAGCGAGGCATGAATGTTCGTGAACACCTCCACGTCTTCCAGAATATGTTCCATCACATCCACCGATAACGCTAAGTCGAACGTATTCGGCTCTTGATACAGCACCAAATCTTGCACGGCAAACTGCACGTTCCGGCGCCCGATTTGGCGAAAAAAGCGGTTAGAATCGGCAATCTGCTCGTCTTTCACATCGACGGCCAGAATCTGCCATTTTTTGCTCAGCCCGGAAAGCCAGTAGGTGTACTGACCATAGCCGGAGCCCGCATCGAGAATATTTAGGGCTTCATCGGTGCGGCCTTTGGACCACTGGCGCAGCTCGCGGTGCACGTGCCAGGTGCGCAGCAACAGCAAATCGAGCAGATAATAGAAGAGGCGGCGTAGCCAGGGCGTGCGGTTAAACACCTCTCCCAGCGACTTTTTAATCGGGTCGTAATACAAAGTTCTGTTACCTGTCGTGAATGGTCAATTGCCGTTCTGAAGTGTTCTGGGGGGCTTTTTCAATAAAGTGTACTGCTTCACCCTTGCCTACCCGAACGTTACTCGTCTTCGTCGGCAAATAGCTTGGGGCGCTTGCCCTCGGTAGGCGTATCTGTTTCGTCGTCGGGCGCCGGCGCGGGCGGAATGTGCAGGGTGTTGATTACCTCGTCCATCCGGGCAGCATACGATGCGCTGTCATCAAGAAAGAAATTCAACTCTGGTATAACACGCACCTGCTTGCGGATTCGCTTGGCTAAGGCCTGGCGAATGGCTTTGCCATTGTCGCGGATGTCGCGTAGCACGGCCTCAGTGTCTTTAACCAACAACAGGCTCAAGTATACGCGGGCTACGCCCAAATCGGGAGATACGCGCACGGTGCTGATGCCGGGGGCAAACCTGGGAACAGGTGAGGCAGGTCGCGTTGAAAGACGGCGGCCAGATCCTGTTGCAACAAGCTGGCGAATTTTTGCTGACGTTTACTTTCCATAATAGCCGACAAAGGTAAGATTTAGGCAATCAGTAGTTCACACTCCGTAAGCAGACTTCCAACCCGAGGGCGATAATCAAAGCCAACGGGCTCAGATGAAGCCTTCCACGCGCTTTCGTTTTAGCTTTACGCAGCAAAAACCGATTAAGTATTGTGTTCAGCACTTTCGACTAGCCTTTTAACTAAACCTTTTGCTCACGCTTCGCCTTGCTGCGTTTTTTTAAAAGTCCGCTTTCTACCCGTCTGATCACGTTGCTCGTACTGGTGCTGGCCGTTCGACTGCCGTTGCTCTGGCTGGGCGTGCCGCTTACCGCCGCCGAGTTGCGCGCATTGCTGATTGGGGAGCGGATGCATGCAGGCGCTTTGCTCTACCACGACCTGTACGATAGCACGGCGCCGTTGTCGGCCGTCGTTTTTGCAGCTCTTGACTTAATAGCTAGTCGGCCGCTGTGGCTCTATCGAATTTTAGCGCTGGCGCTGCTTCTCTTCCAAGCGTTGCGGCTCAACCTAGTACTCAATCGCGCTGATGTTCATCCGGAACGGGGTTATGTAGCGGCTCTTACTTACCTGCTCGTGGCCAGCGTTACCGCCGAGCTCGATACACTTTCGCCGCTGCTGCTGGGCCACACGTTTATTGTAACGGCGCTGAGTGCTTTGCTGCCCACCACCCGCGAGGGCTACGACAACCGGCGCCTGTTTCGCGCGGGTTTTCTGACGGGCCTTGCGGCCTTGTGCTATTTGCCGCTGGCGCTGTTTCTATTGGTTGGGCTATTCGCCGTTATCATCTTCGCTGCCAACTCCTTCCGAAGCTTTTTGCTGTTGCTGTGCGGGTTCTTCTTCCCCTACATCGTCGTTGCCACCTTTTTCCTATACACAGAAAGCCTCCCTGGCTTCGTTCAATTTCATTTGCGCCCGACGCTTCAAGGATTAGTCGCGGGTACTGATGGGCTGCCCTTGTGGGTGCAGCTGCGGCTGCTAATTCTGCCCGGCGCCATTTTACTGCTGGCGCTCGCGCGGACCTTCACTACGTCGCTGGGACTGGTATTCCAAGTAAAATTTCGGCAACTGATGCTGGTGTGGCTGCTGGCTTCGGGTCTGATGATGGCAGCTGGTGGCGGTGTGGCTCCCGGCACATTGGTGCTGGCGCTGCCGCCGCTCACTTATTTTGGGTTGTTTCTCTGGCAAAAAGCCCCCCGCCCGTGGGTACCCGATGTGCTGTTGCTGGTCGTGCTGGGGGTATTTTAGTAATCCGCTACCGTGCGGTGCTCGGGCTCGAACAATTAGTTCAGATTCCGGCCGAAAGTAATTATGCCATACAGCCGCACCCAGCATATACGGCTGTGCAAGGGCAGCGCCTTTTGGTACTCGGCCCCGACCGGCGCCCGTATGTGCAGAATAGTTTGGCCTCGCCTTACCTCGACTGGCGGCTAGCCCAAGCTGATTTCGGTCACCTCAACGAGTACGCTGCGATCTTCCGCTTGTCGCAGAATTTTGCCCCCCAACCGCCAACTTACCTCATTGATGAGGTTGGCTTACTGCCGGAACTGCGCTATAAGCTGCCCGCCATTTTTGGACGCTATCAGCCAACCAGCACGCCACGCGTGTATCGGTTCAAGTAACTAGCAGTCAATCTTATTGACGCGCGTTTGGTGGCGACCACCTTCAAATTCGGTGGTAAGAAACTTGTCGGTGATTTGGCGGGCGGTTTCTTCACTTATGAAGCGCGCCGGCACGCACAGAATATTGGCATCGTTGTGTTGGCGGGCCAAGGAGGCTAGCTCAGGCTCCCAGGCAATTGCCGCGCGGATACCACGGTGCTTGTTGGCGGTAATACAGACGCCGTTTGCGCTGCCGCACACCAAAATTCCCTGCTTGAACTCATCAGCCGTTATAGCGGAGGCTAACGGATGCACAAAATCCGGATAGTCCACGGAATCGGGTGAGTGGGTACCAAAATCCTGCACCTCGTGGCCGGCTTCGCGCAACCACTTGGCTAGCATCTGCTTGTACTCAAATCCGGCGTGGTCGGAGCCAATAGCAATCTTCATTTCGGTGCTGTGCTACAGTTTATTAATGATAGAGTTTCGTACTCTATTAGCTCTGGCCATTATTGGCAACCAGATCATCGTTAAGCTTTTGTAGTCTGTTGCGCCCCACGACGCGGGCAATATTGATACTTACCTCGTACAGCAGCAAAATCGGAATGGTAACAATCAGCTGCGACGATACATCAGGAGGTGTGATGATAGCCGCCACAACCAGAATAACCACGATGGCATGCTTGCGGTACAGGCGCATAATTTCGGGCGTAATCAGACCCGCTTTAGCTAGGAAAAACACGATCATCGGCAGCTCGAATACAAAAGCGCATGACAGCGACATCGTGGTGAGCGTGCTCAGATAGCTCTGCAAGTCAATCTGATTCTCAATGCTAGGGTCGAGCTGATAAGAGGCTAAGAAGTTGATGCTCAGAGGCGCAGCAATGTAGTACCCGAACAGTAAGCCCAGAATAAAGAGAATCGAGACAAAGAACACTGCACCGCGTGAGTTCGCCTGTTCGTGCGGATACAAACCTGGCTTCACGAAGCGCCACAGCTCCCAAAAGGTATAAGGAAAACCCATCGCCAGCCCTACAATAAAGGAGCTGCTGATGTGCATGGTTAGCTGTCCGCTCATCTGCCGGTTCTGAATGTCAAACTTGATGGGATCGACACACAGATCGGGAGCGTGGACGAGCTTCCCGAACTCACAGAACATGCGGTACGTCCAGAAATCGGGGCGTGAAGGGCCCAGAATAAGGTCGTGGAAGAGAAAGTCTTTCGCTAAAAAAGCCCCCAGCGTAAACACTAAGACCGCAATGGCGGCGCGAATGATATGCCAGCGCAAGGCCTCCAGATGATCGATAAAAGACATCTCCTGGGGCTCGCCCGGCCGGTTTTCGGCTTGGATGCTGGTTTGATCCACTGATACTTGAGTTAATAACATGAAGTAGGTAGCACCTGTGTAGTTAAGTGCTTGCGCCAGACGTACGAAGTTTTTGGCTGCCTAGGTCGCAGCCAGCCAAAAACGATGGTGGCGGGGGGCTTTTTTAACGCTTTTCCCACATCAGGTTCGTATGTCCGCGCTATTTTTTTGCCTAGGCAAACAGTGGAAAAGCCTGCATCCACTCATTTACCTGCCCGCGCACCCGGCTGAGGTGCGCCTCGTCATCGTGGTGCATGAGCACATCGTCGATCAGCTCCACGATGCGCGTCATATCCGTTTCAACGAGGCCACGCGTGGTGACGGCTGCCGAACCAATGCGCATGCCCGAGGTTACGAAGGGCGACTTATCATCGAAGGGCACCATGTTTTTATTGATGGTGATATCAGCTTTGATAAGCGTATTCTCCGCCAGCTTGCCGGTGAGACCTTTGCTGCGCAGGTCGATTAGCATCAAATGGTTATCCGTGCCGCCCGAAATAATTTGATAGCCGCGTTCCGTAAATGCTGAAGCCAAGGCGTTAGCGTTGCGGATAACCTGGCGTGTATAGTCGGCATACGTCTCGGTGAGGGCTTCACCGAAGGCAACTGCTTTAGCACCAATTACATGCTCTAGCGGCCCGCCTTGCGTGCCGGGGAATACGCCGGAGTCGAGCAGCGCCGACATCATGCGCAGTTCCCCTTTCGGCGTTTTCAGGCCAAAAGGATTCTCAAAGTCCTTACCCAACAAAATAAGCCCCCCACGCGGCCCGCGCAGCGTTTTGTGGGTAGTCGTCGTTACGATGTGGCAATACTCAAACGGATTATTTAGCAATCCTTTGGCAATCAGGCCACTGGGGTGCGAAATATCAGCCAGCAGCAAAGCACCTACTTCGTCAGCGGCTTCACGCAGGGCTTTGTAGTTCCAGTCGCGGGAGTAGGCCGAGGCGCCGCAGATAATAAGCTTGGGCTGCTCGCGGCGAGCAGTTTCCTTTACCTTCTCCCAATCGATAAGACCGGTTTCGGGCTCTACACCATAGAAGGACGGCTTATACAGCTTACCGGAGAAATTGACGGGCGAGCCGTGCGTTAAATGCCCCCCGTGGCTTAGGTCGAAGCCCAGAATTTTGTCGCCGGGGTTGAGGATGGCTAGCATCACAGCAGCGTTGGCCTGAGCACCGGAGTGGGGCTGCACATTCACCCACTCTACGCCAAACAACTCCTTTGCACGGTCGATGGCCAGTTGCTCAACTTGGTCTACAATTTCGCAGCCGCCATAATAGCGCTTGCCAGGCAAACCTTCGGCATATTTATTGGTGAGGATAGACCCTTGCGCCCGCATCACTTGCTCCGAGACGTAATTTTCGGAAGCAATGAGTTCAAGACCGTGGGTTTGGCGCTCTTTTTCCTTACGAATAAGGTCAAACAGCACGGTATCGGGGGCGAGAGTAGTTGTGGTCGTTTCCATAGCCTCAAAGGTAGGGGTGAATCATTTAGCAATAAATACACAGCTCGTGGCAATGTTCAGCAGCAGGTACCAGCAATTTACTAATAAGCTGCCGGCAAACTCGGGATACTTCTTCCGCATGTCGTTTGTTCCTCGTTACTTGCCATACGCTACGTGAGCATTTCTATGGTATCGCCCCTCGCCGAACTTCTGGCCCAGCTTCGTGTGGGCAACCAGAGATCCTTGATTACTTTCTACGAGCAGAACCGCGACCATTTTGCGCGCTGGGCGAAGTGGCACTATAAGCAGGAACCTACCACCGCTCACGCCACGTTACGAGCCGTCTTGTTGGAGTTCTACGACCGCGCCACCGATGGCCGCTTGACCAAAATGCCCCCCGACCTGCGCGCTTTTATTTATGACATGGCCCGGGAGCGCCTCGATAATGCCGCTGCCGAACGGTTGCCTCAGGCCGAAGCCAATCGGCGTCAGCATTTGCTGCAAGCAT
Organism: Hymenobacter radiodurans; assembly: GCF_004355185.1. Lineage (NCBI taxonomy): Bacteria > Pseudomonadati > Bacteroidota > Cytophagia > Cytophagales > Hymenobacteraceae > Hymenobacter > Hymenobacter radiodurans. The sequence goes on from NZ_CP037922.1 coordinate 4,665,954, forward strand.
TTCATGCCTTGGGCGCCGATTGTCGGCAGGTACTTTCTTACTTTTATTTTCGGGGCTATAACTTCGAAAAAGTAGCCGGCAAAATGGGCTATCCCAATGCTGTAGTGGCTCGTATTCAGAAATCTACTTATCTGCGCAAGCTGTATGAAGTAGCTCTGCAAACATCCGACGCTGACCACCAGATACTTCCGCCCACCGACACATAACCGGATGCTGGCCCTTTTCTTGTTTAGTGGCCTGCACGTCTCATTCCTCCTACTTCTCTAGCTTCCCGCGCTGCCTTGGTTCAAAGTTCCACCTCTTCTATGACGTCGTCCTTCGACTTACGCCCATATTTGGAAGATATGGAGCGCTTTGCTGACGGTCAGCTATCAGCAGCCGAGCAGGAAGCGTTTGAAGAGCGCATGCTCGAAGACCCAGAGCTACTCAAAGCGCACCAGGCTTATGAGCAGCTGACGGCCGATTTGCGCTGGGCGGCCGGACACGAGATATTGCAAGAACAGCTTCAGGCGCTGGATCAAAGCTTAGATCAACGTCAGCAAGCGCTAACCAGAGTGCAACGTAGCCCAGCTACTACGCGCCGCCGTACCCGTCGGCGCTGGCTGCTGGCCATCATGGGCGTGATTCTGGTAGGCATTGGTACCTGGCTGATGCTGCGCCCCAGCGAAGACGATGCACCTGCTGCCTGGAGCCGCTATTATCAGCCAGATATGGGTTTGTCGGAAGACGAACCAAGCATAGCCCGTCGGCCATTGCTGGCGGAGGCCATGCACCAGTATCAGGCAGGTCGCTACCCCGATGCGCTTCGCATTTTGCAGCGCCTTTCCCCCGACCAAGTGGGCCAGGATACGCTCCTCTACTACAATGGCATTTTTCTGCTTCAGCAAGACCGGGCAACGGCGGCACGCTCTTACTTACGCCGCGTAAGTCAGCAGTCGAACTCTCCGCTGGCAGGCAAAGCGCTCTACCACCTTGGGATGGTGCATTGGCGCAATAAGCACCCCGTTGAGGCACGCGCTATTCTGCGGCAGGTAGCCGACGACCCCAACAACCCATACCGGGAAGATGCCCAGCTTGTGCTGCACGACAACGTACTTCAAGACCAATAAAAAAGCCCCCCATACATCGTCTGGGGGCTTTTTTGAGCAAGTAATTAACCAATAGTTCTTTCTCCGAATCTTGATCTGCGCGCCCGTTCAGCGGTGTGCTATTGGGTAAGGTTCTTCCTGATTAGGAATAAGCTGAAGTTGAAACGTATCTAAGTTCAACACAGCCAAGTGAGATAGCTCTGGATTGTGGCGGTAAACGCAGCCTGTATCGAGGCCGATTACTCCCTGGCGAGCCTCTACTCGCCGCTGCACTTCGGCCGTGGGTGTCGGAACGTGACCATATAGCAAGCGCCGCCCTTGGAGCCGCGAGGCATCAAATACGAACTGCTTAATATTGAGCATCGTGTTCCAATCCTGACGCATCTGCTGGGGGGGCAAATGAAAGTCGAAGCCGGCATGGACCAATGTAAAGCCCGGAATATCCAGCTGATACGGCAACGCATTGAGCCAGCGTAGATAATGAGTCGGAATATGAGCCGCCTCCGTCACCCCAAAGCTTTGTAGTGTCAACGCCCGGTCATCGGCCGACGCCCAAGTGATGGAATTCCGGCCGTGGGCCGCATCGAGCAACTCCTGATCATGATTGCCGCGCAAACAATACACTTGAAAACCAGCGGCTTGCAGCTGCATCAGGTAATCAAGTACCCCGCGACTATCAGGGCCTTTGTTTACATAATCGCCCAGCACGTACAACTCATCTGTGGGCCCCAGGCGCAACTTATTTTCTACCGCGTGGCGGAAGGTGCGCAGACAGCCGTGCAAATCAGTGGTAGCGTAGCGAGCCATTAGCGTTTTGAGAGTTACTTGATACTGTTCTTGTTTAACCTTAACCCGCAAGTCTTCCATGAAAACGGAGGTTCTGGGGGCTTTTCTGTGCTGGTCAATGCACAGTTTGTAAATCAAAAAGCACTTCCTCCAACGGAAGAAGTGCTTTTTAGATACCTCAGGCAAATACCTGTTTATCATCTAGCTATAAGCTGGCTTATCCAAATTGGGCTTATCGTAGTTGCGGTTGGGATTGTTGGTCATGTGAGGCGGAATATCAGCTTCGCCGTCGTTGGTGTATTCATCGGCTAAGCGTTGCGTCAACTCGTCTTCGTTGAGCGGTGTGCTGTTTGGGTCGCCTTTGGCTTTGCCGCCGGTAGCCGGATTGCCTTTATTTTCTTTGGACTGCTGGTTGGTATTATTGCTTTTGTACGGCATGATTTCAACAGGTTAAAGTGGTGAAATACTGGAACTACAAGCGTTATTCGCCCCGCAGAATACCCGATTCTTGGGCATTAGGGTCGTTCAAATCAGCGTTGGTTTCGGGAGTGGCGCGGCCAGCGGGGCTGTCTTGCACCGTCGACACATCGTGGTCGTCTTTGGTCAATGTGTTGCGGATGCCATCCACGTCGCTTTCACCGGCACCATGCAGGGTGCGCTGGGCTTTAGTGGCGTTGGCTTCCGAGGCAGAACGTGGCCGCCGAACGGTATCAGCGCTGGGCAGGTCAGAGTCAGGCATATCTTGGTCGGCTCCTTCATCGGCGCCCTCGCCTACGGTCAACATATTATCGGCGGGATGGCCTACTTTATCCGCATCTTCGTTCACAGAAATAGAGGTATTACCGCTGCCGCTGTCCGTGCCAAAGCCTTCTTTGCCATCACGGTTGCCAAAACCGCCACGGGCAGCTTCATTTTTGGGCGGATCAGCATCGGGGATGATATGACCGGCGGCTAATTCCTGATCAGTAGTGTCGTCGTTGATGACGCGGACGGGACGATTATTAGGATCAATGGCCATAGAAAGCGTCGTTTAAAGTCGTGGGTGGATTACCTTGAAGTGTACTATGGTTTGCGAAATTTGGTTTAAGTTGAACAGAAACACCGTGGCGTACAGCGAGTAAAAAGCGTTCGGGCCGAGCGCTTTATTGTCGATCATTCTTACCAAAAAAAGCCCCCCATGTGGACCGAACACGATAACGCCCTCACCCGCACCTTCCGCTTCCCCGATTTCAAGGTGGCCTTCGCTTTCATGACCGCCGTGGCCGCCGAAGCGGAGCGCCAGAATCATCATCCGTGGTGGTCCAATGTGTACGATACCGTTGAGTTTCGACTCTACACCCACGATGCGGGCAATACCGTCACCAAACGCGACCACCGCTTGGCCGAAGCCATTGATCGGCTAGCCGCTGAGCACGGCGCTAGTTAAGTAGCTGTTTATTGAGCTTGCAATTTCCTGTTTAGCACATCCTCGCATCGGCCTACCTTTGTGCAACTATGCCCGACGAATCTCCTACGACCACTGTTCTATACCTCGTGCCCACTCCCATCGGCAACCTGGAGGATATCACCCTGCGGGCCATTCGCATTTTGGGCGAGGTAGACACAGTGCTGGCCGAAGATACCCGCAACAGCGGCCGCCTAATGCAGCATCTGGGTTTGAAAAAGCCCTTGCTTAGCTATCATTTGCATAATGAGCACCAAACCGTAGCCCGCCTGATCGAGCGCCTAGAAAAAGGCGAACGGATGGCGCTGGTATCGGATGCGGGCACGCCGGGCATTTCTGATCCGGGCTTTTTGCTGGTGCGCGAGTGCCTGAGTCGGGGCCTGAAAGTAGAATGCTTGCCGGGGCTACTGCCTTTGTGCCGGCATTGCTTAAGTCGGGGTTTGGGGCTGAGCGGTTTGTGTTTGAAGGGTTTTTGCCCGTGAAGAAAGGCCGCCAGACCCGCCTGCGGGAACTGGCCACCGAAACCCGCACGTTGATATTTTACGAATCCCCGCACCGCATTGTGAAGACGCTGGAGCAGTTGGCCGAAGTATTTGGGCCTGAGCGGCAGGCGTCGGTGAGCCGGGAATTAACCAAGTTATTTGAGGAAACCGTAAACGGCACGCTGCCCGAGCTGGCTGCCAACTTTGCGGGCCGTTCATCCATTAAAGGAGAAATCGTTGTTGTCGTTCAAGGAAGTAAAGACTAGCCCAGCCGTTGCCGCGGCTCCGCGTCCTAGATCGGGATGGGCTTACTGGCAACCCTCGCTGTTGGCGCTGCTTAGTGCTGGGCTGTTGTGGGCCGGCTGGCCCGTGCACCCGGCTGCTATGGCTTTGCTACTGCTGGTGGGATGGGTACCGTATTTGCGGATGGAGCAATTGCTTACGCGACGCGGAGCCAGTGGCTGGAAGGTATTTCGCTATACCTATCTGACCTTGGTGCTTTGGAATGCTTTCACCACGTGGTGGGTGAGCTACAGCACCTTGGGCGGCGGAATTGCGGCCGTCGTGCTCAATGCGTTGCTGATGTGCCTGCCTACCATGGCGTTCTACCACACCAAAAAACTAGCTGGTCCTACGCTGGGCTACCTTTCACTGCCTATTTACTGGATAGCCTTCGAGCAGCTGCATTTGCACTGGGACCTCACGTGGCCCTGGCTTACGCTCGGCAACGGTTTTGCGCAGGCGAATAGCTGGGTGCAGTGGTACGAATACACCGGCTTTCTGGGCGGCTCCGTCTGGATTTGGGTGGTAAATATTCTGGCGTTTATGTCCCTGCAACAATACGCGGCGGCTAGTCGGCCGGGGGCGCCAGAGTTGAGCCGCGTACAGGTGCAGCGCCTGATCTTGGTTCCGTTGCTGGCTGCTTTGCTGCCCATCGGGATTTCTAAACTTATTGGCTACAACTACCAAGAAAAAGGCCCCCCAGTTGAGGTTTTGGTAATTCAACCCAACATCGACCCCTATCAGGAGAAGTTTCAGGGGGCCGAGAACTTTATTCCTATTGAGGCGCAGGTTACTCGGCTGATTAATCTTACCACTGAAAACCTGACGCCCAAAACGCGCCTCGTGCTCTGGCCCGAAACCTCGCTGGATCAGGCACAGTGGGAAACGCAGTTTGATGCGAATCCGAATACCCAGCGCGTGCGGGCTATGCTGGCTCAGCATCCCAATCTGGAGCTTATCACGGGCATCACTAGCCTAGTGGCATATCCAAGCAAGGAAAAGGCCAGCGTCACCGCCCGTTACCGCGATGATGCTGGGTATTTTGATGTATTTAATACGGCGGCTTTTCTGCCAAATGCTAGCACCCCGGCTACTTTTTATCACAAATCCCGCCTTGTGCCGGGCGTGGAGAAAGTGCCGCCGCTTCTTACTAAACTCATTGCCAACATCGACTTGGGTGGCACGGTGGGCAGCTACGGTAGCCAAGAGGAGCGCACCGTATTCCGCTCTCCTACCGACTCCGCGTTGCGGGTGGGCCCGCTGATTTGCTACGAATCAGTGTACGGCGACTTTGTGGCTGAATACGTCAAGAATGGAGCAAGCCTGCTGGGCATCATCACGAATGACGGTTGGTGGAGCGACTCGCCCGGCCACGAGCAGCATTTGCAATACGCCACCCTGCGCGCCATTGAAACCCGGCGGGCCATTGCGCGCTCGGCCAATACAGGCATTTCGGCTTTTATTAATCAGAAAGGTGAAGTCACGACCCAAACTGATTGGTGGGTGCCTGCGGCCAGCCGGGCCACTGTTCAACTCAACTCCGAACTCACTTTTTACGTGCGCCACGGCGAGCTGATTGGGCCCACGATGCAAGTGCTGGCAGGATTACTGATAGCACTGACTGTAGGTAAAGCAATAATGAGGCGACGGATTATTACAGCCGCTTAACATGAGAATGATTGCAGTTGTCCGTAAGCCCGTTTCAGACACAAAGCGTATTATGATTTATGATACAGGTAACGGTGTTTATCTGTTTGGTTATAATACCCTGAATGATGCTGGTGCCTGCTGGGATCAATGGCACGAAAATATCCAAGAAGCTATAGCAGCTGCACTAGAGGAGTATGGTACCCTTCCGGCTGACTGGGAAGTTATATCAGATCCTCTAGATAACTGCCAACATGACTGGATTGCGCCTATTCGCGTAAAAGGCCGTCTTGAGAATAACCCAGAATGGGGTCACCTCGAGAAACTGGTTAATGGTCAGTGGGTTCCTTTCGGGCTAGCGCTATAACTGACCACATAGATTTTCTCTATTATTTAGTCTGATGTAAAGTTCAGACAACAACTCACTCTATGGATTTCAACGCAATAAGCCTTCAGGTAGCGGAGATAGCGCGCCGGGCCGGGCAGTTTATTCGCCAGGAGGCAGCTAGCTTCGACCTAGCTACCGTGGAGCACAAGGGCTTGCATGATATGGTTTCGTACGTCGATCAGCAGAGCGAGAAGCAGTTGGTAGACGAACTGCATGCGCTGCTCCCAGAAGCTGGTTTTATTACGGAAGAAGGCACCGCTGCCAAAGCCCGCACCGAGGAATACAATTGGATTATCGATCCCCTCGATGGCACTACCAACTTCATACACGGACAACCCGCGTATTGCGTAAGCATAGCCCTGATGCACCGCGACGAGCTAGTGGTAGGTGTAGTGTATGAAATCAACCAGGATGAGTGCTTCCGAGCAGCACTGGGCGGCGGTGCTTTCTGCAACGAAAAGCCGATTCGCGTATCAGCCGCGGCCAATTTGCACGAGTCGCTGTTGGCCACGGGCTTTCCTTACTACAAGTTCGACCGGCTCGATGCGTACCTAAAAATCATGGGCGAATTCATGCAGTCAACGCACGGTATTCGGCGCGTGGGCTCAGCGGCGCTAGACCTCGCCTACGTTGCGGCCGGTCGCTTTGATGGCTATTTTGAGTTCAATATCAACTCCTACGACGTAGCGGCGGGCGTACTACTGGTGCGCGAGGCCGGTGGTCACGTGACGCAATTTCTCACTAATGGCGACCCCATATTTGGCCGGGAGGTGTTAGCTACGAACGGTCAGATACACCGGCAGATGCAGCAAACCATTGGTGATTACTGGAAGTAGTAAGCGCCAGCGCCAAACTTTTTTTCTGATTGCGTAGTTTTGTGGGCGTTATGCTATTCCAATATTTCCTGATCGGCGTTTTGTTTCTGGCGGCCACTTTCTATGTGGGCCGGATATTCTGGGGGGCTTTTTTCTCCCCTAGCACCACTGGCTGCGCCAAGGGCTGCGGCGGTGCTTGCGGTACCATCGATGTCGACCGGCTGCAACGCACTATTGAAGCGGCAGCGCAGAAAGCTGGACCGTTACCAAGTAAATAACATTCACTATTGTCGATTCAGACAACCTCGCCCCGTGCCGACTGCGTATAGTCGGCACGGGGTTCTTTTTGTTCCCTATTCTGCCGAACCGTTCCACTCCCAAACGCCCCCTGATCATGCAAGATAAAGAAGAAGAACGCTCCCTGATTATGGTAGAGCAAAAGCTAGCCAAGGACGGTTTCACCGAAGATTTTCGAGTTGAAGACGGCCGCCTGCGCCCTTTTAGCTCCGAAACCATCAGCTACGGTCCCCAGGATGTGACCATCGTAGATTTTTACCGCTTCGAGGGCGAGAGCGACCCCGATGATATGTCTATCCTTTATGCCTTGGAGTGCGCTGACGGTACACGTGGCACCATTTCCTCCTCCTACGGCCCAACGGGCGACTCAGACAGTCTGGAGTTTCTGAAGCAGGTAGAAGACCTAGGCAAAAACTTGAAGAAGGATCATAAATAAGAGCTTCATGCACAAAAAAGCCCCCAGAGGTTCTTCCGGGGGGCTTTTTTGTGCATGAAGCTTTTATTCAGCCCCACACGCGCGTTCCTTCTGTACAGTTGCGACACATGTCAATCTGGTCGCGGCCTTTAAGCAGAGAAGCACGAAACTGCCGATACTTTGGGCCCTGCCATAAGCCGCGGAAGGTTTGCTGAGATAAATCACCGAGACGATATTCGGCGTCTTTATCGAAGCAACAGGGCACCACCAAGCCATCCCAGGTGATGACGCAGGAGTGCCACATCTTCCAGCAATGATTCAGCAGGCGGTTTTTGATGCTCCAGGTGCCGTTTTGGTTATTCTCGTAGCGCGAGTAGTAGTCGATGGTTGGGATAAGGGGCGAGCCGTTCTGGTAGTCATAGATCTGGGCGGTTTTAAACCATACGTCGTCCACGCCCATTTCCTTGGCCAGTTGCTTGGCATCCTCAATCTGGTGCTCGTTGGGTTTTACTACCAAAAACTGAAACACCACGCGCGGCGTGTTCGATTTCAGCTCTTTGCGCCAGCGTAGCACATTGCGCGTACCCTCCAGCACCTTATCGATTTTGCCCCCACGCGGTACTGCTGATAGGTTTCTTGAGTAGTGCCATCGAGTGAGATAATCAGCCGGTCTAGGCCAGACTCCACGGTACGGCGGGCGTTTTGGTCGTTGAGGTAATGCGCGTTGGTGCTGGTGGCGGTATAAATACCTTTATCGGCGGCGTATTTCACCAACTCTAGAAAGTGCGGATGCAAGTACGGCTCACCTTGGAAATAAAAAATCAGGTACCAGAGCCGCGCCGCTACTTCGTCGATGGTGCGCTTAAACAGCTCGTCGGGCAGCATGCCGGTGGGCCGGGTGAAGGAGCGCAGCCCACTGGGGCATTCTGGGCAGCGCAGGTTGCAACTGGTCGTTGGCTCAAACGACAGAGCCATCGGCAGCCCCCAGTGTCGTGCCTTGCCGGTTAGCTTGCTTAGGGCGTAGCTCCCAACCACCTGCGCGGTATTAAGCGCCCGGCGCGGGGTAGTTTTGGAAAGCAGATTGAGTGCGTCGGTGAGCGTAGAGGCCATGGTGCGGGCAAAGGTCGGCAATGCCGGAACAAAAAAGCCCCCTAAAGTTTCGACAGCGCTTCTGAGGCACAAAAAAGCCCCCATACATGTCGTGTGGGGGCTTTCTTGACAACTTACAGGTATCTATTTCACTTTAATATCTCCTCTTATTTCGCCGCCGGGGAAAGCGGCGCTATGCAGGTTGGCGTAGAAACCGTTGTTGAGCAATAGGGCTTCGTCGGCTTCCGTGAAGGTGGCGGTTGCCGTGATGGGGAAGTCAGTTGGGGGAAGGGGTGAATTACGGGGCCATTCGTGCCGGGCGCGCCGCGGTGCAGGTGTCCGGCTTGCGGGGTCAGGCCGGTGTAGGTTACCGTGTAGGTGAGTACGTTGGTGTCTTTGTTGTACACTCCCGAAAAAGTGCCCGTAGCGGCTGAGGGAGTTGGTGGCACCTCTTGGCTGCCATTGAGCACCGCCGTCAATACCACATTGGGGTTTGGAGCGGGCTGAATAATCTTGCGCAACTCATCCAAATTGACTTGGTCGCAGGACGAAAACGCCACCAGGCCAAAGGCCAGGAGGAAACCGGAAGTGAGTTTTTTAAGCATTGGTTAGGTAGTAAAGAGTGAGTTATAGAAAAGAAGAAAAGTTGGGCCCGCTAACGCGGAAATCTGAACCGTAAACACCTTCGTAGAACGTACGACAAAGCGGCAAATTCGGTTCATAACGATTTAGTCCTCTTGCGTTTATAACTAAAATACAATCTATCTTAGAGTGGCACAACTGCCCCCCTAACCTCTCCATTCGGAAACTCAGCGCTATGCACGTCTATATAAGTGTCACCGGAGAGCAATGCCGCTTCGTCAGCTTCCAGAATGCTCGCCTTGCCTTCAAAGGGCAAGAAACCACTATTTGAAGGCAACGTCGCTATAATGGGCCCATTCGTGCCCGGCGCGGCGCGGTGCAAATGCACCACTGGTGATGAAGATGGTAAACTAATAAGTGACCAGTAGGTGAGCACATTGGTGTCCTTATCATATAATGCATTGATAATGCCCGCACGAGCAGAAGAAGTGGGCGGCACTACCTGACTACCATTTACCTGGGCTGTCAGAGCTACTTGAGGGCCCGGAACGGGAACAGGAGTGGACGGCTGCCTTATAATAGCCCCCGAGTTAGGGCAGCGAGCCGCTGCCCCGCGTCGACCAGCGACTCGCCGTCCACATACATATTCCCCGCCAATAGCAGAGCCTCGTCAGCTTCGGATAACGTGACGGTCCCATTGCGGGCGGGCAAGGCATAGGCAATAGGCCCATTCGTTCCTGGCGCGCCCCGGTGCAGGTGCACTTCATCTGCGGTTACAGAATTAAATACACTGCTATTGAATGCTACCACATAAGTCAGGACGTTAGTCTGCTGGTCATAGGTGCCCGTAAAAGAAGCTAAGCCGCTGCTGGGAAACAGAGGCCTCGGCACTAGTTGGTCGTTCGTGAGTCTCGCGGACAGAGATATTTCGGGAGGACTAGGCGGCGCCTTTTTGCGCAGGTCATCTATATCAAATTGGTCACAGGCAGCCGTAATGCCCAGACTCAGGAGTAAGAGAAAACCGGAAGTGAGTTTTTGTAGCATGATTGGGGAGCATGAAGTGAGCGTGTATCACTTTAGTATCCTTGCGGCTGGGCTATAGCAGAGCCTGCTTTATTGCCGCCTGACAGGCCCTCGAAGTTCGCCCTGAGGAAAAATTGGCGTATGCACATCCACATACATTCCGTTGTTGAGCAGCAACACCTCATCCTCTTCGGAAAGGGTAACGGTAGCTCCCACAGGGTGTGTGAGCGAAGGAAAGGAGAAAACGATGGGCCCATTCGTTCCTGGCTGCCCCCGGTGCAGGTGAGCCGATAGTACAGGCTCCACAGAGTAACCAATAGTAGAAACCAATACATTGGTTTGTGGGTCGTAGAGCCCTGCGTAAGTCCCAATAGCCCGCGACGGGGGGCCATTTACTACTTGGCGAGCGTCCATATTAGGGGAGGTCAAGGCTATCTTGGGCCGGGGGGCAGGCTGTCCATTCCCTCGCCAGTCTTCTAGGCCGAACTGGTCGCAGGCGGAAAACGCTACGGAGCCTAATGCCAAGAGGCAACAGCCGGTAAGTTTGTTTAGCATAGATTCGGAATTGTAGAGTGGGAGATAAAACCGGCCATGACCTGCCCGTTGAGCTGGTGATTGACAGTATTAAAGCGCTATATGAATATAAGGAAAAGACTTTGGAATATTTCCATAACTAGCTGGAATTCTGATTGTTGAGCTGAGATAAAAGTGTATCATAGTGATTTTATACAAGCACTATAAACCTCACTCTGCCTCTACCGTTAACTAGTATCTAACTCTGATCTGCTACTATGAAAATTCCAGTTGAAAAAGGCCAGGAAAAGGGCTTCTTGCCCGATGGCCGCCATACAGTTGAGATTACTGATATTCAAGAAGGCACCAGTGAGCACCAGAATGTGCCATTCTTCGCGGCGCGCATGGAAAACGAAGACGGCTTCGTGACCCAACGGTTCTATACTTCGGCGGCAGCCATGCCCATTCTGCTTTCCCTGTACTCCGCCGTTGGCATACATGCCGAAGCCGGCAAAGACCTCGACACAAAGCAGTTGTTGGGCAAGAAGCTTTCCATTGAGGTAAGCGACCATAGCTACTCGGAGCCAGCTTCCGGCGCTGAGCGCACGATTAAGCAAGCTACCGGCTTCCGGGCAGCCTAGCTCACGGCCCTAAAGCAAAAAAGCCCCCAGAGTTAGTCTGGGGGGCTTTTTTGCTTTAGGGCCGTGAGCTTATTTATCGGTTGCTACGGGCAAGGCGCTGGTGTACGTGGAGGCTTTGCCAAATGACTCTTTTATCTCGTCGATTGCCGCGTGACTGCTTAGGCGTTTGGGCTTGGTATTGAGGAAGGAGCCATCTTCAGCCAACAGAAAATACGAGGGCACCTCTTGCAAAGCGTAGGCCCGAGCCAGCGCTGAGCGCAAGCCGCCCGCCGCCCGCACATGTACGCCCGGCAGCTTCTTGCTTACTACCAGTTGCTTCCAGGCGGGGTCATTGTCATCGAGGGCAATATTGAGAAACACAATATTTTTGCCTTCGAATTTCCTCGCTAAATCCTGAGCATACGGCAGGTCGCGCAAGCTCAGACCGCTGGTCGTGCGCCAGAAGTTCAGGTACACTAGCTTACCGGCAAAATCACGCAACGACACCGTGTCGCCTTTTACTGTCACGAGCTTGAAGTCGGGAGCCGGCGCACCAATAGCGAAGGCTTTGTGGGTTTCAAAATCGCGCTGTAGCAGCGGAAAAAACTCATTTTTGGGATCTACGCTGCGAAAGTCAGCTAGCATCGCAGCCGACTGTTTCACGTGCCCGAAACGGAACGACTCCTGCAGAACACGACCCATAACCAAGGGCTTTACCGGACCCGTCAGTTGCTTCTTGGCCAACTCGTAGCACACCCAGTAAAAGTCGGGGTCGGTGCGCTGATGGTTGGCCGCTACTGCGGTATGATGAATGTAATTCAGCAAAAACTCCTGATGTTGCTCGCTTTGGGCAGCGCTGGGGTTGTTGATGAGCTTCGCGTCGTTGAGGAAGCCATAATACTCAGGCGTCATTTTCAGGCGGCCTTCTGTGGCTACCACCTGCTCGCGCAGATCCTGAAACGTGAGGCGGTCGTTGGCATAACTATAATCGATTTCGGCCTGTGCATATGCCTTGAAAGCGGCCGATATCTGATTGTCCTGTGCGTAGCCGTCCAAAAATTTCTGCTCGGCTTTGCGGCGGTAATCCAGAAAAGACAGAAAGCCAGGCTCGTAAAGCATGATGTTATCGGGCAGGACCTGAAAGCCATCATTTTCAATAAACTGCTCATCCAGTTCTACCAGATAGCTGCTGGCAGCGGAGCCAGGGCCCTTAAACTTGATGCTAGAAGCTAGGTCATTGCTTTTGAAACGCACTTCAATTGCGTTGCCAGGCTCCAGAAACAAATCAGCTACATCATCGCCGTACACGAGGTCGGCGCGGGTAGGACCAGGCACCGCCACGGCCAGCCGAAACTCCCCTTTGCTATCGAGGCGCGCGTAGGTAATGTGCTCTTTCGCGTCGAGCGGATGCTCGCGAAAAGAAACAGCAATAGTATCCGTCTTATGGTTGCTCACCTTCCCGGTCAGCACCACAGTGCCCTGTGCCCGACTCACAGCGGGCGCCAACAGCGCAACAGTCAGTAGACCAATAAGAAAACGGAGAGGCGATTTTTTCGAAGCAGAATTCATGCAGTAGGCAATCGACAGCACGGAGGATCCGTGGTGAATACTTAGCTAAATACTAATAACTGGTTGATCGGATCAATTCAGTATATTCTCGTTATAAGACAATTCTTACCCCGAAGATAAGGCATAAAAACCTATAAAGTGCAATATTGCGAATCACTTTTTCGTAACTTCTTGTTAGGGTATGAGTTCGAAATTGGGAAGCTGAGTGGCGTAAAAGCTCTCTTGGCAGCTGAAAAAGGGTGAAAAATGTATTTTACCGGAATAGAAGCAGCGATTCACTACTTGTTACCAGCTATAAACATGCCTAAATTTTTTACCCAAACAGTCCCGTTAATACTTCATCTAGCCTCCCAACCGGGTGTACCCGAATACCAAAGCGCCCTAAGTCCAAACCTCGAGCATTAAACTGCGAAATGTACATTTCCTGAAAGCCGAGTTTTTCGGACTCCGACAAACGCTGATCGAGACGGCTGACGGCACGTATTTCGCCGCTCAATCCTACCTCAGCCGCCAAGCAGGTTTCGCCGCTGAGCGGTATGTCATTGAGGGAAGAAACGACAGCAGCGCACACGGCCAGATCGAGGGCTGGGTCTTCTAAACGCAACCCACCGGCAATGTTTAGAAACACGTCGTGCTGCCCCAGGCGGAGGCCGCTCCGCTTTTCGAGTACGGCCAGCAGCATCTGTAGCCGCTTGGAGTCGAAGCCGGTACTACTGCGCTGGGGCGTGCCATACGTAGCGGGGCTCACCAGGGCCTGCACTTCCACTAGCAAGGGCCGGTTCCCCTCCAGTGTAGCCCCGATGGCAATGCCACTGAGTGTTTCGGTGCGCTGGCTAAGCAGAATTTCCGAAGGGTTGGATACCTGGCGCAAACCAGCGCCCTGCATCTCATAAATACCCAGCTCAGAAGTAGACCCAAACCGATTTTTGATGGTGCGCAGAATCCGGTAGCTCAGATGCCGGTCGCCTTCGAACTGCAACACGGTATCGACCATATGCTCCAGAATCTTGGGGCCGGCAATGGAACCGTCTTTGGTGATATGGCCAATGAGCAGTACGGGCACGCCGGTTTCCTTGGCGTACTTAAGCAGTTCGGCGGTGCACTCCCGCACTTGCGACACCGAGCCGGCTCCTGACTCCACCAAGCCCGATTGCAGGGTCTGGATAGAATCGACTACCACCACATTGGGCTGTAGCTGGTCGATTTGGCGGAAGATATTTTGAGTATTGGTTTCGGTGAGGATGTAGCAGCCGGGATGCTGGTCGCCGAGGCGCTCCGCCCGCATCTTGATTTGCTGCTCACTTTCCTCCCCCGAGATATACAGCACCTTGAGCTGCCGTAAGCTCATGGCAATCTGGAGCATAAGCGTGCTTTTGCCAATGCCCGGCTCGCCACCGATAAGCACCAGGGAGCCGGGCACGAGGCCACCCCCGAGCACGCGGTTTAGCTCGCCGTCGTGCGTGTCGATACGGGCTTCCTCCTCGTAGTGAATCTCGCCGATGGGGCGGGGCTTGGCGCTGGTTTTGGCGCCGGGTGAAGCTGTAGGCGGCTTCCAGGAGCCGGTAGACTGGTTATTTTCTTTTTCGACTACTTCCTCCACGTAGGTATTCCACTCCCCACACGATGGGCAGCGGCCAATCCATTTGGCTGACTGAGCACCACACTTTTGACAGAAATAAAGGGTCTTGATTTTGGCCATGAATTGGTTCGGATGAACGTATAGAATGCTCAGCGGGAAGGAAAAGTTTGGCAAGATCGAGATTTGCCGGTGCTCACTGGTTCGGGACGTCGACGGCGGTGAGTATTCGTTGCATTAGGTTAGCCGAAAGTGAATTTGGCTTACCTTGCTTAAGGTCTTTAAGTGCTTGGATTACGGAAAAAGCCCCCCAATCTGCTGCCAGATGAGCTAGCCAAACTCAGGTGCAGTGCTGCTTGTTATGTATCGATTTATTTCCCCTTAGCTATCTCTGTTGTATGGTTAGCCTTGCCCCTACCGATCTAGCCGTTATTCCGGCATTCGCCGATTTGCCCCCCGAAACCATCGATTGGCTCCTTGCTCACGGGGAGCGGCGCGAATACGCGGCCGAAGAGATTATCTTCAAACCCGGCGACCCGGCTGAGTATATGATGGCCTTACTACAAGGCGAACTTCAGTTTTTTGCGGTGCGCAATGGCAATCGGGAGCCTATTTTTCGGATAAGTGCGGGGCAAGTGAGTGGCGTGCTGCCGTATTCGCGGTTGCGCGTTGTGAATGGCTATAGCATCGCGACCATGCCTACCGTTACGTTCGTGCTGCACCGCGACCTGTTTCCGGAGCTGGAGCGAACAAGCCCGGAACTGACGCAGCGTTTGGTGGCCTTGATGAGCGACCGGGCCCGTGATGAGGCTCGCGGGCAAGAACGCGACGACAAGCTGCGCGCCCTCGGTAAGCTGTCGGCGGGATTAGCGCATGAGCTGAATAATCCGGCGGCGGCCATTGCCCGCGCCTCGCAAGCCTTGCAGGAATTGAACCTGGCTAAGCCCTCGCAGCTGCTGGATTTGCTTCAGCATTGCCCTACTCCGGAAGCGCTGAAAGCGTTGACGCTATTAGCTACGGAAATAACTGCCAATGAGAAGTCTATGTCGGCGCTGGAGTGCGCTGATTACGAGGACGATCTAGCCGATTGGCTCGAAGACCAAGGAGTAGCCGATGGCTACCGCCTCGCGGCCGGGCTGCTGGAGGCCGGAGTGACCAAGGATATACTTGCTCCCGTAGCCGCCAACTTGCCCAAGCCCGCGCTGCCGGCTGCTTTTGCTTGGCTGGAAGGCCAACTCACCACCCAACGTTTAATCCGAGATGTGCAGGAGGCCGGCGGCCGGATCAGCACTTTGGTAGCCAGCGTAAAGACCTACTCGCACATGGACCGCGCCACCGACCGCGCGCCCCTCGATATTCACAGCGGTCTGGAAAGCACCCTTACCATGCTGGGCCATCAGCTCCGCGACAAAAAGATTCAGCTGACTCGCGATTTTGCCCCTCAGCTTCCGTTGGTACGGGGTCAGGTCAGTAGCCTGAACCAGGTATGGACCAACCTGCTCGATAATGCCATCGATGCTGTGGCTGTGGGCGGCGAGATTACGGTGCGCACCCATTTGCAGAGTGGCTTTGTGCGCGTTGCCATCATCGACAACGGTACGGGTATCGCGCCGGATGTGCTGAATCATATTTTTGAGCCCTTCTTCACTACAAAGGAAGCCGGTGCCGGCTCCGGCCTGGGCCTCGATATCGCTCAGCGTATTGTACGAAGCCATAATGGGCGTCTGGAGGTGAACTCAGTACCTGGGCACACGGAGTTTAGCGTGTGGCTTCCAGCGCTCACGTAAGGCTGGGGGCTTTTTCTAATAAGGCCGAGAGTAGTTGAAGTAAAAAAGCCCCCCAGCCCGTCTGTACCTTTGCATGGATACGATTGACCATCAGGCAAAGCGCAGCATGACATCCTACCTAATCTATTAGCGCATAGTTTACCAAGCACCTATCACTGCTATGAAAAAACCAGTTCTCCTTGTTGTGGATGACGATCCGCAGGTACTCAGCGCCATCGACCGGGATTTGCGAAGCGAATTTCGCCGCGACTATCGGGTGCTGCGGGCCAGCTCGGGGCCGGAGGCTCTGGAAATTCTGAAGGAGCTGGCCACTCGTGCCGAGCCGCTGGCGCTGCTCCTGGCCGATCAGCGCATGCCCGAAATGGAAGGCGTGGAGCTGCTGGAAAAAGCCCGCGCCATATTTCCGGATGCCAAGCGAGTGCTGCTCACGGCCTACGCCGATACCGAGGCCGCTATTCGGGCCATCAACAACGCCCACCTCGACTATTATCTCCTCAAACCTTGGGATCCGCCGCAGGAGTTACTCTACCCCACCTTGCGCGACTTGCTGGCCGCCTGGCAAGCTCACTATAGGCCACGCTTTCAGGGGCTTAGACTGATCGGATTTCAATGGTCGCCGCTTTCGCATGAGCTGAAAGACTTTCTGGCGGGCTATATGGTGGCGTATCAATGGCTCGATTATGAAACCAACCCTGAAGCGGATACGCTGTTGCAAAGCACGGGCCTCACCCCGCCGACTTGCCCGTCGTGGTGTTTGAAGATGGCTCTGCGCTAGCCCGCCCCGAGCGGGCAGCGGTGGCGCTCAAAATAGGTTTATCGCAGAAAGCTTCCGCTGAGCTTTATGATGTAGTCGTGATTGGCGCCGGACCGTCGGGGCTGGCGTCGGCGGTGTATGGCGCTTCGGAGGGGCTGAAGACGCTGGTTATTGAGCGGGGTGCGCCCGGCGGACAGGCCGGTAGCAGCTCACGCATTGAAAACTACTTAGGCTTCCCCACGGGCCTAAGCGGCGCCGAACTGGCTCACCGGGCTTGGGCGCAGGCCGTTCGCTTAGGCGCCGAACTAGTTGGACCACAAGAGGTTACCAATCTATGCTTACAGGATGAGTACAAAGTTCTGACGCTGGCAGATGGCAGCGAAGTACGCACCCGGGCCCTAGTGTTGGCTACTGGTGTAAGCTACCGAACCTTGGATGTACCTGGTGAGCATCACCTAAGCGGCGCTGGCGTGTACTATGGCGCGGCCCGCACCGAAGCGCGCTCCTGCGACCAACAGGACGTCTACATTGTAGGTGGTGGCAACTCGGCAGGCCAAGCGGCTATGTACCTGGCTACTTACGCCCGCCGCGTGTTCATTCTAATTCGGGGCGAATCGTTGGCGGCTTCCATGTCGGCTTATCTGATTGAGCAGATTGGGCAAACCGACAATATCGAAATCCTACCTTTTGCACAGGTAAAGGAAGTGCGGGGACAGGATCATTTGGAGGAAGTGATAATCGTAAACCGAGGGCAGGAAGAAGTGCGGCCCGCCCGCGCCATGTTCGTCTTTATTGGTGCGAAACCTAGCACCGAATGGGTTCAGGACATCCTGCTCTGCGATAAGCGCGGCTTTTTGCTCACGGGCCGCGATTTGGTAAGCGACTCGCGCTTCGCGGCCCTTTGGAAGCGCAACCGCGAGCCGTATCTGCTCGAAACCTGCGTGCCGGGCATCTTTGCCGCCGGCGACAATCGGGTGGGCGCCATGGCACGAGTGGCATCGGCCGTGGGCGAAGGCTCCATGGCGATTAAATTTGTGCACGAATACTTAGATGAATAGCAACGAGCAGTAGTGACTTAGATCGATAATGGCCGTTATGCTGTCAATCAGAGAGTCACTATACCTTGCAACTAATTGAATTAATGCTTATTACACTAACACGCCGTATTCGTCAGGGAATACTTCTGACGGCGGCTACATTACTGCTTACAGGCTGCGAACTGTTTGAATTCAGCCCCAACGATGTACGCGCCCCCGCCGCCGAGCGCGACCTGACAGCCAAAAACCTGGCGCGCCTGCAAGCAACGCCGAAGCCTACCGGCGGCGACACGTTGCGCTTTGTGTTTACTGGCGACTCCCAGCGTTTTCACGATGAAAGTGGGCCGCTGGTGGAAAGCGTGAATCGGCAGCGCGGTATCGCGGCGGTAGTAGTGGCCGGCGACATCTCCGATTTTGGGCTGCGCCGCGAGATGCAGTGGGTGAATGACCGTCTGCGCCATCTGAACGTGCCGTATCTCACCGTTATCGGCAACCACGACCAAGTAGCTAACGGCCGGCAAGCGTATCAGGAAATCTTCGGGCCCCTGAACTACACGTTCACCTACGACCGCACCCGCTTTATTCTCATCGACACGAATAGCCGCGAATATGGCTTCAATGGCAAGGTGCCCGACATCGGCTGGCTTGAGCAGCAACTCGCTGATACCGTGGGTGTACGCCGCCAGATCGTGCTTTGCCACGTGCCGCCCACCAACGAAGATTTTGACCCCACGCTTATCAAGCCTTACACCGAAGCGCTGGCAAAAGCCCCCCGCTTGCTTTTTCACCTCAATGGCCACGCCCACAGCTTCAGCATCGGTGAGCCATACGCCGATGGCGTGACATACATCAACTCGTATGCTTTCGAGAAGCGCCAATACGTGATTCTGACCGTATGGGGTGCTGATCAGTACAAGCTCGAGAAAGTTGCCTTTTAATTATGCGTGTTTTTCTACTTCTGGGGGCTTTTTTGGGCTGATTCTATCCGTGTTGCCAGCAGCAGCCCAAGCTCCAACTGACTCGGCAGCCACACGTTCGACGCGGGCTTGGTACGTGCCGCAGCACGCCGTGCTGCAAACGGCGGGCGGCATCGGGATGGTGAGCGGCGGCGTGGGCTATAGCTTGTTTCGGCAGCGGCTCGACGTGGATGCGCTGGCTGGCTACGTACCCCAGCGCTACGCGGGCAATAAAGCGCTGGGCATTTTCACCCTCAAAACCACGTACACGCCCTACACTATTACACTTCGTAGCGCGGCGTGGCGGGTGCATCCGCTGTCTTTTGGCGGCTTAGTGAACTATACTCCTTCCCGTACCCTTAACCGCTCCCGCGACGAGAAATACTACGACGGCTACTACTGGTGGTCCTCTACGGTGCGCTTCGGAGCCTTTATAGGTGGAAAACTCGCGCGCCCCCTAAAGCCTAGTCCTACGGGCCAACCGCGCGCAGTCTCGCTTTACTATGAGCTGGGCACCAATGACTTGTATGTAGTGAGTTTGGCCACCAACCTGTCGGGGCTGAAAGTGACAGATGTGCTGACGTTAGGTGTGGGGGGCAAATTCACGTTTTAGGGCGCAAAAATTCTACGTTACAGTTCATTACCAGCCACATAGGCGGCCCGTGCGTTAGCGAGCAAGCGCATAATGCTGGCACGCTGGCGCAGCAGCTTCTCTATCGCCGGGCGCTGCTGCCGAAACAGCCGTAGCACCCGCAAACGTTGGCGGCGGTCCTGCAGGTTGTTCCAATAATAAAGAGCATAAAACCCAGTAAGCGGCAAGCTCAGAGCGTAGAGCATGGTCAGGCGCCAGTCCTGCACAAAGTGCTGTACAAGGGCAATCTGGGCGGCATAGGCGAGGCTGAACGTAACCATGCCCGTCACCATCAGAATAGGTGCTACAAACTCCACTTCCTTGGTAGCACGCTGGGCTACCACCGACGGAATCCGGTAGGGCAGGTAGTTATTTATTACCCCGTACACATACACGGGGAAGCCCAGCGCCAGCTTCAACGCCGTTTTTGCCCCCCGCAGCCACCGCTCGCCTTTGTTGCCCGACTCCAGCGACTCATCGGTGAGGCGCAACGCGCGCAGCTCACGCAGGTACTCGCTTAGTTTCTCGCGCACTTCCTGCAAGCGAGCGGGGTCGTGCTTCTCGAAGTAAATAATGGCCTCCGACAAGTTGCGGCTGAGCTCGAAGTTGTCATACAGGGTTTCATCATCGTCGGGCGCGAGGTGTTCGCCAAAGGTGCGCTCCACTTGCTGCACCAGCTCATCTTCGGCCGCATCGCGAGTTATGACCAGGTTTTCCTCTAGCCTCCGCCGAATTTCCTCGGTCAGCTCGTCGGCAGCCGCGATGGGGTCACGGGCGTAGAGGGCCGCGTAATCCGTTACCTGGATGGGCTGGGCCACGTTGAGCAGCACATCCGAGCGAAACCGGCTGGGGTCGAAGTAATTGATGCCCACGGGCAAAATCTGCACTTCTCGTTTGAAGTCGTGGCGAGCGGCGGCGCCCAGCGCGATGCGGGCAGCCCCGGTTTTGAGGGGGCGCAGCCGCCGCTCGGTTACGCTGGTGCCTTCCGGAAAAATCATAATGGTGCCGCCCTGGTCGAGGTAGTCGTAGCTGCGGCCGAAAGTAGCTTCGTTGCGCCGGGCCAATTCTTCGGGGCTTACTTGGGCGGCGGGGTCAGTGCCATCCGCGTCCTGGCGCCGATAGATAGGAATGGAGTTGGTTTGCGCCATCAGCCATTTCATAAAAGCACCCTTAAAAAAGGTGCTCTTAGCCAGAAAAGCCACCGAATCGCGCCGATTGGCGGCTACTACCAGCGGGTCCATGAGCGTATTAGGGTGATTGGCGACGATTAGTAACGGTCCCGGCGTTTGCAGCAGCTTGCGGTGGCGCACTTCTATTCGACGGAAAAAAACGCGCAGCCCCAGTTGAATCAGGGGCTTGAGTATGGCGTACGACAGCATAAGTGGGAACAGTAAAACGTTAGCGAAAGTCAGGATTATTTCTCAACCCGGTATCTTCGGCAAGGCTTTGCCGCCGCATTCATTTTTCCTGCTCTATTCATGCGTTCTGTCTTCTCGTTTTTTCTTGCTTTCCTGCTGACCCTGACTGCCGCTTCGGCCCAGACTGACAAAGCCGAATCAGCTGCCTTAAAACAGGCCAACGACTTGGTCGCCCAGCGCAAATACAGCTCAGCCTTTGCTCTGCTCCAAAAGTTTGATCCCCAAAATAGCCGGCCCGCCGTGGTGATGCGCAAACAGGAAATTGCCCTGTCATATAATATCACCACCCGCGAGTATGAGATCTTTTCGATGAAGGATCTGGCCTTGGTTGAAACGCTGGAGCAAATGCGCGCTCAGCGTTCCTACGACTCGGCCTATCGATTTCCCATCGAAACGGCACTGCTCAACCTCAAGCGCCGTAACCCCACTAACTATAAGTTGGACAAAGCGTTAGGCGACTACTATTACAGCGCCCAGCAGTGCGACTGTGCCGAGAAGGCCAAGGGTGAGGACAAGCTTTTTGCCCTTATGGTGCGTCATTACGAAGTAGCGCACCTGCGCGGCTACGGCGACTATCTTTCCTATTATGCCCTAGGGTACGCCCACGAGCGGCTCGGCAACTTCGCCCAATCGGTAGGGCCTTTCCGCCGCTCCATTCAGCTAAAGAAAGACTTTCCCGACGCCCACTATCACCTGGCCTACTCCCTGCTTGAGCTGAAGCAGCTGGAAAAATCGCGCGATGAGGTGCGCTTAGCCATGAATCTATACACAGATGAGCAATTCAAGTCTGATGCGGCTTATATGCTGGCCGATATTGAGGAGCAGATAAAGCGCGTAGCGGAGGGCAAACCCGCCAAGCCTTCCCGCTCGAAGCCGCGCACCACACCTGTCACTGCGACAACTGCCGCCACCACTACGCCCGCCACCGAGCCCGAACCCATCAATCCTACGGAGCTGGCGACGGTAAAACCCAAGCTGCTGGCCGCCCTCAAAGGCAAGAACAAGCCCGAAATTGTGCGGCTTACGCAGCAGCTCTACCAGTTGGCGCCCAAGGATGAAAGCACCTACCGTGAGCTGCTCGACTTATATCTAAGCAATAATCAGGGTCCAGACCTTATTACCTTTTTTACGGAGCAAGCCGCTGTTCCCAACCAGGATCCGCTGGCCCAAGGGTACCAGCGACTCTACTTGGGCCATCTGTATCTGGAGCAGAAAAACAATCTTCAGGCGCATAATCAGTTTGTGCTGGCACGCCAGTTCTTGGTGCAGGCGCTGCCTGCAAACAACTCCGCCCTCGCCGTAATTGACCAGTTGATCGCATCAACTCCGCAGGATTGAGGTGGGGGGAAATTTTCATCACAAAGCGCGACCTCGTACTCCGGTCAGCAGCACGGGCTCAAATCACTTTACAGATAATTTTTGGGATCAGTCCAAGAAATATAGAGGAAACTGCATGTACTTATTCTGATTTTTAATTGGCTATAAATCAGAATACTATAGCTGTTAAAGCTGCATAACGCTGTGATTGGCACGGTTTTGCAATAATACATTGCAACGCTCAGCTATTCCGAAGTGCACATAGCGAATAGCAGCGTTTCCTCTTCTCCTCTACTATTTCCTGGATATGAAAAATCTGCGTCTTTGCGGTCGCCTGGCCGCGCTTGCTCTTCTCTTTTCTACTGCCATCGGAGCTCAGGCTCAGGTTCGGCAGCCCTATAACGCGCCTTTGGCACCCCGCCCAAAGCAGTATTCTACCACTACATCTATCTCTACTTCCCCCAGTCGGGGTGTGCAGTTTGGCCTGCGGGCGGGCGTCAACGTCGCCGACTGGTCGGGTGATGCGGTGCAAAGCGTGCTTGATGTAGCCGAATTGACCAATGGGGCCGTAACGCGCGAAATGCGGCCTGGCTTTCATGCGGGCTTGTATGCTACGCTGCCTTTGGGAGCGCGCTTTGCCATTGAGCCCGGCCTGATATACTCCGAAAAAGGCACCCAACTCGCGGGGCGCGTTCCTTTAGAGCGGTTCGACTTCTTAAATGCCCGCGTAACGGCTACCTCGCGCATGGCTTATATCGATGTGCCTGTATTGGCCAAGGCGTACCTCACGCGCGGCCTCTACATCTACGCTGGCCCGCAAGCGTCGTACTTGGTCAGCAACAAAGTGCGGGTGGAAGCCGGGGCGCTAGGTTTCTCCGCCTTTAAGCAGGACTATGACGTGCGCAACCAATTCCGGGAGCTAGACTTTGGCGTAGTTGGTGGCCTAGGTTACCAGTTCGACAGCGGCCTGGGCCTAAGCGCCGGCTACGATTACGGCCTCACTTCCCTGGATAAAAACGACCGCTTCGACGCTCAGAACCGCGTGATTAAAGCTTCAGTAAACTTTTCTTTCTAGTTCTGCGCCCTATTCTTTCAACAACCAATAAAAAGCCCCCGGATATTCTGGGGGCTTTTTTGGTGCTTTAAAAAGTGCCTGTAACAGAAAACCCTAAACCTAGCTGTTGAGTAAGGGCGCTGGCTGGCGCTTGAAAATATCCTGCAAGGCTTGCCGGGCGGCGTGGTGCCCACACATTCCGTGCACGCCGCCACCGGGGGGCGTGGAGGAAGAACAGATATAGAGACCCTTCGCCGAGGTGCGATAGGGCGAAGCACGCAACGCCGGGCGAGTAAACAACTGCGTCACATCCAGAATGCCGCCGTTGATGTCGCCACCGACATAGTTATTGTTGTAAGATTCTATCTGCGCAGTATTCATGGTGTGCCGGGCCAGAATCCGGTCGCGGAAGCCGGGAGCAAACCGTTCTACTTGGCTTTCAATGGCGTTTGTTCTGTCTACCTGCGAACCGTTGGGCACGTGGCAATACGCCCAAGCTGTGTGCTTGCCAGCGGGCGCGCGGGTGGGGTCAAACAGACTTTGCTGGGCCAAAAGCACAAAAGGTCGTTCGGGGTGCTTGCCTTCGCTGGTCTGCTGCTCCGAATCGGCGATTTCCTCCAGTGAATTCCCCAAATGAACGGTGCCAGCTTGGCGACATTCCGGCGCCGTGAACGGAATAGGCTCATCCAAGGCCCAATCAATCTTGAACACGCCCATGCCGTAGCGGTAGCGCTCTAACTGCCAGCGATAAAGCGACGAAAAGGTATGCCCCGCAATCTGAAGTAACTGTCGGGGCGTGACATCGAACAGGACGGCGTGGCTGGAGGGCAGTTGAGTAAGTGAGCTAACATGCACATTTGTCTCAATTTTGCCCCCCAGTGATGTAAAATACGACCCCAACGCCTGCGCAATGGCCTGCGAGCCGCCCTGCGGTAGTGGCCACCCGCGCACATGCCCCATAGCCATCAGAACTAATCCGATGGCCGAGGTGGTGACGTTGGAAAGCGGCTGAATGGCGTGGGCAGCCATACCAGCCCACAACCCCCGCGCTTCGGGCGTTTGAAAACGCTTGGCCAGCACCGTAGCCGAAGTAATCGCATCGAGGCCAAAACGAGCCATTGCCAACGGATGCTTCGGGATGCGCAGCGGCCCCAGAATAGCGGGCGCCAGCACCGGCCAGTCGCGGACAATAGGTTGGATAAGTTGCCGGTATGTCTTTTCATCTGCCCCCAGCCGCCGGGCCGTTTCCGATAGTGAGCTATCTAGAGTTGCGGCTCGGCCTGTATCAAAAGGGTGAGCGGCGGCTACTGATGGATTAATAAAGTGTAAGCCATGCTCTGCCAACGGCAAGGTTTTGAGGTAAGGCGACTCGGCCGCTAAGGGATGAATGGCCGAGCAAACGTCGTGCACGAAGCCGGGCAGCGTAAGTTCAGCCGACCGCAACCCACCGCCAATAGCTTCTTTGGCTTCCAGTATCAAAACGGATAGGCCAGCTTGCTGGAGCGTAATGGCGGCGGCTAACCCATTCGGCCCTGAACCGACGACTACCGCATCAAAATCACGCTTATCCACTAGAAATGAATTTTATAAAGTAAGTATCGATTAAACAAGGCCGCGCCTGAAAGGTAACTAACCATTGATAATCCCGAAGGCGGTCATGTAGAACGCAGGGAAGCATCTCGCGTGCTGATGTGAGATTAGTAATCCCAAAGACTGCACGCGAGATGCTTCCCTGCGTTCTGCATGACCGCCTTTAGAAAAGGGGCTTACGTTAAACTTTGTGATTGGCTAGCTTACTTCTTAGAGTGTTGTCAATACGTGACTAGCTATATCCCCTTTCGGAAAAAAGCCCCCATTCCTTATTTAACGTCGTCGTGTGGGTTCATTACCCGGTTTTGGCGGTTGATAGATTCTAGGTGAATGGCGTCGAAATACTTGAGGATGAAATCTTTAGTCAGTCCTAGCTTGGC
This sequence comes from Hymenobacter radiodurans, assembly GCF_004355185.1. NCBI lineage: Bacteria > Pseudomonadati > Bacteroidota > Cytophagia > Cytophagales > Hymenobacteraceae > Hymenobacter > Hymenobacter radiodurans. Next base: position 4,691,494 of record NZ_CP037922.1, read on the forward strand.
GCCTTTCTGTACACCGCGGTCCAGGATTTCATTCCAGCGGTTGGGCTGCAGAATGGTGATGTCGTTCTCCTTTTTGTAGGTACCGATCTTCTCGGCTACGGCCATGCGGCTGCTAATGAGCTGCATAATTTCGTCGTCGATGTGGTTGATCTGGTCGCGCAGCTTAGCCAGCACGGTCAAGAATTCCTGTTTGTCGGTGGTTTCGTGGCGCCAGATGAGGCTATCGAGCAGGGCAACCAAATTGGTGGGCGTTACCTGCTGGGCGGCGTCGCTCCAGGCTTGGTCCGGGTCGCGGTGCGACTCCAGCATGAGGCCGTCGAAGTCAAGGTCAATGGCTTTTTGGGCTACGTCGGCGAGTAGGTCGCGGCGGCCACAGATGTGGCTGGGGTCGCAGATGAGCGGCAGCTCGGGCATGCGGCGCTTCATCTCAATGGGTAATTGCCAGAGCGGCGCGTTGCGGTATTCGGTATTGCCGTAGCTGGAAAAGCCACGGTGAATGAGGCCAATTTGCTTGACCCCCGCTTTAGCTAAACGCTCCACGGCGCCGGCCCACAGCTCTACATCGGGATTGATGGGGTTTTTGATGAACACCGGCACGTCAGTACCGCGCAGCGCGTCGGCCACGGCCTGCACTGAAAAAGGGTTCACTGTCGTACGCGCGCCGATCCAGAGAACATCCATCTCGAAGGCCAGGCTGTCTTCCACGTGTTTGGGCGTAGCTACTTCCACCATCACCGGCAGGCCGGTTTGCTCACGGGCCTTTTGCAGCCAGGGCAAGCCTTTCGTGCCGATGCCCTCAAAGCCGCCGGGCTTGGTGCGCGGCTTCCAGATGCCGGCGCGCAGCATATCCACGCGGCCGGTTTGGGCTAGTTGGTTGCAGGTATCGAGGAGCTGTTCCTCGGTTTCGGCGCTGCAAGGGCCGGAGATGAGCAGGGGCTTTTTGCTGGTAAGCTCAGCGGCCGACATGGTAGTTGTTTGGGCTTGGTCCATTATTTCAAGATTTTACGAATGAGGTTAGCTTGCTCAATGAGCTGATGAAAAGCGGGATAATCCTCTTGTTCCAGCACCTCTTTCATGTGCTGGAGTTGGCGCAAATGCTCACTGAGCACATCGAGCACGTTGAGGCGGTTTTGGCGGAAAATAGGCACCCACATATCCGGCGAGCTTTTAGCCAGCCGTACCGTCGACTCGAAGCCGCCGCTGGCTAGGTTAAAGATTTGCTGCTCCTCCTTTTCCTTGTTTAAGACAGTGAGTGCCAGGGCAAAAGAGGTGATGTGAGAGATATGGGAGATGTAGGCCGTGTGCAGATCGTGGGCAGCCCCGCCCATGTACACCAGCCGCATCCCAATTCGCTCAAAAATGCCCCCACCCGACTTACGGCGGCCGGGTCGCTGTGCTCCGCGTCGCAGATTACGACGGCCTTGTCTTGAAACAAGCCCTGGACCGCCGCCTCGGGCCCCGAATACTCGGTACCGGCCATGGGGTGCACCGCCACAAAACGGGCCCGACGCGGGTGCTGCGCAACGGCTGTCAGCAGCTTTTGCTTGGTCGATCCTACATCGATAACTATCTGGTGGTCAGCAATTGAATCCAAAACCTGTGGCAGCAACGTGAGCATGGCATCCATGGGCACAGCCAGCACAATGAGGTCGGCACGGCTGATGCCAGACGCCAGGTCGACTACCTCATCGACCAGATTCAAGCTCAGAGCTTTCGTTTGGTTCTCGAAGCTTTGATCTACGCCAATGATATGCATAGCCAAGCCAGCATCTTTGAGGCTCAATGCTAAGGAGCCCCCAATTAAACCAATACCTATTATGGTGACTATCATCTTTTTATCGAGAAACAGGTGTGGCTTTTCGTGCTGTAACAATGCGTTCTAAGGCAGCCGTCAGCACGCTTTCCGGCTGGCACAAGCTCACCCGAATGAAGTCGTTGCCGTTGCTGCCAAAAATGCCCCCCGGCGTGATAAATACCTTCGCCTGGTGCAGCAGCTCGTCGCTGAGCGCGTAGCCATCCGCGTAGCCAGCCGGAATTGCCCCCCAGACGAACAACCCCGTCTGCTGCCGATCAAATTGGCAGCCGATGGTGGTGAGCAGGTTAAACACTTGTTCGCGGCGGGCCCGGTAGGTGGCGTTAAGCTGCTCAAACCAATCTGCGCCCAGCCCCAGCGCGACAATAGCGCCGCGCTGCACCGGCAGAAACATGCCCGAGTCGAGGTTGCTTTTGAAGCGCAGCACCTGTTGCAGCCACTCGGCCCGGCCCACCAGCATACCCACGCGCCAGCCGGCCATATTGTGCGATTTGCTCAGCGAATTCAACTCTAGCGCCACTTCGCGCGCGCCCGGCACAGCCAGCAAACTCTGCGGGTTGTCGTTGAGAATGAAGCTATACGGGTTGTCATGCACCAGCAGAATATTATGCTGCTGCGCGAAGGAAACGAGGCGGGCCAGAAACTCCATATCGGCGGGGGCACCGGTGGGCATGTGCGGGTAGTTGAGCCACATGAGCTTCACCCGACTCAGGTCGCGCTGGGCCAGGGCGTCGAGGTCGGGCTGCCAGTTGGTGGCAGCCGTCAGATCGTAGTCGACGGGCTTGGCGCCGCTGAGCTGGGCGGCGGCGCGGTACGCGGGGTAGCCCGGATTGGGAATCAGAACCTCGTCGCCGGCTTGCAAAAACGTCATGCTGATGTGCATAATACCCTCTTTTGAGCCCAGCAAGGGCAGGATTTCATTAGCTGGGTTTAGCTCCACCCGATACGCCCGCTGGTACCACTCAGCCATAGCCTGCCGCAGAGCCGGGCTACCCTGGTAGCCTTGGTAGGCGTGGGTATTCGGCTGCTCGGCCGTGGTGCTCAAGGTCTCAATTACGCTGGGGTGCGGCGGCAAATCGGGGCTGCCAATACCTAGGTTGATGACGGCGGCACCCGCCTGATTCATGGCCTCAATTTCGCGCAGCTTCTGGGAGAAATAGTACTCGCCCGTATGCTGAAGGCGGTCGGCGGTGGAGATGTTCATAGTAGTAGTTACAGATTCTAACTAGCGTGTGTTGAGGCTGTTAATTGAGTGTCTCCCCTTTGATAAAGCCCTAGCACGCGTAAATCTTCGGTGAGCGGCTCTAGGTCTTGGAGTACTTCGTGGAATTGATCGGCGTGGTCGAACTCCAGATCGGCGTGGAAGAAGTATTGCCAGGCGCGGCCGGGCTGGGGAAACGATTGAAGCTTAGACAGATTCAGGTCGTGGTCGGCAATTTTATTGAGCACCCGCGCCAGCGAGCCTTTGGTGTGGGACGTGTGAAAGTACACCGATGCTTTGTTGGCCGTAGCAGGCTGGGGGGCATTTTCGGCGGTGTTGATGATAAGAAAGCGCGTATAATTCTCCGGCACCGACTGGATATCCGCCGCTCCTACTTCTAAGTCAAACAGCTCAGCGGCCGCCTGACCAGCTACGGCGGCGATGCCCGTCAGATGGCCTTCGCGAATACGCTGGGCGCTAAGGGCCGTATCCTCGGTCTCAACCAGCTTCCATTCAGGGTGTTGATTGAGAAAATCGGCGCACTGAAGCAGGGCCATCGGGTGCGAATGCACCTCCCGCAAGTCAGCCAGGGTTTGGCCGGGCAGCAGCAGCAGATGCTGCCGAATGGGCAAATACACCTCGCCCGTCACTCGTAGCGCCGACTGTTGGAGCAGGTTGTAGTTGGGTAGAATGCTGCCGGCAATAGAGTTTTCAATGGCCATTACGCCTCCCGTGGCGGTACCGCGAGCCACCTGCCGCACCACCTCTGTAAAGGTCGCGCAGGGCGTCACGGCAGTTTCGGGCCCGAAGTACTGATGAGCGGCAAGCTGATGAAAGCTCCCGGCGAAACCCTGAATGGCAATGGTAGGCGTCATGGAATGAGATATGAAATTATGGTATAAAAAAGGCCCCCTGGGGTGCAGGGGGCCTTTTTCGTTGCTTCTTTTGAGGTTAAGCAGAATAAAAGACTCCCTGTTTCTTCCGGTAGAAGAAATAATAGAAGCCGTAATAAAAAGAAGCGGAGAACTGCATGATCGAAGAATACTCAGGGAATAAAAAAAGCGCCTTTTCGGAGGTCCGAAGGCGCTTGGTTTGTCTAGGGTAATGGGGCAAGCGGCCTCGGTTCTACGCGGTAGCGTAGAAAAAATACGAGGTAAAATAATACTGGGTAGAGGCCGTACGCATGAGGTAAAGTAGCCGTTTAGCTGCCCAAATCTGAACAAAGCCAAGCAGGAAAACAAGTTTAGCCTAAATTTTTCTGGTTTTGTTGGTTGGGCATGAGGCGTTTATGGGCAGTGATTTATGTATGATCCCTTTCTATTCCGTTGCCTGCGGATACTTTTTCGCCAACTTTTTGCTTTGTTGCTGCATTCGCTTTTCGCGGCGGGCAGCTTGCTTGGGGGCTTCAATCGCTTCAAGTGCCCGAATATCAGCGCACTGCGCGGCGGTGGGCAGCCACCAGGGCAGTTGTACCGCAGTTCGGGCTTGCACTGGTTCAGAAGCAGCGGTGAGCGTATCGGCCGGAGCTTGGATTGCGGCCGGAGTTGGTGAAGTCGTTTGGGCAGCGGCTGGCAAGGCAATGAGTAAGCTGGCAACGAAGAACAGAAAGTGGTGGCGCATCAGGCAAGTAGTTGGGTAGAACAGTTATTCTGATGCCCATTGAGCTGTAATTCCACACGGCGCAGTGGAAATAAGTTGATGCGTTGACGCACCGGCCGCTTAAACGCGGAATTTTGCCCCCCAGGCCGTAGCTTCCCGATTCATTTGCTGGTCGTTTCGCCTGTATGTTTTTTAACCGCCGTCGTCCTGAGTTGCCCGCCGCGCTATCCGATGCGGAGTTGCTGGTGCGCTACCGGCAGCACGGCGACGTGGCCGATGTAGGCACGTTGTATGAGCGACATATGGTGACCGTGCTAGCCATTTGCCGGCGCTACCTGCGCGACGAGGACGACGCGAAAGACGCGGTGATGCAGCTGTTTGAAAAGCTGGTGGAAAGCTTGCGGCGGCACGAGGTCGAACATTTTCCGGCCTGGCTGCATACCACGGCCCGCAACCATTGCCTCATGATTTTGCGAGCCCGGCAGCGCGCCGGCCCCGACGGTGGCGCGCTCGTGCTGCACTTTCCCGATGCAGCCGGTATGGAATCGGCGGTGGCCGCGCATCTACCTGCTGATGACCCCGACGAAGCCGCTTTGACCGAAGAACGCCTGCAAGCCCTGGAACTCGCCTTGGCCGAACTACCGCCCGGTCAGCGACGATGTCTGGAACTGTTTTACCTCGAAAAGCAGTGTTATCGTACCATTTCCACTATCACCGGGTTTGAGTTGGGCTTAGTAAAAAGTCATCTGCAAAACGGCAAGCGCAACCTCAAACGTTACTTAGAGTCTACTTCTCCCGATGCGGCCCACTGATCAGTTACCTTCTCCACTCCCGTCTGCCGAACCCGGTGGGCACCTGCCCGTGGCCTTGCTACGGCAGTACGTGGCCGGTACGCTCGCGCCCGCCGATCAGCACCGCGTGGAGGCGCATACTCTTGATTGTGAGCGTTGTGCAGAAGTATTAGAAGGGTTGGAAATGACCGACGCTACTACTACCGACCATAGCTTGGCCGACCTGCAAAGCCGTCTGAGCACCCGCGTAGCACAGGATACCGGCCGCAAAACAGCCGCAGATTGGCCCTGGCTGCAAATGGCCGGCGCATTATTGTTGCTCATCGCTAGCCTTGTCGGCTGGCGTCTCAATCAAGCAAAGACCGAAGCGCAGTCGGAGCCGGTAGCGGCGATGATGCGCCGGGAGGAGGCAGCATCGTCGCAACAGGAAGCAGCGCCGCTAGTCGCATCCAAGCCTGAGTTGGAGGCAATGAAATCAACGCCAATGCCAGCAGAAATAGCAGCGGCTGATGTGGCTCAATCCGATGCGGCTCGGCCGACGCCGCCGCGCGCTCCGGCTTCCGCTCGGACAAAAGCAATTGCGCGGACAAGCCCGACTCGCATTGCTAAACCCGTCAATGCTGGCATAGCAGCGGTCAGGACTCAAGATGCTGCTATGGATGCTATGAAGGATAAAGCAGTCCCCGACAGCGCTTCTACGCCAAACCTAGTCGCAGTGAGTGAAGCCCCGGCAGTAGCTACGGCTCCTCTCCCACCTGACCGGGCCCGCACAGCGCTTGCGCGCTCGGCCGCGGGCACTGCCATCGACTCAGGTAAACAAGTGGCCAAAATGCCCCCAGCAGTGATGCGCGGTCTTTGGCCAGCAGCGGCGCGGCAGCCGCCGGTATGAGTTTGGTTCGAGGCCGTATTACTGATCAAACTTCCGGTGCGGGGCTGCCCGGCGTAACGGTGCTGGTGAAAGGCACCCAACAGGGCGTAAGCACGCAGGCCGACGGTTCTTTCGCGCTGCCCGTAGCCGATACTCAATCGACTTTGGTAATTGCCTCCATCGGCTACGAGCGCAAGGAATATAAGCTGACCAATCCAAGCGCGCCGCTCGCGCTGGCCCTCGCCCCAGACACCCGGAGCCTCAGCGAAGTAGTAGTGACGCGCAAAGGCAAAATGCCTACTCCGCCCGCTGTTGGCCCTGCCCCGGCCGGCGGGCTGCCTGCTTTCCACGAGTATTTGAAAAAAGAGCTGGAATATCCCGACAAGGCGCTGCGTGATCGTACCCAGGGAACGGTGAAGCTACGATTTACGGTAACCGCCACTGGTACTATCGAGGACTTGAAAGTAGTAAGCGGCCTCAGCAAAGAGTGCGACGAAGAAGCTATGCGGCTGGTGCGCGAAGGACCAGCCTGGTTTCCGGGCATTATCGGGGGCGGCGCACGGCCCAGCAAGTGCGCATCTCCGTGCCGTTTCGTATTCAGTAGCTTAGGTAATTTCAGTCATCAAAAAAGCCCCCCAGAGTAGCTCTAGGGGGCTTTTTTTGATGACTGAAAAACATCTAGCCGCTGTAGCCGCCGCCGCTTTCGGCGGTGGTAGCGCTGCCGCCGGGCTCTACTTGGCGGGGCAGGTCGGGCTGGGTTTTCATTTCTACTTGACTATAATCGGGAGTGCCACCACCCGTTCCGGGAGTTTCGGCTTGCTCGGTTTCGGCGCTACCTACGGCGCCCGCATTCCACTTGTGCATCACCTCGAAGGTAATTTTGGCCGTGATGCGGTACTCCACAATCCGGTTGTCCTGCACTTTGCAGCTTTGATCTTTAATATAGATGGAGCGGATGCCCTTAAGTGTGGTGCTGGCTTCGGTGAGGGCACGCTGGAGAGCGTCTTCAAAGCTTTTGTCGGAGCTGGCCAGTACTTCAATTACTTTTTTGATGCTACTCATAGCTTGGGGCGTTTGGAGGTGGAAAAGAGCGCTTACGGTCATCGGGCAACCGGGTAGCGTTATACGCGGCCACAGCTAAAAAGGGTGGCATTGGCAAAGTTTGTGACTTAGTGTTTCTTTGCTCATTCCTATATAGTGCTCCTCCCTCATTCTCGTGCGAATGTCCATTTTTACCCCTGCCGGGCGGCTACTGGTAGTTGCCACATTATGCCTGTTATCCAATTATTTAGCTGCTGAGAATGCACCGCGCAGAAACAGCATTTCGTTTATTGAGAATAAAAGCCAGTGGCCGGCGGCGGTTCGCTTTAAGGCTTCTGTTCCGGGCGGCGATGTGTACGTAGGTGCTACCGGCTTGGTATATGACTGGCACAGCGCTGCCGATGTAAGTAAGGCACACGCCGATTACGAAGCGGCTAGTACGCTCACTCATCCGCACCCAGCACTCCCAACTACCACCATCCGCGGCCACGCTGTGTTTGTCGATTTTGTGGGTGCTCAAGCGGTAAAAACTCCAGCAGGCGACCAACTGCAGGCCGCCCACCACAACTACTTTCTGGGCAATGACCCGGCCCACTGGGCCAGCAACGTGCGCTCGTTCAGTGCCGTTGAGTACCCGGCGCTTTATCCGGGGGTGGGCCTGCGGCTCTATGGCACCGAAGCAGGCAACCTGAAGTACGACTTCACCATTGCGGCCGGAGCTAGTCCGGCCGCCATCGCGCTGCTTTACCGGGGGGCTTTAGGACTCGATCTGCGCCCCGATGGAACCTTGCTCGTGCGTACTTCCGTGACCGATGTAGAAGAGCAAAAACCTTACGCCTACCAGACCGATGCGCATGGCGTGCGGCAGACCGTAGTTTGCCGCTACCAACTGACTGGCAGCACTGTCCGGTATGAGTTTCCGGCCGGCTACGACCGCAGCCGGCCCCTCATTATTGACCCCACGGTAGTGGCTTGCACATTTTCGGGCAGCCGAGGAAGTGTGTGGGGCGAAACAGCGGGCTACGATAAAGAAGGCAATATTTTTACCGGTGGGTTGGCTCAGACATCAGGCTACCCCATTACGCCCGGAGCGTACCAAAATGTATTTGCAGGATCACAGGATATTGCCATCAGCAAGCTAAACCCGACCGGCTCCACCTTACTCTATGCGACCTATCTGGGGGGCAATAATTACGATGAAATTCGCAGCCTGACCACTACTCCGACTGGTGAATTGTATTTACTCGCCCATACTACTTCCAGTAACTTTCCCACTACCGCAGCTTTCGACCGCACCCTCAACGGAGGGAATGACTTAGTGATAAGCAAGTTGAATGCTACCGGCTCGGCCTTGCTGGCCTCTACTTACTACGGGGGCAGCGGCTTTGAAACGGGTGCCGACCTAGCGTTAGGCGCTTCAGGCGCACTGTATATAGTTGGTAATACTTCTTCCATTAATCTACCCCTCAGCCCCACCGCCTACGACCAAACACTAGGTGGCAACCAGGATGTCTTTGTGGCCTGCTTTGATGCTAACCTGACTTCTCTTACCTGGAGTACGCTTCTGGGGGGCAATTCTACTGAAACCGTAACGACGTTTGGCATCACCTCCACAGACGAGGTTGTGGTGGGAGGCAGTACGCTTAGCATTGATTTTCCAACGACTGCCGGTGCCCTCACCACTACATACCGCGCTCCGGGTGAGGCCTTTATTAGCCGGCTACAAGCCGACGGTAGAAGGCTCGCCGCTTCTACCTTTTATGGCTCGCCTAATGGGAGCGACAACATCACCAACCTTCAGCTGGACAAGGCTAACAACGTTTATATTTTTGGTAATACATCGGGTACGCTCGCGGCTACGCCCGGCGCGGTATCGGCCAGCAATAGCTCTACTTTTATCACGAAGCTGGCGCCCAGTTTGGCTGATGTGCGCTTTACGGCCCGGCCAGCTATGGGCCCTATCCTGTCAACGGCCTTCGGGCTGGACGCCTGCAATAACATTTATGCGGCAGGTTTCACCCCTACGCCCGGCTTGCCACTCATAAATGCGCTGCCTAATAATACCATTGCCGGCTATTACTCTATGACCCTCAGTAGCGACGCGTCCAAGCTGCTATTCGGATCTTATTTTGGCAATACGACAGCCCACGCACACAGTCAGGTTCACCGCTTTGATTCGCAGGGACGGCTTTATCAGGTGCTTTGCGCATTTACTTATCCGACCATCGCCGGAGCATATTCGCCTACCAATAGAGCAGGTGGACTTGATGTGCTAGCCTTTAAAATTGACCAGAATGCTGGCAGCACTAGCTCGCCGTTGCAGGCTGCAATTGCGCCCGTCGATTCGGCCTGTGCGCCTTACGCCGTGCGCTTTGCTAACGCTAGTATAGGTGAGGGCAAGTTGCGCTATCGTTGGAATTTTGGAGATGGCACCCCCGCCGATACCGCCCGGCAGCCTTCGCATACGTTCACCGCACCGGGTCTCTATCGTGTGCAGCTATCAGTGATGTCACCTAATACGTCCTGTGGCAATACCACACGCGACTCGACCATCGTGCTGGTGCGCGTGAAGGCGCTGCCTACCGTAGCGCTGCCCAAGAACCTGATACTATGTGCAGGTAATTCACTTACAATCAACGCGAATAGTCCGGGCAACACGTACCGCTGGAGTACCGGTGCCACCACCCCTACAATCAGCGTTACGCAACCTGGTAAGTACTCCGTAATTGTAAACAACGGCCGCTGTAGTAGCCGAGATAGTACCATCGTGAGGCTGGTAACTGAGCCGACCCTGACATCTGACACGACGGGCTGCATAGCTGGCGGCATACGACTGCGCACCAGCGCCGAGCCAGGTAGCACGTACCTATGGTCGACTCAGGAGACGACGCCTAGTATTATGGCACCTACCTCGGGGCGCTATACCGTGCGCATTACGCAAAGCGGCTGCGCAACCGAAAAATCAGTGACTGTGACGCTGCTGCGGCCAGTTTTGCCCCCCAACATTATTACGCCCAATGGCGACGGCAAAAATGACGTGTTCAAGCCATCGGAGGCCGTAGCTGTTGAGCCGGGTACCCGCCTACGCCTCTATAACCGGTGGGGTAAGGAAGTGTACGCGTCTGATAACTATGCGAATGACTGGATGGCGGCTGGGCAACCTGCCGGGATATATTACTACACCCTCGAAAATGAGCGGTTTTGTACCCCGCGCGTAAAAGGGTGGCTGGAAGTCGTAAAGTAAGCAGGCCAAGTCGGGCAGTTGCCGGGAGGTTCCTTACTTTTACCGGCACCAAAACGGATTTATCACACCAGTTTCTGCTTCATGAATTTTCGCACCGAGAAAGACACCATGGGCCCCGTACAGGTGCCCGCCGACGCCTACTACGGCGCCCAAACCCAGCGCTCCATTGATAACTTCCGCATTGCTCAGGATATCAATCGGATGCCGAAGGAAATCATCCGCGCTTTTGCTTATCTGAAGAAGGCCGCTGCGTTTACCAACCGCGACGCCGGCGTATTATCGGCCGAAAAAGCTGAACTGATTGGCCGCGTGTGCGATGAGATTCTGGAAGGCAAACTGGATGCGGAGTTTCCGCTGGTGGTGTGGCAAACCGGCTCGGGCACGCAGTCGAATATGAACGTGAACGAGGTGGTAGCTTACCGCGGCCACGTACTGCAGGGCGGTCAGCTCAGCGACGAGAAGAAAGCGCTGGCCCCCAACGACGACGTAAATAAGTCGCAAAGCTCGAACGACACCTTCCCCACGGCCATGCACATTGCGGCCTACAAAATATTGGTGGAAGTGACGATGCCCGGCATTGAGAAGCTGCGCGATACGCTCAAGCGCAAGTCGGAGGAGTATATGCACGTGGTAAAGATTGGCCGCACCCACCTCATGGACGCCACGCCGCTCACCGTCGGCCAAGAGTTTTCGGGCTATGTATCGCAGCTCGACCACGGCTTGCGGGCTATCAAAAACACGCTGGCGCACTTATCGGAGTTGGCCTTGGGCGGTACGGCCGTGGGTACGGGCATCAATACGCCCCCCAACTACTCCGAAAACGTAGCCAAGCACATTGCCGACTTAACGGGTCTGCCCTTTGTTACAGCCGAAAACAAATTTGAAGCCCTGGCTGCCCACGACGCGATTGTGGAAGCGCACGGTGCATTGAAAACGGTAGCGGCCTCGCTGATGAAGATTGCCAACGACATTCGTCTGCTGGCTTCTGGCCCGCGTGCTGGCATTGGCGAGCTGTATATTCCTGATAATGAGCCTGGTTCCAGCATCATGCCCGGCAAAGTAAACCCCACCCAGAGCGAAGCCATGACCATGGTAGCCGCACAGGTGATGGGCAACGACGTGGCCATCAACATCGGCGGCATGAACGGCCACTTCGAGTTGAATGTGTTCAAGCCTTTGATGATCTATAACTTCCTGCACTCGGCTCGCCTTATCGGGGATGTGTGCGTGTCGTTTAATGACAAGTGCGCGGAAGGCATCAAGCCAATTGAGGAGAATATCAAGAAGCACGTAAACAGCTCCTTGATGCTGGTAACGGCCTTGAACCCACATATTGGCTACTATAAAGCCGCTGAGATTGCTCAAACCGCGCACCGCGAAGGCAGCACTCTCAAAGAAACCGCCCTCAAGCTTGGATACCTGACTGAAGAGCAGTTTAATGAGTGGCTGAAGCCGGAAGATATGGTGGGCGAGATAAAGAAGTAGCCCCAGGTACCGACTTATTAGTTAGTTATAAAAACCGGCGACCAGCTATAGTGCTGGTCGCCCGTTTTCGTATTGCCTTATCGTTGATTAAGTTACCGATTTCCTTTTTTCCAGCATCTTTAGGGCTGACTTTCACGCACCTGCCCTCTCTATGGATTTCGCTCAGGACATTATTCTTGAAAATAACCGGGCTCAGCTGCGCCCCCTGACTGCCCAGGATTTTGAGGGACTGCAATCTGTTGCGTTCGATCCTGATTTGTGGCAGTTTACCCTCACCCGCGGCGACGACCGAATTAGTCTGGCCGCTTACATTGCGGCGGCAGTACAGGGCCGCGAGCAGCAGCAGCGCTATCCATTCCTGATAGTAGACAAGCTAACGAACCAGGTAGCCGGCAGTACCAGCTACTACAACATCAATCTGGAGGATGGGCGATTGTCCATTGGCTACACATGGGTGGGCACGGAATTTCAACGTAGCGGCCTGAACCGAGCGGCCAAGCATCTGCTGTTTCGGCATGCCTTCGATGTGCTAGCGTGCGAGCGAGTGGAGTTGGAAACCGATGCCCATAATTTAAAGTCGCAGGCTGCGATGCGGCGCATGGGAGCCACGGAGGAAGGCACGTTGCGCAGCCACCGCTACACGCAGGGCGGGCGGCGGCGCGACACGGTAATTTTCAGCGTGTTGAAGCCTGAATGGCATCACTTGCGCACCACAACTTTTAAAGACTTCGACAACCATGGCTGATTTGCCCCCCAGGCAGCATAGCCTACTTCGACGCCGCGCCGCAAGCTTCGGGCATGCCTTTCGCGGGGTGGTGTCGGCGCTGGGCTCGGAGGTGCACCTGCGCTTTCACGCCCTGGCTACGGTGGTCGTGATAGGGTTGGGATTTTACTTTAGCATCAGCCGGACGGAGTGGGCGCTAGTGGCGCTGGCCGTTGGCACCGTCTGGACGGCGGAACTGGCAAATACCGCCATTGAGGCGCTCACTGATTTGGTGTCGCCGGAGTATCATCCGTTGGCTGGGAAGGCCAAGGATGTAGCCGCGGGGGCCGTTTTATTGGCTGCGCTGGCCGCTGTGGTAGTCGGATTACTCATATTTGCCCCCCGGGTATGGGGGTTGGTTGAGTAGAGCGAAATAGGCCTCAAAAACAATTACTAAAGCGCGGCGTAAGGACTACTGTTCCGATTATGGGTCCGCCTCAGTGAGGTTTTCGCCCTGCAAGTAGCTTGTTGCTGCTTGTTCACTGCTTCCTTCCAGTAGTTATGCGCTCTACTCTACTTCTTGTTTCCCTGTCGATGACAGCCTTGCTATCAGTGGGTTGTCAAACCGGCGTGAACGTGACTACCCCCACCGATGCCCCCGTAACGGGCAGCGTATCAGGCACCGATACTCCCGCCCCGACCAGCGCCAATACGGTGATGCCCACACCCGTTCGCTCCTCTATTGCCGACACTACCGGGCGCCCCGTCTGGCTCCGAGAGCGTATTCAAAAAATACTGGCGGAAGAACCTGCCAACCCACCTGTGCAGGTATTCCGCTACCTCTACAACGACCAAGTGGTATACTATGAAACGGCGCCTTGCTGCGACTTTTTTACTACGCTTTACGCCGCCGATGGCAAAATCATCTGTCAGCCCGACGGCGGTATCACGGGCAAAGGCGACGGGCGATGCGCTGATTTTACGAAAAGACGCACGCGGGAAACGCTAGTTTGGCAAGATCCCCGATAGGCTGAGCCCTTCGATTTAGATAAATTTGTCCGTCGTTATAAGGCTGTCACTTACCTCTCGATAGCCAATTGCTACGGTTGATTTCTAATCCGTTTTCATCATTCAACTCCCATGATCAACACCATCGAAAAACTAGCCGCTTATAACATCTGGGCCAATGATACCTTGCTAGCGCATATGGATAAAGCGGTTGCGGGCGGCGCCGAAATCCCGGCTGTGGCCCTGCGCTTATTCAGCCACGTACTCAATGCTCAGGCTATCTGGATTGCTCGCCTCACCGATACGCAAAGCCCAGTAAAAGTGTGGCAGGAGCACACGCTGGAAGGCTTGCACCAGCTTCATGCCCAAACCTCCGGGCGTCTGCTTCAGATGGCTCAGGCAGCCGACGAAACTGAACTGCACCGCATAATTACCTATACCAACTCGGTGGGTGACGCCTATGTTAGTCAGGTATCAGATGTGCTGACCCACGTACACGTGCACGCCAACTATCACCGCGGCCAGGTAGCTACTCGCCTACGCGACAATGGGTTAGAGCCCATCAACACCGACTTTATCACCTACTGCCGCGAGATGTCAGCTAAGGAAACCGTGAGCCTGTAGCTACTGAGCTTGCAGCGCTTACGTAAAAACCCTTCTGGCTTGCATACCAGAAGGGTTTTTGTTTGTTATCCAGCCATTCTCCTTAACGCCCCATTCTATGTCTGCTCCCCTTTCTTCTGTTTTGACTCCCGAGCGCTTAGCCTCAGCCTATACTTACGCCTCTTATCGTCAGCTTATTGATGAACTGATGGCTCAAAACCTCACCACCGGCACTAATCAAACGGAGCAGATTTTACAATATGCTCGCTTGAATGTGCAGCGGATGCGCCGGGTAGATAAAACAATTGTACTGCTGCCCGAGCTACATGAGGCTCTGGCCAATCTGCAAAATAAGTACGTGTGGCTCACGCTCACGGAAGGTTGGTGCGGCGACGCGGCCCAGATTGTGCCCGTAATAGAAGCCATTGTGCAAGCCAGCAACGGCAAGTTGGAATCTCGCTACCTGCTGCGCGATGAGAACCTGGATCTGATGGATCGTTATCTCACCGATGGCGGGCGCTCGATTCCTAAACTCATTGTATTACAGGCAGATACACTTACGGAAGCCGCTACATGGGGTCCACGTCCGGCGCCTGCCCAGGCCATGTTTCGCGATTTAAAAAGCCAGAATCTGCCTTTTGAAGAATTTGCTACCCAGCTTCACGGCTGGTACGCCCGTGATAAAACCCAATCAACTCAGCGGGAGCTGCTGGAGTTGGTTCGGGCACTGGAGCCTGCGCTTAGTGTGAAGTAAGCGTAGTGTCATTCCGTAACCACTTGATTTGAAAGCAAAAAAAGCCCCCAGACGACGTCTGGGGGGCTTTTCAACTTTAAGTCAGACTTAGTCAAGTTTGGTTTGACCCAACTCCGTCACCTGATTATTGGTAACTGTGATGTCGGTGCGAACCACGTTTTTGTAAGCTGGCTGATTAGCAGGAGCGGTAGTAGTGGGGAAAAACTCTACGCGATAAACGCCGGAGGGTAAGCTACCCAACTGGAAACCGCCCGAGGCGTCAGCGGAAGTGCTGAAAGTATCGGCGGGCGTAATAGAAGCGCGGATAGCCAATATTTGGGGCAACGACGCGCTAGGCGTAACTGTGCCGCGCAGACCGCCAGCAATATCCTGAGCGATAACACGGATAACTGGTTTCAGCAGAAAGCGCTCTTTCTTGTCGTTGCCGGGGCGCCAGTTGCCGCGCTGCACAATCGACTTGGCTACGTCGAAGTCGAGCAGAAGCTGGAAGGTTTCACGCTCCCGCAAAGTTGCTTTGTTTAGTTTCAGCTTAACGCCAGAAGTCTGACCGCTAGGCGTTTTCAGATCATACACTTGGCCATCACGGGTAGTGACGGTGCTGTTTGGACCGAGTACCAAGCGAATTTCTTTCAAATCACCGGGCTCGAAATCAGTATCCACCAGCAGCGCGGAGCGACCATTTACATAGTCGAGTATATTGAGCGTTTGGGGCGTGAAAGGCAGTAACTCCCAGCCATCGGCGCTCTGTTCATCCTTAAGGTGCACTTCAATCTGACGGACATCCAGCGTTACTTTCTGGAAGTCGCCGGGTGCATCCGTTAGGCGGATTTGCAGCTTGGTAGCGTTGTTACTGCTTTTGTCGTCGGCGCAGCTTGCTAACGTAAGCCCAGCAAGTATTGCAACGGGCAGATAGTGTGAGATTTTCATGAAAAGGTACAGATGAAAATGAAGGCAGCGAAGCTTGGTTGGCTGCGCACTACTCTAGCCATATTCAAGCCAGATTTATAGGATTTATTATATCGAAAATAAATAAATATGCTTTTACAATGAATATTAACCAAAGCACTTGCTTCTCTCACTTATTGCTAAGACAAAAAAGCCCCCCACTAGTAACTAATGAGGGGCTTTTTCCAATATGGAAGAATTACTTGTTGCCTGTGCTAGTAGTATCAGCCGGAGCCGGCGTTTGTTCCGGTGTAGCGGCTGGTTCTGTTGGTTCGGCAGGACGCGTTTTGGGCTTGCCAAATAGGATACCGTTGAGCTTGTCTTTAGCCTGACTACGGATCTTGGTTTCGGCTTCGAGGCGCTTTTTCTCAATTTCGAGACGAGCCTTTTCCTGCAAATCCTGCTGACGACGGGCTAAGTCACGTTGCAGGCTGTCCTGAGCTACCTGCGCGCGGGCCTGCAACTGTGATTTTGCGTCGGTCACTTTGGCTTGCACAATGTTCTGCACCAAGTCTTTGGCCTGCGCCTTTACGCTGCCACTGTTCAGCTTCACCTGCGGATTCTTAACGGTGCCGCCAATGGTTAGGCCAAGGGTCACGCGGTCAGTGCCTTCTAGGTTTTGAACGCCAGTGAGGGAGGTGAGGCGGGCGTTGAGCTGGTTGCCCAGCTTGCCGGTGGGTACGTTTAGGGCGGTTATGTATTCGAGGTTGCCATTTACGTTGTTGGAGCCCCCCACGGTCATCTTAATCTGGCCCACGTTCACATCAAACGGCTTTACTATGAAATTGCCGTTGAGTACCTCGGCCGCTACGTCTTTGTTTTCGACCACAAACTTCTTCAACTCCTGAAACTGTGTCAGAGCACTGATCTTGTCCATCACCTCCGAATCACTAACGGCGGCCCGTACAATCTCAAACAGGCCTTTGCCGGTAAGCGAGCTGTACACGGGCATCATATCGGGACCCATTTCGCCGCTTATGTTGAAATTCGTAGAGAAAATGCCTTCCAAGTTGGCGGCCAGGGGCACCAATGTTTTAACGGAATTAAAAGCCTGGAAAGCGTTCTGGAAGTTCAGGTTCTTGATGTTCAGCCCGAGGTTGAACTTGGGATGCTGCAAATCTTTGCTGCTGTAGCTGCCGGTTGTGGCAAAATTGCCCCCCAACGTATTAAAGGTCAGCCCATCCATGCGCACGGTTTCGTCGCGCACGACTACAGTGCCCTTCACATCGTCGAGTTTGAGGTTGTCGTAGACCACTTGTCCGACGTTGCTATTTAGGGTCAGGTCGAAGAATTTGGGGATTTGCAGCACGCCTTGTGCCTGGGCAGGCGCGGCTGTTTTGGCGGTGGTAGTAGGCTTCGCAGTCACCTCATCCACCATCCACTCATTCACATTGAAGCGGTTGCTGTTCACCGTCAGGTTGCCCCGCAAAGGCTGACCCGGCGTAAACAGGTAGCCCATATAGTTGCTGATGGTGCCGGATGCGGCAATGTCGGAGCTACCCACAAAGCCAGTCATGTTTTGCAGCACGATCTTGTCGTTATTAAAATTGGCCGTAGCGCGCGTCACTTTTACCCCCTGGGGCAAATCGGCGCTTTTATAGGTTACGTTTTGGGCATTCACCGTACCCGAGGCTACTACGTTCTGGTAACGCTCGGCTTCGATATCAGCCATGCTGCCTTTGGCGGCGACGTTACCGTTCAAACGCCCCGTTACGGTCATGCCTTCCAGCGGGAATATTTTGGTCAGTTTGGTCAAGTCCACGGTACCGCGCACGTTGGTATCGAAGATGGGCTTGTCGATGTTTTGAGCAGCAATACGGCCTTCCAGCGGCTCGCCATCGAGCAACATGCGGAACTGTGGAATATTTATGCGCGTGTCGTTGGGTTTGCCCGTGGTGTTGGTGACCGTACCGTTTAGGGTTAGATTTTCAATGGGTGCTGGAAACTGCTTCGACTTTACGTAACCATTGGTGAGGCGCATAGCGGCCTGAACTACCGGCATTTGAGTGGCTGAATAAGCGCCTTTAGCCGTCGCATCCACGAATAATTGCCCTTTCAGCAGCAAGTCCTCAATCGGATATACTTTCATTACCTCTGCCAAATCAACGTTGGCTTTCACGCGCCCATCCACGCGCATTGGCTCCAATCCATCGATGGCTACGGAGCCATCTACGGGGTTTTTGCCTAAGTCGAGGTGAAATTGCTTCACATTCACTTTCACGTTGTTGGTGAAGCCCGAGGGATTGTCCACCACCATATCCACATTGATATTGCGGGCCGCTTGTGGCAGGTCGGGGTAGTGGAACATACCGTCTTTGACTTGCAAATTCACACCATAGCCCGGCGATTTTACATCGCTCATGGTGCCTTTATAATAGCCATCGAAGGCCATTTTGCCTCCCGTCTCGATATTCTTGAAGCGCTCCGTGAATATGCCGGGCACCACGCTCAGGATATTTTTAAAGTCGGTTTCGAGGGCTTTGAAGGTCAGATTGAAGTCGATATCGTCTTGGGGCATGGCAATGGTGCCGGCAAAGCTGGCCGGGAAGTCATTGATGCGCACCTGATTGTCCTTGAACGTGAACAGCATCTTATCCAAGTTCATAGCCATCGTCACGTCGGCATTGAGCTTAGTGTTGGATAAATAATCTGTGCCGGCATAGTTCATCGTGAAACGATCGGCCGTGGTCTGCGACACCATATCGAACACGTTCTGCGTGAAGTCGCCCGAGCCGGTATGGTTTACATTGTGAGCCTGCGCTGCAAAGGGAATCGTCAGGTCTTTATAGCGAATTTTGCCCCCCACGATTTCCCAGCCCTTTATGGCGATGCTCAACTGACTGGTATCCTTGCCTTGCGTGGCCAGAGTAGAATCGGATAGGAAAATATCCCAGTTGGCGCGGCCGCTTTTCAATACCCGCAGATTAATATCAGGCTGATCAAGCTGAATAGATTTAATTTTGATCTGCTCACCGCGCACTACACTCATCAAATCTAGCCCTACCCGAAAGGCCGGCAGGTAAGCCAGCGTGTCGCGGGCAAACGAATCTTGCCCGATGATGCGCAGTTTGTCGATGCTGAGGGCCAGATCGGGGAAGGTGCGGAATAAACTCAGGCTCACATTGGCCGGATCGTATTCTACTTTAGCTGCCACCCGCTCAGCCAGCTGCCGATCCAGGGCTTGCTTGATCTTATCTTTGAATAAGAGCGGTGTGAGGGCAATGGCAGCCACCATCACCACTAAAAACACGAGTAGACCAACAAAAAATTTACGCATGAGTAAGAGGCTTTGAAACAGGAGAAGCGTACAAGTTCGGGGCACAACACATCCGCCGAAACGGGTGCTACCTGAGTTTTAAATCCTGAATAGGCAAAAATAGTGCAATGTTAGTCTGACGGGCATCGCCAGGATTAACATTCGATCCACAGACATTTTACTTACTTTATTGGGCAAGATTGCCTTTTACTTCTTGCGCCACCTTGGTCCCGCGTACCAAACGGGATGGTTGGCGCGTTAGTGTTTCTCTTTATGCGTCTACTTCTACTTTCTTTTTTTTCCCCCCAGCGGCTTCGTTGTAATTGGAGTCGCTTTGTGGCGCCGGTAGTGTTGGCAGCAGGTTGTAGTCTTGGCTTGCATTCAGAGGCGCAGGCTCAAGATCTGTACTTCTCCCAGCCCTACGCTACGCGCTTGCATACCAACCCGGCTTTTACCGGTCTGCTCGATGATTATAGCGTTTCACTTAACTATCGAAATCAATTCCCGACCCTAGCCGGCACTTTCCAAACTAGCCAGCTAGCCGCCGACTACCGCATGCGGAACCAACGCAGCGCGGTTGGCCTTTTGCTCAACTACGACCGCACGGGTTCCGTGGGCTACACGCGCTTTGAGGTAGGTGGTTTGTACGCTTATCACACTCGTCTTACAGAATATATAAGCTTGAGCGCGGGCTTGCAGGCTAGCTATGGAAATCAGCGCGTGAGCTACGGAAACCTTGTTTTTGGCGACCAGCTTTCGGATGAAGGCCTTATTGGAACTCCCACTGCAGAGACCCTGGACGTGAATCCGATAAATTATCTTACGATTGGCGTGGGTGGTTTACTATATACGGAACGGTTTTGGATAGGGGCTGCTGCACACCACTTAAATCAGCCAGATCTGGGTTTTGCAACCCAAACAAAGCTGCCGATGCGGTTGAACTTTAATACCGGTTACAAACATTATTTCGTGCGCACTTCCACTCCCATCAAAACTCGTGAGATTAGCCTGACCGGTACGGCCAGCTACACCCGGCAGGGTGGTTCGCAGCGGGCGGAGGTTGGGTTGTATGGCACTGTTTCACCTATTACCCTTGGTGCCGTGTATCGGGGAATGCCACTGCCCGGCGCTCCTCAACCGCAGCAGATCATTGCGGCTATTGCGGGCATCAGCACCGGCGTTTTCCGCTTTGGTTACAGCTACGATGTCAGCCTGAGTGATTTTAGTGCCGATCTGGGTGGCGCGCATGAACTTTCGGTCAGCGTACGCAATTTTGATCGGATCGAAGACGCATGGCGCCGTTTACGGCACCGCAACTTCAAAGCTATTCCGACTCCTGCTTTCTAAACCACAGTACAAATAAGTAACTTGCGTCAAATTACCTTCTCTAAATCATTTTCTCTCAGGTAGTTTCTATTACATCATGAATCTTTCCAAATACTTACGCTTTGCCATCGTGGGAGCCTGCGCGTTGGCTGCCTGCAGTAAAGGGGCGCCGACCGCCACTAAACCTGGTAAGTACAGCTCAACGACGGGCATCGAGTACAACACCGAAGAGGGCATGAAGGTATCCGACTACGCTGGTATTCCAGAAGGTCCGGGTCTGATCTTCATCGAAGGTGGTCGTACCGTACTTGGCTCGGCTGAAGAAGATGTCGCCATGACCCGCGACAACGTGGAGCGTACGGTTACTATCGCATCGTTCTACATGGACGAGGCTGAAGTAGCAAACATTCACTGGTTGGAGTACCTGCACTTTGTTCGCAAAGACTCAGCAGAGGAATTCTACCAGTCAGCTTTGCCCGACACTGCCGTTTGGGCGCGCGAGCTTTCCTTCAATGACCCTTACGTAGATTACTACTTGCGCTACCCCGGTTTCCGCTACTTCCCTGTGGTAGGAGTTAGCTGGTTGCAGGCCAACGACTATTGCACTTGGCGCACAGCTAAAGTGAACGAGACGTTGGCTAGTGGTGGTGGCACAACCAGCAAAAAAGGTGGTGGGCTATTTGGCCGCAGCAAAAAGAACGCTGCTGCCGACGAAGCCGCTGATGCGGCTGAAGGTGCTGGCGCAGCAAAGCCTTCTATCGAAGATGGTAACACGCTCCCTAACTATCGTCTGCCCACAGAGGCCGAGTGGGAATTTGCTGCTCAGGCCCTTGTTGGTACCCAGGAGGTTGGCAACGAGAACCAAGAGAACAAGCGTATCTATCCTTGGGATGGTCGTCAAGTGCGTAACCCCTACGGTAAGAAGATGGGCCAGTTCCTAGCTAACTTCAAGCGTGGCCGCGGTGACTATGCCGGTATCGCTGGTAGCCTGAATGATGGCGCCATGATTACGGAGTACATCTACAACTATCCTCCGAACGATTACGGCCTCTACAACATGGCTGGCAACGTAAACGAGTGGGTACAAGACATTTACCGTCCGCTCTCGTTTGAGGACGTAGAAGATTTGAACCCCTTCCGCCGCAACGGCTTCCTAGACCCAGCAGAGTCGGGTAACGGCAGCAGCACTGGCTACGACAAGAAGGGCTACCAGTCCCTCATCGATGACCACGTTCGTGTATACAAAGGTGGTTCGTGGAAAGACGTAGCGTATTGGCTGTCGCCTGGTACCCGTCGCTTCATGGCTGAAGACTCAGCTACTGCTGCTATCGGTTTCCGCTGTGCCATGATTAACGCTGGCTCAAACAAGTAATCTGACTTAGTAGTCGATCAACGTTAAACAAAAAGCCCCCCAGCCGACTGCTGGGGGCTTTTTGTTTGTATCAAATTCAGTTGGTAAACTACCAGAGTGGTTTCGGCTTACAGACCATCCAAATCGATGTTAATTCTCGGCACAGGCAATAGTCGCAATACTAACCTCGCTACAGCCCGCTGCTAGCAATGCCGCCGCGCAAGCTTCAAGCGTAGCTCCAGTAGTCAGCACGTCGTCTACGATGAGAATGCGTTTATTTAAAATGTCTGCTTGCTGACTTACTTCAAACACCTCCGCTACGTTTTGCCAGCGTTCCGCGCGGTTTTTCTGGGTTTGGGAAGACGTATGCTCGGTGCGACGCAAGGCAGTAGCACTCCACGGCACCTGAAGGCTCATTGATAAGCCTTCAGCAAAAGTATCCGACTGATTATAGCCTCGCTTAGCCAGTTTGCGCGGATGCAATGGCACTGGCACAATTAGGTCAAACTCCGTAGCGAAGCCTTGATCCGCCAGTTCAGTACCGTACCAACGGCCCAGTACGCGCCCAATATCCCGCTGCCCTTGGTACTTGAGTTGATGCAATAAATGCTGTACCCTCCCGCGCCGCAGGAAACGCAGGTAGCTCAGGGAATAGCGCACGGGCAACTTACCCCAGAACTTACGGGCCAACGGATTCTCGTTGGGGGGCAATTTGTGGTAGTCCGTATACGGAAACTGCACTCGGCAGCCTGTGCAAATATGGTCTTCGCCGCGGGCTAACGGCTCATCACACGCCAAGCAAACTTGCGGAAAAATGAGGGAGACAAAGTCGGCTAGCGCAGTACGAATCATGAGGCGCTGGGGGGCAAAAACGTAGCCACGCTTCTGGGTTGGTCAGCTAAAAAGCTAAGCCACGCCAGAATCAGCCCACTTCCCACCAGCCAATAACTTAGACTAAGTGCTTGATAGGAGACAAAGATGGCAGCTACAACCAATACCAAACCTAACGTCCACAGCAAGTGACCAGCTACGGTGCGCCTAGGTTGGCTTCCAAGGCGAGGCGCGTAAGGCTCATCCGTCCAAAGTACGCGCAAACGACGATACTCCGATAAGAGTAACGCTATGTTCATCAACAGCAGCACCCCAATCACGTAAGGCGTACCAGCCCATTGCTGTGAGATAGTAATCAGTAGAATATTGAGCAGCATCGGCATCAATGCTATGGCTCCGAGCAGCCAAAACCTGCGCGTGAGCAGCAAGAAGCCGGTTATAACCTGGCTAAGCGCAATAAAGGCGGCATACATACCCAGCTGATAGGCCTGTAGCTTTTCAATCAGCCAAACAGGACCAATCCAGCCCGGAAAGTGGTGTCCAGCGTAAAGCTTAGCCATGCCAGAGGTAAAGAAAGTGGCCCCCAAAAACACCATCAGACCCACACGCCACAACCGAACAATACGCATAGCTAGAACTGCAAAAAGATTGAAATTAGGCAAGGAGTAAGGTAGCCGGCGTAGCAATAGCTAGCAACTATGCGGGGCATTTCTGCCTACTTTCGTGTTATAGATTCTCACCTCTGACTTACGTCCTCCATCCAATATGAGTATCGTCACCGAATTCAACGACTACCGGGAGCGCATGAACGAAAAGATCATGGCGGCCGATAACAAGGTCATCAAGCGCTTTTTCAACCTCGACACCAACACCTACCAAGCTGGCGCCATCGACGTCAAGACCAAAGAAATGCTGGGCCTAGCCTGCTCGATGGTGTTACGTTGTGATGATTGCATCAAGTATCATTTGGGGAAATGCCACGAAGAAGGCCTCAACGACGAGGAGATTTATGAGGTGTTTGCCATTGCCAATCTTATCGGTGGCAGCATTGTGATTCCGCATTTCCGCCGCGCCGTGGAGTACTGGGAAGCGCTGAAAGAAGAGGCCGTAACAGCCGCACCGCCTCACGCCCACGACGCATAAGTATGGACGCGCAGGAAACCGAGGCCGAATTTGAAGCCCGCTGGTGGCAGCTCATGAATGAGATGCGGGAGCGGTTTGGTAAAAAACCAGATCTGAACGCGTTTTTGCTGCTTATTGGCGTGCAGGAACTTGGTCAGGGTGCTGGGCCGTTTACTAAAGAGCAGAAGCAGGACCTGATGCATATTGCTACCTGCCGTCTTTTTAGCCTCTCGGGCCACTACGAGTTGGAGCAGGTGGACGAGGATGGTTGGCCGCACTATAAGCTACTGCGGCCCGTTCCTTTTGCCAACCTGAAAGAGCAGGAGCGCATGCTGAAGTGGCACATTCTGGAGTATTTTGATAAGTGGATGAAGGACTAGCTTACAATGCTAGTTCTTCGTTCAACATCCCTTAGTTCTTCCCTTGAAGATTATTAGCTATAACGTCAACGGCCTGCGCTCCGCGTTGAGCAAGGGCTTGCTTGACTGGGTGCGGGAGGCCGCGCCCGACGTACTTTGCCTCCAAGAAATAAAAGCTGGCCGCGAGCCGCTCGACGTGTCGGGCTTCGAAGAGTTGGGCTACCACGTGTACTTGCACCCGGCCGCAAAGCCCGGCTACAGTGGCGTAGCCACATTTTCTAAGCACAAGCCCAACAACATAGCCGTGGGCTGCGGTACGGAATGCTACGACTGTGAGGGGCGGGTTTTGCGGCTGGATTTCGATGAGTTTTCGGTGCTGAACACCTACATGCCCTCCGGTACCAGCGGCCCCGAGCGACAGGCGTTTAAGGTGGAATGGCTACACTTTTTCCGCCAATATGTGCGCGATTTGCGCCCTATCTTGCCGCCACTCGTCATTGTAGGTGACTTCAACTGTTGCCAGCGCGAGCTTGATCTGCACAACCCCAAAGCCAACCAAAACAGCACAGGATTCACGCCCGAAGAGCGGCGCTGGTTTGCTGATTTTCTGGCCGACGGCTTCACCGATTCGTTTCGCCACCACCATGGCGACGCTGGGGGGCATTATTCGTGGTGGACGTACCGGGCCAGCGCCCGCGCCCGCAACGTGGGCTGGCGCCTCGATCATCTTTTGGTAGACGATGCCCTGCAACCGCGCGTGACTAGTGCTGGTCTTTTGCCTGATGTGATGCACTCCGATCATTGCCCCGCCGTAGTGGAGCTGTATTAACAATAAACTTACCCTTGGTGCAGTGTTATCTTGGAACAATTGCCCTCCAGCGGTTGTCGTTCCAAAATAGACTGGTGACGAAAGTCACGCGCGGCTTTAATGCGTATCTTTCCTCAGCCCGGAAAGGCGTTTTTACACCTTGTGAAGAAAGAATCGGTGTCAGATACTAACGCAACTACAACTACTCGCTTGCCGGCGCTGCAACAGGTGCTCGGTCAGCTCGATGCGTTCAAGCGTAAGTTTTATCTCAACCTGCTCGTGCGCGGTGCGCTGGTGGCTGGGGGCTTTTATTGACGTTATTCTTAGTATTGAGCTTGCTGGAGTACTTCCTGTATCTGCCTACGTGGGTGCGGGGCGGCCTGCTGTTTGGCTTTTTGGGCTTGGTGGTCTACACCTTCCTGCACTGGATTTGGAAGCCCTTGGCGGCCCTTACCAATCTGCGGCGCTTACTTTCCGACGAACAGGCGGCTCAGCGCGTGGGTGAGCTATTTCCACAGGTACAAGACAAACTTCTGAATGCCTTGCAATTGCAGGGACAGGCGCGCGAAAATGCGCTGATTGCTGCTAGCTTAGAGCAACGCGCGGCTCAATTTACGGGCCTTGAGTTCAGTGAAGGCATCAAGATAAAAGAGCAGAGCCGGCCGCTGTGGAAATATGTGGCGGTGCCGGCTGCCATTGTATTGGGCGTGCTGCTCGTTTACCCTAGCTTGTTTGTGCAGGGTACAGGCCGCATTCTGAACTACCGCCGGGCCTATTCGCCCCCCGCGCCGTTTGAGTTTATCATTGAAAACAAGAAGCTGCAAGCTTTTCGTAACGAAGACTTTAAGCTACAGGTGCGGATAGAAGGCAAGGCGCTACCCAACGAAATCTCTATCCGCTACAACGGCCGCGAGCGGCGCCTAACCAAAGAACCTGGCAGTAGCAACCGCTACAGCTACCAATTTCAGCAACTACAGAATAACACCGAGTTTCAGCTGGCCGGCGCTGGCTTTACTTCCAACGATTACGACCTGACAGTACGCTCTCGTCCCGACCTGCGCGATTTTGCAGTAGATGTCACTTATCCAACCTACCTCGGTAAACCCGCCGAAACCATTCGTAACAGCGGTAACCTGACGGTGCCAGAGGGCAGCAGAGTGCGTTGGGAGTTCGCCACTACAGCTACCGATGAGCTGCAATTGCTGTTCAAAAACCCTGATGAAACCGTAACAGCCACAGTCGCCAACGACCAGTTTCAGGCCACGCGCCGTGTGCTGCGCAGCCAGGAATACTTGGTGCGCCTGCGTAATGCCGCCAGCCTCAACCGCGACCCTATTCAATACCAAATTACGGCTATACCGGATCAGGTACCGGAAATAACCTTGGAGGCCTTCTCCGATACAACGTCTTTGCGCTACTTAGCGCTGGGGGGCAATTTGCGCGATGATTACGGGTTCACGCGCTTGCAGCTAAACTATCGAGTCACGTCGGGGCCTAAGTCTAATACGGGCTATAAAACGCGGGCGCTGCCATTGCAAAGTGGTCCGGCGCAGGCTTACGCTTACCAGTGGGATTTGGCAGGCCTTAATATGAAGCCCGGCGACCGGCTCGAATACTTTGTGCAGGTGTGGGACAATGATGGTGTGAACGGGCCTAAAAGTGCCCGCACGCGTAGCTCAGAATTCCGGCTGCCCGCTCGCAAGGAGCTACGCGAGCAGCTGAATGCGCAGTCGCAGTCGGTGCAGAACCAGTTGAGCAAGTCGGCGGAGCAGTCCAAGAAATTGGAGCGGGAGTTGGCCAAAACGGAAGACAAGCTCAAGACCAAGCGCGACCTGAACTTTCAAGACCGCAAGCAGCTACACGACATGTTGGAGCAGAAGCAGCAGATGGATCAGCAGCTGGCCGACATGAAGAAGATGTTTGAGGAGATGAATCAGCGCGAAGATCAGCTGGACCCAAAAAGCCAGGAGATGGCAGAAAAGGCCAAAGAGCTGGAAAAGCTGATGGAAACGCTGCTTGACCCCGAAACCAAGAAACTGTACGAAGAGCTGCAAAAGCTACTGGAACAGCAGCAAGACCAGACGCAGCCCGAAATGCAGAAATTGCTCCAGCAGCTCGAGAACAAGGAAAACACCTTGCAAAAGGAGTTAGAACGCGCGCTGGAAATGTTCAAGCAGCTACAGTTTGAGCAAAAGCAGGAAAACACTATCAACAAGCTAGAGGAACTGGCCAAAGAGCAGCAACAGCTAGCTGAGCAAACCCAACAGAATGATAAGTCGCAGCAAAAAGGCCCCCAGCAGCAACAAAAGCAGCAAGAGCTACAGAAGCAGCAGGCCGAAAAGCAGCAAGAATTCAACGAAGTGAAGCAGAACCTCCAAGACCTGAAAAAGCTGGACGAACAGCTCGATGGCGAAAATGGCGCCGACGAGATGAAAGAGCAGCAGCAGCAGGTGGAGCAGGAAATGCAGGAAAGCCAGGAGCAGCTCAGCAAAAACCAAAACCAGAAAGCCAGTCAGAGCCAGCAGGACGCCGGGCAGAAAATGCAGCAGATGGCCCAGCAGATGCGTGAGCAGCAGGAAGAAGAGGAAGGCGATAAGCAGCAGGAAAACATCGATAGCCTGCGCGACATCCTCGAAAACCTGCTCAAAATCAGCTTCGATCAGGAAGGCTTGATGAAGGATTTCCGCCAAGTAGACCAAACCGATCCGCGCTTTGTGCAGCTCGGCCAGACCCAGCGCAAGCTGAAGGACGACGCGGCCATCGTGCAGGACTCACTGTATGCGCTAGCCAAAAAGGTATTTCAGATCCAGAGCTTCGTGACCCGTGAAGTAGGGGAGATGAACAACCAAATGGACGAGTCGCTCAACCAGATTCGGCAGCGCAGCGTGGGCCGTGCTACCAACAGCCAGCAGCTGGCCATGACGAGCATGAACAACTTGGCGCTTATGCTCAACGATGCCCTGCAGCAAATGCAGGAACAGCAGCGCCAGAGTCAGCAAAGCCAGCAGGGCGACGGCAAGCCGGGCAAGAAGAAAAAAAAAGGCCAAGCCGCCGGCGAAGGGCAAATGGGCCGAATGCAGCAACAGCTCAACCAACAGATTCAGCAATTGCAGCAGAGCGGTAAACAGGGACGCGAGTTATCGGAAGAGCTAGCTAAGCTGGCTGGTCAGCAGCAAATGCTGCGTGAGGCACTCAAGGAGCTGGATAAGATGCAGCAGCAATCTGGGGGGCAAAAAGGGAAAGGTCAGGAAGGCCAGGGCGGTACTGGCGACCTAAAAAAATTAATGGAACAAACCGAAACCGACCTCGTAAACAAGCGGCTGACGGAGGAAACTGTTATGCGGCAGCGCCAAATCCTGACTCGCTTGCTGGAAGCCGAGAAATCGGCCCGGGAGCGGGACCTGGATGACAAGCGTGAAGCACAAACAGCTCAAGCGAAGCCACCCGTTTTTCCACCCGCTTTTGATCAATATAAGCGGCAAAAAGAGCGGCAAACCGAGCTACTTCGTACGGTACCACCCGCCCTCACGCCTTACTATCAACGCGAGGTAAGTGAATATTTTCAGAAAATGAAGTAGCTCATCGCTACTTTTACTGCTGCTGCCCTCCCTCTTACTTTTACTATGAAGCAGGTTAAAATACAGATTCCTTCGCTCGTTGAGAATATTCGCGTGGTAGAAAGCTTCATCGACAATTCGAAGGATACCTTTGATATTGAGGATGATATCTATGGTAATATTATGGTAGCCGTTACGGAAGCCGTTAATAATGCCATTCGTCACGGCAACAAATTCGACAAGGACAAAAACGTGTACCTGTCGCTGCAAGTAGCCCCGGATCGGATCAAATTTGAAGTAGAAGATCAGGGTGATGGCTTCGATTTTACCAATCTTATTGACCCTACCGCTCCTGAAAACCTGGAAAACCCAGGGGAAGAGGCATTTTCCTGATTCGCCACCTCGCCGACGAAGTGGAATTTCAGAAAGATGGACGTAATGTGCAGCTTACCTTTCTTTTAGCCCCTACTTCCGATTTGGAAGCGTCGGGCTCTGATTCCTTATCTTCCGATCATAACGCGGCATGAACCAACACCCGCCCGGTACCGAGGACGAAATGAATAACGGCCTGCCCGAGCAGTCGCACGAGGTACACGGCATTGAGTTTATAGTTGAAGACGTAGAGTTCGAACTAGCTGAGGCTGAAGCGCTGACCAGCTGGATAGAGCGCATCGCTGAGGTACACGAGCACGAAATCGTGCAGCTTACTTACATTTTCTGTTCCGACGAGTACCTCCACCGGGTGAACGTAGAGTACCTGGACCACGACACCTATACCGACGTTATTACCTTCGACAACGCCGATATCTCGGATATCATTGAAGGCGATATTTTCATTAGTGTGGAGCGGGTCCGTGAAAATGCTGAGCAACTAGGCGTACCCTTCTGCGATGAGCTCCACCGCGTCATGATTCATGGCATGTTGCACTTATTGGGCTATCAAGACAAAGACCTGTTGAGCCAGACGGCCATGCGCAAAAAAGAGGATTACTGCCTATCTTTGCGCACGTTCTGAGCACGTTGCCTCTTCTCTTTTCTAAGAAATTATCAGAAAACCGCAGGCCGTTTTGAACGGCGGCGGTTTTTTGGTTTTCAGGAACGTACGAGGGCGCATTCGTCGTTGTGCAATCCAATCTAGCAGTCAGGCAGCAACGATGGATAGGTTGTCGTCTGCCTTTTACTTATAAGCGCTTTGCTGTTAGTATGACAGCAAAAAAAGCCCCCCAGCCATGTTTCAGCAAGAAGATTACGATGTTATTGTAGTAGGTGCCGGCCACGCGGGTTGCGAAGCCGCCGCTGCTGCCGCTAACCTTGGCTCCAAGGTGCTGCTCGTAACCATGAACATGAACACTATCGCCCAGATGTCGTGCAATCCGGCGATGGGCGGGGTGGCTAAGGGGCAAATTCTGCGCGAAGTGGACGCGCTTGGGGGACAAAGTGGCATCGTGACCGACAAGACCATGATTCAGTTTCGGATGCTGAACCGGTCGAAAGGACCAGCCATGTGGAGCCCGCGCGCCCAAAGCGACCGGATGCGCTTTGCTGAAGAGTGGCGCCTGACCTTGGAACAAACGCTCAACGTGGACTTCTGGCAAGAAGCTGTGACAGGATTAGTGGTGGAAAATGACACCATTGTAGGTATCCGAACTGCCTTGGGTGTGGAGTTTCGTGGCAAGGCTGTGGTGCTTACTAACGGTACCTTCCTCAACGGTCTGATACATATTGGCGAAAAGCAGTTCGGCGGTGGCCGAGCAGCTGAGAAAGCTAGCTCTGGCCTGACGGAGCAGTTGTTGGAGCTAGGCTTTGAAGCCGGCCGCATGAAAACTGGTACGCCGCCCCGCGTGGATGGCCGCTCCCTGGATTACTCCAAAATGGAAGAGCAGCCCGGCGACGAAATACCCGGCCGGTTCTCTTACCTCGACACGCCTACGCTGGTCAAGCAGCGGCCGTGCTATATCACGTATACCAACCCTGAGGTGCACGAAATCTTGCGCACGGGCTTCGAGAAGTCGCCCATGTTTCAGGGTCGCATTAAGGGTTTGGGGCCGCGTTATTGCCCGTCGGTAGAGGACAAAATCAACCGCTTCGCCGACAAGGATCGCCACCAGATTTTTGTGGAGCCGGAGGGCAGCAGCACGGTGGAAATGTACATCAACGGTTTCAGCAGCTCGTTGCCGGAAGACGTGCAGTACCGGGCGTTGCGTAAGATTGCAGGCTTTGAGAATGCCAAGATGTTCCGGCCTGGCTATGCAATTGAGTACGACTTTTTCCCGCCTACCCAACTCAATCTGACGCTGGAAACGAAGCGCGTGCGCAACCTCTATTTCGCGGGCCAGATCAATGGCACCACGGGCTACGAGGAAGCTGCCTGCCAAGGCCTAATGGCGGGTATTAATGCCCACAACCGCGTCCACGGCAAGCAGCCGTTTGTGCTGAAAAGGAGTGAGGCGTATATCGGTGTGCTCATCGACGACCTTGTGAACAAAGGCACCGACGAGCCATACCGCATGTTTACCTCACGTGCCGAGCACCGCATTGTGCTGCGCCAGGACAACGCCGATTTGCGCCTTACACCGATGGGCTATGCGCTCGGCTTGGCCTCGGAGGAGCGCATGCAGCGGGTGGAGCAAAAGCAGCGTGAGACAGCGGAGATTATAGAATATCTGCAGAAGAAATCCATTGAGCCAACCGAGATAAACGGGCTGCTCACGGAACTAGGTTCGGCTACTATCAGCGAGAAAACGCGGGCCGTAAACCTACTTCGCCGTCCCAATGTGGAGTTGGAGCACCTTACGCGTCACCTTCCGACTTTCGCACTGGAGTTGGGTCAATATCAAGCGGACAGCTTGGAGCAGGCTACTATTGCCATCAAGTACGAATCTTATATTCAGAAGGAACACTTGCAGGCTGCCCGCGTGGGTGAGCTGGAAAACTTCGTGATTCAAGGCCGCTTGGATTACAAGCAGATGCCGGCTTTGTCGCATGAGGCGCGTGAGAAGCTCCTACGCGTACAACCCGAAACGATTGGCCAAGCTGCGCGCATTAGTGGCGTGTCGCCAGCGGATATTTCGGTCTTGATGGTCTACTTAGGAAAGTAATGCTGAATTTTGAGTGCGGAATGAGGCCTGTAAACTGCGTTTATGGTAGAAATACTTAATTAACGCAGTCTACAAGCTATTTCACAGTTAAAACCGAGCATTCAAAATTTCAATCTGTGTCCTACGAACGTCTGTCAGCCTGCCCGGTGTGCGGCAAAAGCGAGTTTCGCAACAAGCTGGTAGTAGAAGATAAGTCGGTAAGCAAAGAAAGCTTTGCCATTGTGCAGTGCGAGAGCTGCGGCTTTCAGTTCACCAATCCACGGCCCGGCCCAGCTGATATTGGGCGCTACTACGAGTCGGACGAGTACGTGTCGCACAACAGCGGCGCTCAGGGTGTCATCAACCAAGCTTACAAAGTCGCACGGTTTTTACCATGCGGCGCAAGGTGGCGTTGCTGAATAAAAAAGCCCCCCGCAAAGGAAAAGTATTGGATTACGGCTGCGGCACCGGTCATTTTCTGGCGGCTTGTAAGTCTAATGGCTGGCAGGTAGCCGGTGTGGAGCCCAATACGCGGGCCCGCGAAGAAGCCGCACGGCGCGTAGGTCAGTCTATTGGCACAAACGATCTGGGGGCTTTTCTGCCGAGTCGTTCGATGCCATTACGCTCTGGCACGTGCTCGAACATGTGCACGAGCTGACCGCCACGCTCAAGCAGCTTATCAGCTTACTGAAGCCCGATGGCGTGCTGGTAATTGCGGTGCCCAACGTGGAGAGCTTCGACGCCCAGCATTACCGCCAAGACTGGGCGGCCTATGACGTGCCGCGTCACTTGTATCATTTCAGCCCCAAAACCATGACTCAGTTGCTTAAAAAGCATAAGCTCGTGGTTCGCGAAACGTTGCCGCTTCCCCTGGATGCTTACTACGTGAGCATGCTCAGCGAAAAGCACCGCGCCGAGCGTAAGGGAGGGTTATTGAGCGTATTAAAAGCCGGCTACAAGTCCAATCAATACGCAGCCGAGCATGAAGGGCAATATTCCAGCTTAATTTACGTAGCTGCTAAACGGTGAGCTGGCCGTTTCACTAAATCACTAAATACTCATTAATGTCCGTGCGCCCTCGTTTGCTGTTTTTATTAGGAATTGGAGTAGCAATGAGTGGCTGTGCGTCCGTTGGTTCACCGGAGGGCGGAGCTAAAGATTTGACCCCGCCGAAGCTGGTGCGTACTTCCCCGGAGCAAGGAGCCCGCAACGTGTCGCAACGCAGTATTCGTCTGGAGTTTTCGGAGACTGTGCAGCTGAAGGACTTGCAGAAGAACCTCATTATCGCGCCCGTCATTCCGGAGGAGAATAAATATCAGGTGCGCGAAGACAAAGGTGGCATCACGCTCACCTTCGAGCAGCCCTTTGATAAAAACACGACTTACTCGTTCAACTTCGGTACCGCCGTTACGGATATTACGGAGAACAACGTAGCGCCCAACGTGATGCTGAGCTTCAGTACGGGTGCCACGTTGGATTCGGGTCGGGTATTCGGGCGCGTGACGGACCTGCTCACCAAGCGAACGGCCGAGGACATTTCAGTTATTCTTTACCCCGAGGCTGATACCGCTAATATTCGTCGGGGCAAGCCTTACTATCTGGCGCGCACCGCTAAAAATGGGCAGTATTCTTTCCAAAATTTGCGGGAGGGCCGCTATCGTTTGTTCGCTTTGCAAGACAAGAATAACACCCGCCGCTACGAGGAAGGGGAGAGGATAGCCTACCTGCCCGAGTTGGTTACGGTGGCACCCGGCCTTGACTCGATTGCGCTCGTGCTGGTGCGCCCAGATGCCCGGCGCCCCTTGGCTACCGGCCGGCAGGGCTCGCCCACGCAATTTAAAGTAAGCTACAACGAGGGCGTCCGTCAGGCCTCGCTGGCCCCTTTGCCTGGTGGCTCTGCAACTGCGCCAGAGGCCGTGGCGCAGCTTAACAATGCGCTGCAGGTTGCCGATCAGGGCAGATCAGTGGTGGTTTACAAAACGAAGGCCGTCAGCGAGGGCCGCTATCTGCTATCTGCCACCGACAGTGTGGGCAACGTAGGCCGTGATACAATTAACGTGCGATTTCAGGGTAACGCCCCGGCCCGGCGCGGACCAGCTTATACCGTGGAAGGTAATCCGCGGGAAGTGTATTTTCAGGGACAGGTTCAATTTGTGTTTACTGAGCCGGTTATTTTGCCCCCCAATCAGTCTTTTGGTACGCTGGTAGAAGATTCCACAGCCCGCCGGCCGCTTCGCCTGCCCCAGGATGGTACGCTCAGCCCCGACCGCGTCCGGTTGACCATCAGACCGAATTTTAAGGCCCGCAAAACGGCTACCATCATCCTCGATAGTACCGCTATTGCCAGCGTTACGGGTCAGTCGTTGGGGCTGCGGCCACTGCGGCTGCGTATTTCTGAGCAGTCGCCTTCCGGCACACTCTCCGGAGCTATCCAAACCAAATTCACGCGCTACCAGATTCAGCTGATCAACGACACCTTTCAGCCAATAGCCGTGCTTGATAGTCCGAAAAACCGCTATGTATTCAGCAATATTGCTCCCGGCTCGTATCAAATCCGCGTTCTGATTGATGCCGATGCAAATGGCAGTTGGTATGGCGGCGACCCGCAGTTTAAGCAGCCTGCCGAGCCGGTTTATCTCTTCCCCAAAAAGCTGGACGTACGCGCTAACTGGAGCAGGAGGAAAATATCACCTTTTAGAAAAGGGCCTTTTCGTACCAATCATCCTTATTTTGGTACCTGCCTGCCCGGCAGTATCTAGCACAGACGTATGTAGTGCGCTTCCGGGCTCAGCGCAATTCATAGCTGTCCGCAAGCTGCCGGACTTGGTGCAATAGAAACTCTTCTTACTGAAGTATGCGGGTTTGGCTTGCTAGTGCTACCACAACCTGCGCGCCCGCATCATAGCTATTTCCCACAGGCTCCCGAATGATTGAAAACGCTATCCACACAGCGCAAATACACTTCTGGGCGCGCTGGGGGGGCTTTTTTATGGTTTTCCACAAGCTATACACGGGGTTATCCACGGGCTTACTCCAGCGCTCGTAATCTGTGGATAATATGGGCGTAACGTGGGGATAACTCGTGGAGAAATTGCGGACAAGTTTTTTTGTGGGTGTAGATGCCAACACAGCACAGTTCGGCTGTGGATAAGGGTGGACAACTTCTCCGCAGAAAAGACCTAATCCACACTGCTGGTTTCATGTGAATTGTGAATTCGTGGATAACGTCGTGGATTGTGAATAAAGACGATATTTTACTTTCAATCAATTAGTTACAATCCACATACCCTGTTGATAGCTGGTGCATAAGCCCAAGCTTGTACACAAGTTTTCAGCACTGTTTATAACTCTGAAATCTTATCAACTTATGCACAGCCCTAATGGTGGGGATTAAAAAATATTTCTTAAAATTTCTTTTAAAAAGTTATTAACCCTGTGGATAAACCGGGCGTTTCGCAAAAAAGCCCCCCAACACAATTCGCGGCATCTCGCGTATAAAGCAGTTCAGCTTTTGTAAGGCGCCATGCCCTTTGATTACTCGCTCGATTTTAAAAAAGTGGATTTTCGGCAACGGCCAGAGCTTTACCGTGTGGGCAAGGGTGAGCAAGGTGTGCTGCTGGTAGAGCCCTATAAATCGGAAATACTGCCGCACTGGCGCTTCCGTACGCCTGAAATAGCGCAGGAGTCATCGGAACGGATCTACGAGCTCTTTCAAGGCTATTTGAAAAGCAACGACTTTGTTGGGGCCGATATGGCGCGCAAGTTTCTACAAATGGCTTTACCCGGGCCCGTCGCTATGCCAATCATAAGGCGGGAAAAGTATGATGGCCGGTGCCTGATGATAAGAAAGGTCAGAGCGGTGCCCACGGCCGCGCCGAGCTGCCTCGCGCCCCGAAGACCCGAGAAAGCGGCCGCTGCCGCCATCTTCAAACAGAAATGGATCAGGCCCAACACGACCCCGAATACGAACGGCAGCGCGCCGAATTTCAGGCTCGCTACGGCAAGTGAGCCACAGATTCCTACCTTTATCTAAACTTAGACCTCACCCTACGGCTATGATTAAGCCTGACCAACCAACCAGCATGGAAGAAAACGAAATCACCCTGGCACCGCATGGTCCTCTGAAGTTGGAGCCTCCATGGACGAGGTGCGCGCCCTGATGGTGAGCCCGAAGAAATTGAAGAGTCGGAGGATGACGATGAGTTCGAGCATCAAGCTTGGAACTACTTAGAGGAGGGCTACTCGCTTTACTTCGACGCGAAGACGACTATCGCCTCAGCTGCATCGAACGGACCATCCGGCTTACGCTTGTTCGGGGAGCCAATTCAGGCAAAAGCCAGGCTGCCATCGAGGAGCTTATGAGTCGGCATGGCTATACTAATCCGGAAACGGAGCGTATGGAAACCGGCGAAGTACGCCTCTCTTATGAGAAGGAAATGATTGACTTATACTTCGATGAGGACGAGCTGCAGTTTGTCAACTTTGGCGTGTTCATATCCGACATCTGGAAGTACAGTGGCCGAGCTAGGGTGTAGTTATCCACAATACACTCGTTTTTACCTGTGGAAAAGTGGATAACTACCTATTAATTCGATACTTTACTCACCAACACCAGTGAAAAAAGCCCCCCAATAGCTTTTCCACATTTATTTACAAAATGCGTTAGAGCCAAAAAAGCCACCCTTAATCAGGGTGGCTTTTTTGGCTCTAATCAAGAAGGACTCAACCTTACAGGATAGCTCGGAAGAACAAGAACAGGGCTCCTGACATTACCATAGTTACAGGCAGCGTGAGTACCCAGGCCAGTGCAATGTTGCGCACCATCTGAGGGTTCAGGTTCTTTACGCCCCGGTTGGCTACCATGGATCCGGCAATGGCCGATGACAGAACGTGGGTAGTGGAACTAGGCAAACCGATAGCCGTGGATACCCCAATCATGGTGGCCGCGACCAGTTCGGAAGAGGCGCCCTGCGCATAGGTTAGGTGTTCCTTACCGATGCGCTCACCAATGGTTTTGACGATGCGCTGCCAGCCTACCATCGTACCGATACCTAGGGAAGTAGACACCATAAGCAGCACCCACCAAGGAGCATAATCGGTGTAGGTGCGCAGATCAGTAATGCCAGCTTTATAGGTAGCTTGGTCGGCGCTGCTCAGTGAAAGCTGCTTACTGTCCAGGAGTTTTTTCGTACGATTGTCCAGTAGCAGGATGCTTTACGAATCTCGAAGCGCGCGTTCTGGGGCAGTTCGCGCACGCTGGTTTACCCACAATACGTTGTCGAGGGCAGCCGTTTGCGTTTGAATATCCACTAAGGTTTTGCGGTCTTCGGCGCTCAGCGCGTTTGCGTCCACTTCTGCACCACTTGTTCTACGCGGGCTAGGGAGGCGCGCATGTCCAATGGGTTTCAGGTCGTCGTTGAGGGCAAAAAACGTAGGTACAATGCCAATCAGAATCAGCATAATAAGCCCTACGCCTTTCTGACCATCGTTGGAACCGTGGAAAAAGCTTACCAGTGTACAGGTCACAATCAGAATAAGGCGAATCCAGAGGGTGGGGGCTTGCGCTTGTGAGGCTCGCGGAAGATAGCCTTGTTGCGCACAAAACGGCGCAGAATAAACATGAGCAGAATGGTCAGTGTGAAGCCAAACAGCGGCCCCACGAGCAG